>METI01000077.1:0-487 GCA_001771285.1 candidate division NC10 bacterium RIFCSPLOWO2_12_FULL_66_18
ACAGGCCGGCCCGCTCCCGGACCCCCCGGTGTTCCTCTCCCACAGTCGCAAAGTATGGTGGGCGCGCCCAGCCCCACGCGTGCTGGTCCGCGCCGGCGCGCCGCCAGGGCTTCCCCGGGTCGAAGAAGTTGGGCCGCTCCCAGCCATTCTTCTCGCCCCACACGACGCCCAGCGCATGCAGGCGTTCCTCGACGGGGCTGCCGCGCCGGGGACGGCACCCTTCGTTCTCGTCCTCGGGATACCGGAGCAGGTAGTAGTACCGGTAGGATTCTTTCGCCCGCTCGGCCGTATAGCGTCGATCGGTGTACATCGTTCCGAAGCGGTGCGCATTCAGCTCGTTGGTGTCCACGGAAGGTGATCCTTCCACGATCCACTCGGCCAGGATCTGGCCCAGGGCGCCCCCGGCGCCGAAGCCGGTGTGGGACAGACCGGCGGCCATATAGAAGCCGCGCCGGCCTGGGATGGGCCCCAGCAGCGGACGGCTGTC
>METI01000077.1:501-13476 GCA_001771285.1 candidate division NC10 bacterium RIFCSPLOWO2_12_FULL_66_18
CCGGGCCGTTCATCAGCCGATGCACCTCGGCATGGGCCAGCATCGGGATGCGCCGGATGGCCCCCTGCATGATCTCGTCGAACAGCTCCCAGTCGGGGTTGAGCAATTGCCGGTTGAACTCCCAGGGCACGCCGTCCGTGGACCAGGCCTTGGGATTGCGCTCGAAGCCGCCGATGAGGAAGCCGCGCACTTCCTCGCGGGCGTAGAACAGATTTTGCGGATCGCGAAGAACCGGAGTGTTCCGGGGCAGCTCGTGACCGGGGATCGGCTTGGTGGTCATGTGTTGATGCATGAGGGGGATCATTGCCAGATGCACGCCCACCATGGCCCCGATCTGCGGGGCCCACATCCCGGCGGCGTTGACAACGGTCTCGGTTGTGATGGCCCCGTGATCGGTGAGGACCCGGGTGACCGCGCCGGTCGGCGACAGGTCAATGCCGGTCACCCGCACCCCGGTCTGGATGGCCGCGCCCATCTGCTTGGCCCGCCGGGCCAGATCCGTGGTCATGCCGTAGGGATCCAGGTGGCCGTCGCCGGGGATGTAGAGCGCGCCGTAGAGGTCCTTGTCGCTCATGTGGGGGTACAGCCGCAGCGCCTCGGCGGGGGAAATCATCTCGACGTCCATCCCCAGCGCCTTGGCCTGGCTGATCTGCCGCTGGAGGGACTTGAAGTGATCCGGGCTGGAGGCCACGCGTAGGCTGCCGACCTGGTGCCAGCCCGCCTGGTCTCCCGCCTCGGCCTGGATTTGCCGGTAGAGGCTGACGCTGTACAGCCGCATGCGCGTGATCGTCGGCGAGGTGTGAAACTGCGTGACCAAGCCGGCGGCGTGCCAGGTCGAGCCGCTGGTCAACTCGCCCTTGTCAACCAGGAGGATATCCGTCCAGCCCATCTTCGCCAGATGATATGCGATGCTGCACCCCGCAATGCCGCCACCGATGATGACGACTCGGGCGTGATCTCGCATGCCTCCCTCCTTTATCCCGGATTATTCACGAGTGCCCCCAGACACCCTCACCCGCGCCCTCTCCCATCAAGGGAGAGGGGCACACTTCCTGATGCCCTCTCCCCACCGCGGGAGAGACAGGGTGAGGGGGCAGCCCCGAGGCACGAAGCGAGGTCACGGATAATCCGGGTTAGGCACACTCTCTATGTCGGTTAAGGCTGGATTCCAGACGAGACGTAGTGGCTCGACGGTCGGCTCACGTCCACAGGTCCGTGCTCAGATATTTCAACCCCGAATCGCACATGGTGACCACGACCGTCTTGCCCTTGCAGGATCCACGGAGCAATTGCACCGCGGCGGCGACGTTCGCCCCCGAGGAGTAGCCGGCAAAGATGCCCTCCTCTCGCGCCAGCCGCCGCGCCCAGGCAATGGCCTCCCCGTCCGGCACCGTCACATAGCCGTCAATGTGCTCCGGGCGGAGCAATGGCAGCTCGGGCATGGAATAGCCGCCCCCCTGGATGCGGTGACCTGGGTGGGTGATGGGCTCTCCCGCCAGGGCGGCCGCGCCCTCGGGTTCGACCACGTAGCAGCGGATGGCCGGGTTGTATTCCTTGAAGGCGGCAGCGCACCCCGCGAAGGTGCCACCCGTCCCGACGAAGTCGCAGAAGGCATCAATCGCACCTCCGGACTGCCGGAGGATCTCCGGGCCGGTGTGCAGGTAGTGCGCGCGAAAATTCCCCGCCAGCCGGAACTGGTCGGCGCGAAAGGCGCGACGCTCTGCGACAATCCGCTGGGCTTCCTCCTCTACCCGCTTCAAATCTTCGCCGGATACCTGTCCCGGTTTGGAGTCCGGCATCTGGTCCACCAGCACGACCTCCGCCCCCAGGGCGGACATCATGCGGGCCCGTTCCGCGGAATTCCCCCGCGACATGACGGCGACGAAGAGATACCCCTTGACCCCGCACACGATGGCCAGGCCGGTGCCCGTATTCCCGCTGGTCAGCTCCACCACCGTCTGGCCGGGCCGGAGCAGCCCCTGCCCTTCTGCATCCTCGATGATCTGGCGGGCGATCCGATCTTTCTTGGAGAAGCCGGGATTGAGGTAGTCCAGCTTGGCCAGGATCGTGCCCTCCATACCGCGAGTGAGTCTGGCCAGCTTGACCAGCGGCGTCTCGCCGATCGCCTCGATTGCAGAGCCAAGCACTCGTTCCTTCCTGGTCATCTCACCATGCTCCACGGCTTGCATCGCGTCCGGCACGAGAGACGCTTCCCGAATGGTGACGGCCCGCATACTTGTACCCCAGAAGTCTCCGCAAGTCGAGCCCAAGACAACGCGATCCAACGGGGCCGCGCGAAGCTCGGACCAGGTGAGGTCAACCAGGCAACCGGGCGGAAGGCGCCACGACATTGTGCCCCCACCCTCCTCCCACCATGTCCGGTGATGGTAACCAGTGGGGCCGAACTCGATGTCCTCCGGGAGCGACTCACCGCCGACCAGCGCGCCGTCCTGAACGCGATCTGGGACCATTACCTCGCCCACAACCAGTGGGTCCCTCGCCGCCTGGTCCATCAGCGCTTCGGCAAGACCACCGCGCTCTCGATCCTCCAACAGCTCGGGGAGAACATCATCTGCGAAGCCCGGGCAACGGGAAGGATCACTATCGGTTGACCTTCCTGGGGGTCCTGCTCACCGATCAGGGAGAGGAATCAGAGGGTCTCCTGGTCCGATACCTGGAGTACGTTCGGGACCGGTGCAAGACCGATCCCAGCCTGGAGTGGGTGAGAAGTCAGGAGGTGGAGGCGGCCCTGGGCCTGACCGCACCGCGATCGCGCCTGTTACGCCAGCTCATCCGGCTGAGTCACTGGTGGGGCGGCGGCAGCGGGTTCGGAGATCAGGAATGGACCGTCGGCGTGCCGGCTGACGTGGATGATCTGTTCCCGGAATCAGATCTGCGCGGCTATGTTCGGGAGCACGTCCTCACGCACTTCCCCCCGGGTGGGCCTTCCTGGAACACCGAGAAGTCTCGCGGGGAGTTCTGGTTCATCAGTGACCCCGACCTGCAACGTCAGCTTGCGACGGACTGGCGCGAGGCCCAGGACGTCTACCAGGTGCGAGGCTGGAAGAGCTGCGTGATCCTTTGTGGCGGGATCCTCGAAGCGGTCCTCCTGAATGCCCTCGCGTGCGAAGCATCCGCACGTGGGGGCCAGGTGATCTCCGCGGAGGCAAGCCGGCGGGACCTTGCGGATCTGGTGAACGCTGCCAGGGATCGGGGCGTCCTCGGCACGGGCCTCCCTCTCCTCGGCCAGGCCCTGCGGGGGTTCCGGCACCTGATCCACCCAGGCGTGCCGACGGGCGAGAAGGTCGAAGTGACACGGGACGAGGCCGAGTCCGCGCTGATTGCGGTCCGGATGTGCCTGCGCCAGATCGCAGCCTCACGCGGTGGTTGAGCGGACGAGCCCGCCGGTCGTCTGACAGATCCTCGACCACCTGGACCTCCCCACCGCAGCGCCCAGCCTGCAACTTCGGGTGGATCGGGCCGTTTGACATATTATGCGGCACGTAATATCCTAAGCGTGTGATCAAATCCTTCAAGCGCAAGGACACCGAGTCTCTATTTCACGACGTCCCGGTTCCCCGCTTCCACCGCATCGAGCGGCAGGCCCGACGCAAGTTGCTCTATCTCCATCGGGCAAGATCGTTGCAGGACCTGATGGCGCCACCTGGAAACCGCCTGGAGGCGCTCAAAGGGGATCGCCAGGGCCAGCACAGCATTCGGATCAACGACCGATGGCGGATCTGCTTTCGATGGGAACAAGGCAACGCGTATGACGTCGAGATCACCGACTATCATTGAGGAGCGAGCCGTGACCAAGAAGCTGCTGGACCCCATTCCACCAGGGGAGATCCTGCTCGAGGAATTCATGAAGCCCCTGGGCATCAGCATCAACGGGCTGGCCCGAGATATTGACGTTCCGCCGAACCGTATCAGCGAGATCGTCAGCGGCAAGCGGGCGATTACGGCGGATACCGCGCTCCGGCTCGGTAAGTACTTCGGTGTTTCGCCCGAGGTCTGGCTTGACTTGCAGTCGGACTACGACCTCCGCGTGATGCAGCGAACCACCTGGCCCAAGATCGAGCCAAAGATTCGCGTGCGTGCCGCCTACCCCGCTTCATTAGCGAAGCATCGACTCTCCTGAATAGTGCGGGTTCGGGGCAGACAAGTTCTCTGCGCGAGAACAGGGTCCGGGGCTCGCAAGGCTCGTTCTTGACACTCATCAAGGGGAGGCGTACATACACCTCCAGCGGGCTCCGGCCCCCCCCACTCTTTCACCGGACCTCTCTCCACACACCCCAACGAAGCACCTGACGGGCCAACCAGCCCGTAATCGCTGCCCACCACGCATGGCCCCCCCGGCCTGCGGCAGCCACCTGGTTTTTGCCCCGATTCGTGTGTCCGGCTATTTCAAAGTCGTACCTTGAACTATCCAGGCATAGCTCCTATCATGCCTCCAAGGCGCCTCACGCAAGCACTCCTCGGCCAGAGTTCCGGACACGGTCAATCGGCTTCCGGGTCGATGAGGCACACTCCGATCATCGGTTGCAGAGCCGCGAGAACGGAACACAGTAGCGGCAACGTGTTTGTCTGTCCCCCAATACACGAGGAGGGGCTCAGCTATGACCGGTGAGAGAATCGCCCCCATCGAGCAACTGATCGTGACCATCCGTGGTCAGCGGGTCATTCTCGCCGGCGATCTTGCGCGAATCTACGGCGTGGTGACCCGCGTCCTGAATCAGGCGATCAAGCGCAACCCAGCGAAATTCCCCGCCGACTTCGTCTTCCAGATCACCCGGGACGAGGTACAAGAGATGCGGCGTCTAAGATCACAAACTGTGATCTTAAGACCAGGGCAGCACGTGAAGTACCTTCCGTACGCCTTCACCGAGCACGGGGCCATCATGGCGGCCAACGTCCTCAACAGTCCGCGGGCCGTCCAGATGAGCGTCTTCGTCGTCCGGGCCTTCATCCGGATGCGCGCCGCCCTGGGGGACACGCGTGAGCTCGCCCGCAAGCTGGCGGCACTGGAGCGAGAGCTGAAGGGGCGGTTGGACGTCCACGAGTCCGTCATCGTCGACATCCTTCAGCGGATGATGGACATCCTCGATCCGCCACTCCTTCCAAGACCTCGGCGGCGCGAAATCGGCTTCCGCGTCGAGGAGGCGGGGCCTGCCTACCGGTTGCGCCAGCCTGCAAGGCGAGGGCGATTGCGGTGAGGCGGCGGGCCGCAAGAATATGTTTTCGGCGCGTCTACCGATAACACGGATGGGTAGTAAGCTTCCGGCGGCGTGGGCGGATCGCCGGGGGTAAGGGCCACTAGAGACGGCCCTGTCCCCTGGACGTAAGTGGGCTGCATTTCAAGCTGGTCCTCGGCTCGTTCTTGACAGTAATCAAGGACAGACGTAAAGCCCCTTGCCGAGAGTGCCGGCTCCCCCACCTTTCCGCCGGACCCATAAGGGGGGACGCTGCGTTAAAAGTCAAAAGTTCTATCTGGATCTACTGACCATCATTCCGCGCCGCACCCCCGCACTCCGTCCTCTGCCCCGGGGCGTGGGGGGTCAAGAGAATGCGCCCCTCACTTACCCGACTTTTCAGCCAGCAGCGTGTTCATCTTTCGCATGACCTCGAACGCATCCGCCACGTAGAGCACGTCGGTTTTCCCCCGCGCCCAGCCGCAGTTGGGATCCAGATTCACCGCCCGGCGTTCGTTGATGAACCGCCACCCGACGGTGTGCGGTTCCTCTCCATGGCAGCAGGTGGACAGGCCCTTGGGGTGCCCCGCGGCGTGGATCCCGTCTGGCCCACCTGGCCCGGCCGGAAATGACCAGGGGTGGCATGTGGCTGGGGTGCAGGTTGCGGTACCTGGCCCGAGGGCTGGGGGCCCCGGTCCGCCCGGAACCGCTTCACCCAGACATCCATCGGATGCCCCGATTCCGACCAGCGATCTCAGGTTTATCCTGGAGCAATTTCAGACCATTCCTGACTAACGCTGGAGACCGGTCGTGCCAACTGCCTACCTAGAGTGGCCTGTGAGGCAGGGGCCAGAATGTTGCGTGGTTACGAAGGGCGAGCGGTATTCCATCTCCAGACGGCTGCGGGGAAACCGGCCCGTTCTCCTTCTCGCCCTCGCCGCCGATTGTCGTTCAAGTATGACATTCCAGTGGCGGCACGGCTGTTGCACCCGCGCCCTGTCATGGCGACTCGCAGGCAGCTACAACGACGCCCGGTCTCTCCATGGCCTGACCATACGTCACCGACGACGATCCATTTCCCTGAATGCTCCTGAACACCCCTGGTTGAAATGAGAGACCCCTTCCCGACAACGGCAAACCCGACGCGAGCCGGGGACGCAAAGCCACGGGTCAGGCCACGCGCCTGACAGCCGAGCTGCCGAAGGAAGGGAGCCGTGAGGCCCCCTCGGGAACATGGTGGTCTTCCGAGCAGCAATGGAGGGTGCCATGTTTTCCGAAACCTGCTCTTCCATCCCTGACGCCATGCCACGACGCGCGTTCCTCCGCATCGCTTCCGCGCTGGGTGGACCTGCCCCATGGTTCTGGCTTCTACCGATCGCGTCTGAAGCGTCCATCTGGCCTGCATCAGCCCCATCCCCGGCAGAGGCGGAGCATCCCACCCGGGTCCACCGGGTGACCGCGACGATTCTCCGGATCCTCCGGGGCCGGGACGCCGAGAGCCTGCCTGGCGAGACCGGCGGTTATGGTGGGAAGCTCTTCGCGGTTTCATTGAAAGCGGCGGGTTTCGTCCTCGTCCTTCTGGTCCTGTCGGCCTGCGCCACGCGCTTCGATCGGTACAACATCGGAACCGCCGAGCTGTGGATCGGCGGACAGGTCCAGGTGCACCAGGAGTGCACGCGACGGGGCGCGGTGGCCTACAGCAACGACGCGAAAATCTATGGCTGCGCCGACTTCCAGGATCGCGTGATCGTCAGCGTCTCCGATCCGAAGATCATCGCCCACGAATGGTGCCACTGGTCCACACAGAGTGACCGTCACGAGGTGTGCCCGACCCCCGTGGTAGACCTCCATCGTCATTGAGCGGGACCCGGCGAAGGGTCCCCCCTGCCTTCTGCGTTCTCTCCGTTGGCTCCGCGAGATCCAGCGGCATCCGGGTCGCGGAGCCATTCGTTTCAACTCCCACGGGATGGACGGCTGATCCCTCCCGCATCCACGCCCCTTCTCTCAGAATCCCGGCTGCCCCCAGACTCGCCCCAACGCCGGATCAGAGGCCTTTCCCCCTGGACAACCTCCCCTTCTTTTGGTAAGGTGCGCCGCGTTTCTTTCCAGCAGCTCAGCCAGCGTCACTCCCAGCCGATCGGGCCTCTCCCCCTCGCCGCACAGGAGGCTGCATGGAAGACCGGCCCGTGTCCGAGTACTGTCCGAAGTGCCGGGTCATCCAACCGACCTTCCAGTTCATCGAGGATTCGCGGACCGTCCGCCGCTGCCAGGTGTGCGGCTTCCCCGTGGAGAGCGGCCTCGTCCTGGAGGCCGCCGAGGCACTCGGCCTCCCCAGCCCGCCGGAGATCAAGATCCTCTGCGTGGATGACGAACCGCTCGTCCTCCAGATGAACGGCGACACCCTGCGATTCCACGGCTACACGGTGCTCACGGCCCTGGATGGACCGACGGCCCTGGAGACGGCCGCGCGGGAGCGCCCCGCCCTCATCCTGCTGGATATCATCATGCCCGGAATGGACGGGTTCGAGGTCTGCCGCCGCCTGAAGGTCGACCCGGACCTGAGGGACATCCCGGTCATCATCCTGACCGCCTTGACCGACACCAACCTGAACGTCCGGGCCTTCGAGGCCGGGGCGGAGCTGGCCCTGCGGAAGCCCGCCGAGGCGGGCACCCTCCTGCGTACCATCGAAGCGGCTCTGGCCCTGGTTGCCTACCGGACGGCCGGGGAAACGACCGAGGGAGTTGCCGAGGTGGCCACGGCGCCGGCCCAGCCCGAGCCAGCGGAGCCCGAGCCGGAAGTCGCGCCGGACCTCACCATCCCGGCCCGGCCCGTGCCTCTGACGGTGTGGTCCATTGACGGCGCCATGCTGCGCGGACATATCTTCCTGCGCCTGAACGTCGAAGCCCACGCCGGACCCGAGACGCTACAGGACCGCCTCAACGATCCCGACCTGTTCCTCACCCTGACCGTGCCCGGCGAGGACCCCCTGGTCTTCCTCAACAAGATCCAGGTGATCCGGGTGGACGTTCCGGCGGAGGAGGAGCCAGCGCCCGAGGTCCCGGAGATCCCGGTGGGCGTGAGCATCGAGCCGATCCGGGTCCAGCTCATCAACGGCGAACAGCTCAGCGGGACCGTGCGCATCGAGGGGCCGACGGGCAAGCGCCGCCTCTCGGACTTCCTGAACACCCAGCCGGCCTTCCTGCCCCTCCAGGGGGTGGACGGCCTGCATTTCCTGCACAAACGGTTCATCGCGCGCGTCGTGCCCCAGGAAACCTGAGCGGGGCCCGATCACCCGGAAGGGACAGCCCATGGCAAAGATCGATGCCTTCTTCAAATTGATGTACGACACCGGCGCCTCCGACCTGCACACCATCTCCGGCAATCCGCCAATCCTGCGCATCCGCGGCGACATGGAGCGGGTCAAATACAAGGTGCTGGAGCACCAGGAACTCAAGGCCATGCTCTTCGAGATCTGCCCCGAGGACAAGGCCAAGATCTTCGAGGAGACGGGGGACATCGACTTCGGCTACGAGATCCCCGGCCTGGCCCGCTACCGGGCGAACTTCTACATGCAGAAGAACGGGATCGCCGCCGTCTTCCGGCAGATTCCCAGCAAGATCCTGACCGTGGAGGAGCTGGGCCTGTCCCCCACCGTCAGCAAGCTGGCCCTGCTGAAGAAGGGGCTGGTCCTGGTCACGGGCCCCACGGGCAGTGGCAAGTCCACGACGCTGGCCGCCATCGTGGACCACGCCAACAAGGTGCGCCGGGACAACATCATCACCATCGAGGACCCGGTGGAGTTCATTCACCAGAGCCAGAACTGCGTCATCAGTCACCGGGAGGTCGGGCGCGACACCCGGTCCTTCGCCGCCGCGCTGCGGGGGGCCCTGCGCGAGGACCCGGACATCATCCTGGTGGGCGAGATGCGCGACCTGGAGACCATCTTCCTGGCCATCGAGGCGGCCTCCACAGGCCACCTGGTATTCGGCACCCTGCACACCCAGAATGCCTCCAAGACGGTGGACCGGATCATCGACATCTTCCCGGCGAACCAGCAGGCCCAGATCCGCGCCACGCTGGCCGACACCCTGAAGGCGGTGGTGGCCCAGACCCTGTTCAAGCGCATCGACGTGAAGGGCCGCTGCGCCAGCCTGGAGATCCTCATGGTGACCCCGGCCGTGTCGAATCTGATCCGGGAGGGGAAGACGTTCCAGATCCCGGGCGTGATCCAGACCGGGAAGAAGTACGGCATGGTCACCCTGGAGGATTCCATCATGGATCTTCTCAAGAAAAAATGGATTGCTCCCGAGGAGGCCTACGACAAGGCAGTGGATAAGGCGAAGTTCCTGCCGTTCCTGTCCAAGCCGCCGGAAGAGCTGGGGCTGGCCTGAGGCCGGCGCCCGGTCGCGCGGAGACGCCATGCAGCGACATGAACTGGATCGGACCCTGACCCGGATGCTGGACGCGCACGGCCCCGTGTCGGACCTGAACTTCACCGTCGGCCGCCCGCCCCAGGTGGAGCATCACGGCGAGTTGGTGCCGGTCGTCACCGACCCGCCGCTCCCGCGCCTAACGCCCTACCAGACCGAGGCCATCGCCCTGGCGCTCATCGGCGCGGACCGGCGCCTGACCGAGACCCTGGTGCGCACCGGCTCTTGCGATCTGCCCTACGCTCTGGGCACCGCGGCCCGGTTCCGCGTGAACATCTTCCAGCAGCGGGGCCACTACTCCATCGTCCTCCGGCGCCTGGCGGCCGAGGTCCCCACCGTCGAGAAGATGGGCCTGCCCGAGATCGTGCACCGGATGGCGGAGGAGCGAAACGGCCTGATCCTGGTCACCGGGGCCACGGGCAGCGGGAAGTCCACCACGCTGGCAGCCATCCTGGACATCATCAACGAGCAGAAGGCCGTCCACGTGGTCACGCTGGAGGACCCGGTGGAGTTCGTCCATCCTCCCAAGAAGGCGACGTTCAACCAGCGGGAGCTGGGAACGGACTTCGACTCCTTCGCCGGCGGCCTCCGCGCGGCCCTGCGCCAGGCCCCCAAGGTGATCCTGGTGGGCGAGATGCGGGACCGGGAGACGCTGGAGATCGGCCTGTCGGCCGCCGAGACCGGCCACCTGGTCTTGAGCACCCTCCACACCGTGGACGCCGGCCAGACGATCAACCGCGTGATCGGCATGTTCGACAAGGACGAGGAGCGGATGGTCCGGATGCGCCTGGCGGATACGCTGCGCTGGGTGATCTCGCAGCGGCTGCTTCCCAAGGTGGGTGGCGGCCGCGTGGCGGCGCTGGAGATCATGGGGATGAACCTCCGGATCGAAGAGGTCATCCTGAACGGCGAGTCGGAGGGCAAGACTTTTTACGAGATCATCCAGGACGGCGAGGCCCTGGGGATGCAGACCTTCGACACCCACATCCTTCGGCTGTTCCAGGAGGGCCTGATCACCGAGGAGACGGCTCTCTCTTACGCCTCCAAGCGCTCGGTGGTCGCCCGGGGCCTGGACACGATCAAGGCCACCAAGGGAGAGAAGACCAGCGACATCGAGGGGCTGGCCCTGGACGCCGACTACGGCCGGAAGCCGCGCCAGCCCGGCGGGCCCCTGCGGCCCGGCCCGCCTCCCAAGCGATGAGGCATCCGTCATGACCGTCACCTGCCCCTCCTGCAACACCAGCCTGACCATCCCGGACGAGCGGCTTCCGAAGGGGAAGGTCCTCACCGCCGCCTGCCCCCGCTGCAAGGGCCAGATCGTCATTGACACGTCCCCGCCTCCGGCGGGGCCCCGCCCGGAGCCCGCGGGCGGCGCGTCGGCTGCGACTGCCCCCGCCCCACGACCCGAGGCGCCGGCCGCGTACGCCGAACAGGCGCAGGCCCGGGCCCTGGTCTGCGTGGCCGCGCCGGCGGAACGGGACCAGGTGCTGGCGGCCCTCAAGCGCGAGGGCTACGCGGCGCACGCCGCTGCCGATGCCGCCGACGCAATCGAGCGGTTGCGCTTCACTCCCTACGCGCTGGTCATCCTGCGCGAGGGATTCGGCTGCGCCGCGGGCGACGGGAACCCCGTGCTGGAGCACCTGGCCGAGATGGGCATGGCGACGCGCCGGCTCATGCACGTGGTGCTGGTGAGCCCCGATGCCCGCTCCCACGACGCCAGCGCCGCCTTCGCCCGGAGCGTGGACCTGGTCCTGCACACCAACGACGTGCCGCACCTGGCGGAGGCGCTGAAGCGGTCCTGCGGCGAGGCGGAGCAGGCGTACCGGGTGTTCCTGGAATCCCTGCGGGCCGCGGGAAAGGGCTAGCCGTCTCGCTCGGCCGAACCTTGTGCAGGCGGGTGGAATACGGCTCAATGGACGGCGGGTCCCTTGAGAGAGATTTGCGTGTATTTGCGTTTCCGCCTCTGGCGGACGGTTGCATTCGTTTTCCCCGCCAGCTTCTGCTGGACGGCGACCGCGTCCGGGTGTAAGATCTTTTCCGTGTCGCAAGAAGGGTGCAGTCCTGCCCGTGCCCGTAGCTCAGCTTGGATAGAGCGTCGGCCTGCGGAGCCGAAGGTCACGCGTTCAAATCGCGTCGGGCACGCCATCTCCAGAAAACGCAAGACAGTGTCTTCGGCTCCCTCAGCCGACGCGTCTCGTACCCAGACCCTCCGCCTGCCCCAGGACGGCTCCTCGTCCAGATCGTCCCGCCCTCCCTCTTGACACGAGCCGTACCCTTCAGCCATAAGATACCCGTAGTCGTACATGGCATCGTGAAAAAGCGGCCTGCTCTCATCCAAGGAGAATCCCTCATGGGGATGGTGGACGTCTGGGAGGTGGAATCCTGCACCGAGTTCGAGGCGGCACGCGGGCGCAGCCCCCGGGCCCGGATCACGGCCCGGCACCGCAACCTGTCAAGCGGCGCGGGCATCCTGCCCGCGGAAGGACTGCACCGGATCTGCGACTTGGACCGGTTCCCCCGGTTCGTCCACAGCGGGGAGGAGCGAAAGCGATCCAGGGTGTACCAGGTCAAGGGGCTGGACGGTCTGGCGGACGGTTTCTACGGGGACAGCGCTCCGGGGCCCGAGATCAAGGTGATTTACAACCGGTGGTTCGGCGGGTTCTCATAACGGGTGGGAGGCAGCTCTGGCCTCTGCGGCCCGGCTGCGGCGACGGTGGATCGCATCCCCGGCCGGAGGACCTTTTGAGGCGTCCCGCCTCCCGGGCTACAAGGCCCATGAACCCAAACAGCGTAGCCCTTGAACCGCCAAGACGCCACGTGCGCCAAGAAGCTCCCCATATTCAAGGGCTGATGGGGACGAGAGACGAAAGCCCGCTCGTAACTTCTGGTCCTGAATTCGGCTCCAGCCTTGAGGAGATCTAGCGCGCCTTTGTGGCCTTGGCGACCTTGGCGGTGAAATATTCAGCATGAAGCACGTGTCGCCTCAGAACAATCTAGTTCCGTGTCCGGGATGCGGCGGACGCGGTTCCTTCGAGTGGCCGGCCAATCCGAAGGTGCCGAAGCAGTGGGCGCCCACGGCTCCCTGCGGCATGTGCCAGGGCACCGGGAAGATTCCCTCGTCCTGGCTGGGTGGGGGGAAGCCCGCCCGTTAGTCCGACGGGAAGGCGTTCGGCTGTTCGGGGGTTCGCGTGTTCGGGCGTTCGGGGAACTGTTGGACCGCTGAACTCCCGAACGCTTGAACCCTCGCACGATCGAACGCTCTTAGCAGGCTGCTGAAAAAGGCCCATCTGCGGCGTTGGCGCGCTCGCGCGGCGCTGCGACGTACGGACTAAGTACGCCTCGCACCTCGCAT
>METI01000077.1:13503-17396 GCA_001771285.1 candidate division NC10 bacterium RIFCSPLOWO2_12_FULL_66_18
GCCTCGCACCTCGCATCGCGCGCCGCCTTGCATCTGGACCTTTTTGAGCAGCCTGGGCGAAAACGGGTTTTTCAGCATCCTGTTAGGGAGCCGTCAGGAGCCGAAGCGTCGCTCTCGCTGCTGGTAGCTACGGATGGCCCGCAGGAGGTCAATGCGCCGGAAGGCCGGCCAGTAGGCGTCGCAGAAGTAGTACTCGCTGTAGGCGCTCTGCCAGAGCAGGAAGCCGCTCAACCGTACCTCGCCGCTGGTGCGGATGATCAGATCGGGATCCGGCAGGTCATACGTGTACAGGTACTTCCCGAGGTTGTCGGGCGTGACTTCCTCCATGGCCCGCTCCAGTGACATTCCCTGCGCCGCCCGGTCCCGCAACAGACTCTGCACCGCATCGGCGATCTCCTGCCGGCCCCCGTACCCGAGCGCCACGTTCAGGTAGAAGCCGTCGTAGTTCCGGGTGGCCTCCTCCGCCTCGCGAATGGCGCTGCGCATCGAGGGCGGCAGGATCTCCAGCTTGCCGATCACCCGGATGCGCATCCGCTTCTTGTGCACCTTGGGATCCCGCGCCGTATCGCGCAGCTTGTTCTCGATGAGGCGGAGCAGGCCCCCAAGCTCCTCCGGCGGCCGCATCAGGTTCTCCGTGGACAGGATCCAGATGCTCACCATCCGGATGTCCAGCTCCTCGCACCAGGTGAGCACCTCTTCCAGTTTGTTGGCACCCAGGCGATGCCCGTCCAGGATGTCGACGAGGCCGATCGCTCGCGCGTACCGCCGGTTGCCGTCCAGGATCAGGCCGACGTGCTGGGGCAGCTTTCCCCGGCGAATCTCCGCCAGGAGATTCCGCTGGTAGATCTGATAGATCATCTTCCAGAGTCTCACGTCAGGCCATCCCTCGGACGACGTGAAGCGATTGTAGGATGGGGTACCGGGCGCCGCCAGACTCCAAAGCCCGGGCGGACTCGTTTCAGCCGAATTTCCTCTTCGGCCCTCAGCGGGCCAGCGAAGCCTCCGGGGCCGGCGCAAAGTGCGCCGCCCATCCCTGCTCTGGGAGCACGTCCCACCAGACACGTTGCAGGACAACCCCCCCGGGAACGCGACAGGCCTCGATCTCGACCGCCAGACGGGACAAGGGCCCCTCGGTCGCGGCGAGCTGGTCCAGGTCCCCGACCTGCCGGCACACCACCAGCTCATAGAACCGGTTCGGATGGGCCGGATCCTCCCACACGGTGTAGGTCTGCCCCTCCCCGCCGCTCAGGATCTCTTGCATCTGCCGCGTCAGCTCGAGGAAGCGACTCCGGTTCGACGGCACGATGTCGGACCCCATTTCCAGCAGGACCGTGTGACCCGCGACAAGTGCCTCACGGATCTCGGCCAAGGTGATCGTAGGTTCTTCGTCCGGCTGCCCGGGCTGGTCCGACGCCTGGCTCATCAAGTCGATCGGGGGGTCCCCCCGGCTGCCAGAAGATCTTGACCTGGCCCCACGGCGGGACGCCACCAGGTTCCCCAGGGCAAACGCGACGAGCAGTCCGCCGAGAAGGCGTACCAGAAGGCCCGAGTGCTCCACGAGGACGCCGGGGAGATCGCCCGCCGCAGGGTACCAGGCGCCGACTGCTTCCGCGATGCCTCGGTCCTTCCCCGGAGTGTGCCCCTCCACGGTGCGCTGTCGGACCAGAAGGCCCACCTGGGCCACCCGGGTCAGGATCCGGCCGTTCAGGACGCGTCGCTCTTCCGGCGAGACATCTGCCGCCAGCTCCATGGCGAACTGGAGGTCTCCCAGCCGCTGGACGTGGGCCCGCAATGCCTCCGCCGGCTGCGTTTGCAAGGCCGCCACGGGACGGGACAGCTCGGCCTGCAGCGCCGCCCGGTCGAATCCACCCGAGGGTCTTCCCGAGGGATCCGCCGCGGTCAACGGCTCCGTTGCGGCGGCCGCGGCCACGGGAGCGTGCGACAGGCACCATCCCGCCCCGGCGATCAGCAGCGCAGCCATCCAACTCCATGGGCGTCGTCGCATAGCAGCATTCAGAGGTGGGGCGCGCGGACGTGGAGTTCGATCAGGCGTGAAGCCGGGGAGACCATACTGCACGCCCCGCTGCGTTGCAACAGAATTCCACGGCCCGTGCCTCCTCGGTCGCCGGTCTGCGGGGTACAGATCAAAAAGCGTTCGGTGGTTCGGGGCACCCACACCACGGCGGTGGGTCCCCACCGCGGTGCTGTGGGTCCCGGGCGTTCGGTGGTTCGGGGGACCGGGGAACAACCGAACCGCCGAATCCGCCACAGGCGGAAACCGTCGAACGCTTTTGTTCACCCCACGATCCACCGGAGCAACCAGTAGCATCCCATGCCTGCGAGGATCGTGGTGAAGATCTGGCGAGTCCGCCAGGCGACGGCCGCGGCAACGGCCGCGGCTGCAGCCGGAAGCCCGGGGGCGAAGGATCCCTCGGGAGCGAGTAGCGGCGGGAATGCCAGGGCCGCGAAGACCGCCGCCGGAATGTGGCTGAGGAAGCGCTCGAGGGCTGGCGGCAGCCGCCGGGACAAGAGAAAGATCGCCAGCGCCCGCGTCGCATAGGTCACGAGGGCCATCCCCAGGATTACCGCGTAGGTGTCCACCACGCCTCCGCGATGGCGCCGATCTCGCTTCCGACCAGGATGGCCAGGACCAGATTCCCCTTGCCGGGCAGCCAGGCAGCCGTGGCCACCGCCACGATCCCCGAGGCCAGCGCGACCACCACCGTCACCGGCCGGCCCAGAAGCGGGACCAGGAGCCCCAGGAAGGTCAAGGGAAAGACAAGCGCAATTCCCCAGCGGCCAGGATCTACCACGAGCCCGCCCAGGACGCCCCCCGTCAGGCTGCTCAGGGTCCAGCCCCCGTAGAACGCAAGGTTCGCGCCCAGGAAGAACTCCCGGCTGCCCTCGCCCCGCAGGTACCGTGAGATGGCGAGGGCGTAGGACTCATCCGTCAATCCGAAGGCCAGCAACGCTTTCCACGCGCCCGGCTGTCCCCGGAGGTGCGGCGCCACCGACGCTCCCATCAAGAGGTGCCGGAGGTTGATCATCAGGGTGGTGGCGACGAGGAGACCCGGGCCGGCCTGTCCCCACATGGAGACGGCGGTGAACTGGGCAGCCCCGGCGAAGACCAGGACCGACATCGTCGCCGTGGCCCCGAGGCTCAGCCCGGCCTGCCGGGCCAGGACCCCGTACACCAGGCCGAAGGCCACCACCCCGGGCACCAGCGGCGCCGTGGCAGCGAGGCCGGACCAAAAGCCGTGAGGGGGAAGGCGAGAGGCGGGACGGTAGGCAGGGGTCATCGCTTCCCTGGCCAGGGACACAGGGAACGGACAGTGCACTGCGGGCACTTCGGTTGCTTCGCCTGGCAGGTGCGCCGCCCGTGGAAGATGAAAAGGTGGGTGGCCTGTCCCCAGGCCTCCCGCGGGAGGACCTGGCACATCTGTTCCTCGATCTTGTCCGGGTCCTCCGTGTTCACGAGCCCCAGGCGATTGGTGACCCGGGCCACGTGGGTGTCCACGGCGAAACCGGGAAACCCGTAAGCGTTGTACAGGATGATATTCGCGGTCTTCCGTCCCACGCCCGGCAGCGTGGTGAGCTCTTCCATGGTCCGGGGAACCTTCCCGCCGAAGTCTCGGACCAGGATCTGACAGCAGGCGATGATGTTCCTGGCCTTGCTCCGGAAGAAGCCGGTCGTACGGATCTCCTGCTCGAAGACCGCCGGGTCTGCCTCTGCGTAGGCCTTCGCCGACCGGTACTTCTTGAACAGGTGCGGGGTGACCAGGTTGACCCGGGCGTCGGTGCACTGGGCCGAGAGGATCGTGGCCCCCAGAAGCTCCAGCGGCGAGGTGAAGTGCAGCTCGCACCGGGCATCCGGGTAGGTCTTCGCCAGGATA
>METI01000078.1 GCA_001771285.1 candidate division NC10 bacterium RIFCSPLOWO2_12_FULL_66_18
AAGTTTGCGCGCGTCATGGACGGGATCCGCCGCCTCACGGCGATGCGCGGCAGGCGGAGGCTGCCGGAGATCCACTTCTGGACCGTCGGCCCGGCGGGCAATATCCAGGAGCTGCCCGCCCTGGTCCGCCTCGCCAAGGAAGTCGGCGTGGACTCCCTCCGGCTGCAGTACGACCTCATCTACTGGGGCCAGGAGGCGTGGCAGGCCAAATTGGAACCAGACTCCCTTCGGACCGATTCGCAGCAGCCCACCGCCGAGGCGATGATCGATGAGGCCCGCAGGCTGGCGAGGCAGCTCGGAGTTCGGTTTCTCGTCTACACCGACAACAAGTTCTCCTGGAAGGATGGCAAGCTGTGTCCGTGGCCATGGTCCTCGGCGTTTATCTCCAGCGAGGGCGACGTGGTTCCCTGCTGCGTCATCGGCAACCCGGAAGTCTTGAGCTTTGGGAACGTGCTGAAAGAGGACGCCTTGCCCATCTGGACCGGGGAGGCCTATCAGTCGTTCCGTCGGGCCATGAAAAGGGGGGACATCCCACCGGTGTGCACTGGTTGCTACCTGGATGCGGGCCGGCCTGCTGGGGAGCGGAAGTAATATGCTTCCTTACCGAAAGATTCTCACAGGAATCTTCTTTTTGGCCTTCGTCCTTCGGTTCGGATACGGGGTGGTCGAGAACGTGCCGGTCGCAGTGGATGCACGAGTGTATCAGGGCATTGCATTGAATCTGATGCAAGGGCTGGGGTTCGCGGAGTCGCCGGAGGTTCCTCGGTACATGGATGGGTCGATCCGTGTTGTTGGCCCGGCATACCCCATTTTTTTGGGCAGCCTGTTCTGGCTTTTCGGTCCCCACCTCTGGATCGTTTGGATGATTCAAGCCTTTCTCGGGGCAGCCACTTGCGTCGTCTTCGCCAATCTCGGGAAGGATGCGTTTGAATCGAAAACCGGAGTGGCTGCAGCAGCTTTGGCCGCGCTGGCCTTCGATCTCATTATCTACCCTGGCATGTTATTGACTGAGACGCTGTACTTGTTCCTGGTTGCCATGGCCCTTCTGGCCTTATCGCGAGCAATGCGCGCCGATTCCTTAGGGTGGGCTCTGGCGGCCGGAATCCTTGTGGGGTTGGCGGCCTTGACCCGGCCGACCATCTTGCTCTTTGCGGCTCTGCTCGCAATGTGGCGGGCCGCCATCAGGTCCTGGAGGACGGTGGTACCTTTGCTGATGGGCATTGCCTTCATGCTTCTCCCCTGGGGGGCAAGAAATTTTCTGATCTACGGAGAGGTCATTCTGGTTTCGCCAAATGGAGGATGGAACTTTTGGCTAGGCGCGAATCCCGAGGCGGACGGAAGTTATCCCAATGTGATCCCCGTGGAGATCGCCCGTACCCTGCGGAGGGAACCTTATCTTCAACAGAGCCGAACTGGCTACGCCCGAGGTATGCAATTCATCAAGCAGCACCCTGGGCAGTATGCAAAGATCCTCGCGCTGAAGCTGATAAAATACTTCAGCGTCGCACGCACGAATGGCTGGAACCTGCACATGCGCGGGGTGGACCGAATCATATCCATCGCCCTCTCAGCATCAACCACCCTCGTCCTTCTCTCGCTGGGCCTCCTTGGATTCTTTCGGTCGTTCGGGCGGCGCGATTCCACCCTGGTTTGCCTCATTCTCTACGCGGGGAGCTGCATTCTCTCGGGATTGATTTATACGGTGCATGCGAGGTACCGCCTCCTGATTTTCCCAGCCCTTATCATTTTTGCCGCCCACGGGCTCTACGAATTGTCGCGGTGTCGGTCCGGAACTGGTGGGGAGCCAGGACGGTGGCCCGTGGAGGTGACGTTTGCCATGAGTCTGGGGATCGTGATGCTGGCCACCACCATAGACGCCATGACGGCGGCGAGTGAAATCCAGCGGCGCCTGGCTCTCTTGCTCGGACCTTAGGCTGGTCCCGGATTCCCGGGGTGCATGGGAGATGTGATGGCAGCCGATCACGTGACGCGCGCGCGGTACGGGGCTGGCCTCCTGGCGCTTATCGCACTCTTCGGGGTGAGCCGGGTGATCTGCAGGACAGGGCCGGAGGCACCCCCCACCCTCGACGCCCAGGTGCAATCCTACACGGACCGGTACGCGGCCCTCAGAGGCTTGCTGCCCCCCCGGGGGACTGTCGGGTACCTGTCTGAAGGCCCGGGGGCCCCGGCATCCGAGAACCAGGCACCGGATGAGACGGAGGCCTATCAGGCCCGATGGTTCATGCTGAGCCAGTATGCCCTGGCGCCCGTGATCGTGGTTCGGGATCCAAGCCGATCACTGGTCATCTGTAACGTGCAGAACCCGACGCGAGTGCCGCAGGTGTGCCAGAGGCCGGGTCTGGTACTGGTGCGCGATTTGGGCAACGGGATTGCACTCCTGAGGCGGGCTCAAGAGTGACCCGGCTGATCCTCTCCCTGGCCTCCGCGATGGCCCTCGGGCTGGGCTGCTGGATGTGGCTGCAGCCGGGACCGAGGCCGCGCGGCGCCGATCTCCTCCTCACCGCCAGCGTATCGGTCGCCCTGGGCCTCGGGCTGGCCTCTACGACTTTCTTTCTCTGGGCAATCGTCCTCCGCTGGTCCCCCGGACTCCTGCTCGGCATCGAGGTCACGCTGGCTGTCCTCCTCGTCCTGGGGGGGGTCTGGGCGGCCCGAGGCCGCTGGACGGATCGGCCGCGAGAGGAGCGGCGGTCTTTCCTGGACGGCCTGCTGACCCTGGGTTTCCTGCTTGCCGTGGGCCTGGCGGCCTACGGGTTCTTGTGTCGGTCGGTCCGCGAGCCGCATGGCCTGTGGGATGCCTGGGCCATCTGGAACCTGAGGGCCCGCTTCCTGTTCCGTGGCGGCGAATACTGGCGCGATGGCCTGTCCCCCCTCCTGTCCTGGTCGCACCCCGACTATCCGCTGCTGGTCCCCGGGGTCGTCGCCCGCGGCTGGACCTTTGCGGGCGGAGAGACCACCGCCGTCCCAATCGCGGTGGATTTTCTTTTTACCTTCGCGACCGCTGGGATCCTGGCGGCGGCGGTGTGGGGGCTTCGCGGCAGGACCCAGGGGATGTTGGCCGGGCTGACGCTCCTGGGGACGCCGTTCTTTGTGGCCCACGGGGCTGCCCAGTACGCCGAGATTCCCATCGCCTGCTACCTGCTGGCATCCCTGGCGCTCCTGCACCGAGCGGATCAGGCGTCGCAGGGTGTCGGCGGAACCTACGCCTTGGCAGGGCTGCTCGTCGGCATGGCTGCGTGGACGAAGAACGAAGGGCTCCTCTTCTTGGCCGTCCTCCTGGTGGCTCACGTGGTGTCCGTCCTGCGGCGGGCAGACCGGTCCCGGGAGTGGGGGCGCCTGGTTGCCTTCGGTGCGGGGATGCTCCCCATGCTTCTGCTGGTCACCGCCTTCAAGGTGTTCCTCGCACCGCCCACCGACCTGGTTGCCGGACAAAGTCTCGAAACCGTCATTGCGCGCCTGGCCGACCCCTCGCGCTATCTCCAGGTTGCCACGGCATTCGCCAAGGAGCTTCTCGACCGAGGGAAGTGGAACATCCTTCCGGTCGTTCTTCCGTTCTATGGCCTGCTTCTTGGGGTGCAGGCGCGAGGAGGCACGGCCCCCGGCCGGGAGCCCGACGGCGCGGGCTCGAGACAGCGTCTGGCCACGACCTGGGGTGCCCTGGCGCTGATGGCGGCTGGGCTCTTTGTCGTGTTCCTCCTGACCCCCCGGGACCTTGCCTGGCACCTCCGGACGACCGTGGACAGGGTCTTCCTGGAGCTATGGCCGAGCATGCTGCTGGCCACGTTCTTGACGATCGCACCGCCGGATTCCGACGGAACCGCGAGTGAGAGCGAAGCCAAGATCCGGATCCCTCGCGCCGGGTAATGCTTGACTGGGCAGGAAGACGTGAGTATTATGCCGACTCGATACCCCGAGGGAGCTTCGTCACCTAATGTGCGGGGATTCGGCGAGAGGCCCGTGAACACCATGCCGGGAGCGGGTACATCCACACGATCCCGATACGATTCGGTCTTCCCTCGATGAAGGCCCGGTTTCCCTCCGGATCCTCCGCGATTCACCAGACCAGCCGAGCTCACCAGTCACCTATGAGGATCGCATTCGTTTTGCCGGCATACCCGTGGAAGCCGAATGGCGGCTTCAGGACGGCGTATGAACATGCGAACCACCTGGTGGTCCGGGGACACGAGGTCACGGTCGTTCACTCGCGGCGTCTGGCGAACTGGCCGCCACCGCCGACGACCAAGTTCTATCGCGGGCTGCGCTGGAGAGCCCGGCGTCTTCGCGATTCCATCCGAGACTCCCTCTTCAAGCCGAGCCTTGGCTGGCAGCCCATTGACCCGCGGGTTCGCCTGCGGTATGTGCCGGAGCCGATTTCCGAATACGTGCCCGACAGCGATGCGATCTTTGCCACCTACTGGCCGACGGCCGAGTACGTGGTGGAGTATCCCCCCAGCAAGGGCGAGAAGTTCTACCTGATCCAGGATTTTGAATCCTACTTCGGCCCGGAAGAACGGGTGAAGCGCACATGGAAAATGCCATTCCACAGGGTGACCATCTCGAAATGGCTCTACGAGAACGTGTCTGCGGTGACGCAGGAGGGGCGGACCATCTGTGTCCCGGAGGGGATCGATCATCGGAGGTTTCGGATGCTCTGCGACATCGCCGCGCGACCCCGATGCATCAGCATGTTCTTTTCCACTGCACCCTACAAGGCGCCCGGGGATGCCGTGCGGGCCCTGGAGTTATGCAAGGGACAGCAGCCTGGCATCCAGGCCATTGTGTTCGGGACCGGACCTCGCCCCGATCGGTTGCCGCCTTGGATGGAGTACCACCAGAACGTCCCGGAGGCAGAACTCGTCAGGATATACAATCAGTCGAGCATCTTCATTTGCAGCAGCCTGGCCGAAGGTTTTGCGTTTCCCCCCGCCGAGGCGATGGCCTGCGGGTGTGCTGTGGTGACGACGGATTGCGGGGGAAACAGGGAGTATGCGGAGCACGAGGTGACCGCCCTGCTCTCCCCACCACGGGACCCGGAAGCCCTGGCTCGGAATGTCCTCCGCTTGCTGGACGACGACAGTCTCCGGCGGAGGTTGGCACGGGCAGGATACGAGCGCATCCAGGAATTCACCTGGGAGAAGAGCGCGGATCTTCTCGCTGGCTTCGTGAATGACTGTGTGAAAACCTCGAAGGGATGATGCGGCGCGAGCAACACCCCGTGGCAGTCCCCCGGGAGGGTGCAGGCTGCCTCGGGGAGGGGGAAAATGGCGTGCCCGCCGTGGTGTACTCCATCGGCGCCGCGCTGGACGGCGGCGGGATCGGGAGCGTGGCGGCCCAGGCGGTTCAGGGCCTGGTGTCCAGGGGATGCCTGCAGCGCCTCCTGGTCCTCGACGGCCAGGGAGGCCCCGCGCAAGGGCAACTGGTTCGATTTCCCTCGTGGCTGGTGACCAACCGGATCGCAAGGCACGTCATCCCGGATCGTGCGCGAGATCGGATGTATGACGGGTGGGCCGCGAGGCACGTCGGCCGGTGTGACGTCTTCTATGGCTGGGCCCATCATTCGTTGCGGAGCCTTGGCGTGGCCCGTCGGCAAGGAGCCATGACGATCCTGGATCGGGGGGGCGTGGAAGCTGGGGCCCAGCGCACCCTTCTGGAGGAAGAGTGTCGCCTGATGGGGCTGCCAAGGGGCCCCATGCACCCAGCCGAGGTCCGGCGAGCCCAGGCCGAATATGCGGCGACCGACATTATCGCAGTCCCGTCGCAATTCGTCCGGGACAGCTTCCTGGCCGCCGGGTACCCGGAGCATAAGCTGTTCCTCAACCCGCTGGGCGTTGATGCCGGGCGGTTCACCCCGGCGGAGCCTCCGCCCGACGCCTTCCGGGTCGTGTTTCTGGGGCGCGTCAGCCTGCAGAAAGGCATCCTGTACCTCCTCCAGGCCTGGGCGAAGCTCCGCCTGACCAACGCCGAACTGCTCATCGTGGGTCCCGTGGAGCCGGTCGTCCGGCCTCTCGTGCTGGAGGCGATCCGGCGCGCGACCCCCGGTTCGGTGCGGCTCTGCGGGCCGTCCACGCAGCCCGAGCGGGTGCTACGCCAGGCATCGGTCCTCGTGTTACCGTCGGTGCAGGACGGCTTCGGCTTGGTGGTGCTGGAGGCCATGGCCGCCGGCCTTCCCGTGATTGTCTCGGACCACGTCGGCGCCAAGGACTGCGTGCGGGAGGGGGTGGACGGTTTCGTGGTACCGATGAGGGACGTAGATGCCATTGCCGAGCGTCTCGCGTGGCTGGCGGCCGACCGGGGGCGAGGGCAGCAGATGGGCCGAAAGGCCAGACGGCAGGCCCTCGAGTGCTCCTGGGACGCCTACCGGGCACGGCTGATGGGGAAGGTCGAGAGCCTCTGCGGCGCGCGCGGAGATGGGCGCGAGGTTGCGCGATGCGGTCAGATGAATCTCGCCGTCCAAGGAAGCTCCCGTGGCCATGCGGCGGGAGAGACCCTATCCTCACGGGGTGACGCAGTAGATGAATGATCGACGCCGGGTTCGGCACAGTCGTGTCCAGGATTCAACGGGAAGGGAGATTAGGAACAGAGGGATGAGGCTGAAGAAAGCCCTGGCAGTTCCCGTGAGATGGTTCCGCTCCTTCGTGTCGGCGGAGACCCCGATATACGCGTACGAACCGACGCACGAGGTCGTGAATGACTATGCGGAGTTCTCCGGGCTCTCGATTGACGAGATTGCTCGATGCATCAATGTGAACACCGAGCTCAATCAGCAGAACTGGGAGGCCATCCGAGGGAGCGGTTCGTGGCAGGGTGCCGCCAGCCGGTTCTACGAGCTGTCCCCTACGTACGTATTCGACCTTTTGTGGTTGAACTGTTCCAAGGATGTCATCCTCGAAAAACTCGACCGGTTCAATCCAACAATCCTGCGCCTGATCAGGGACCACCCCGGAAAGGACTTCCTGGAATTTGGGGGTGGGCTGGGCGCCTTCTGCGAGATCGTCAGTGCCTGGGGGAAACGCGTCACCTACCTTGACATCCCGGGACACGTGCTGGATTTCGCCCGCTGGCGATTTCGGAAGTACCGTCTGCCAGTCGAGGTCATCCTCTCTTCACCGACAGAACTGAGTCTCGACAGCGCCTACGATATCATCTTCACTGATGCCGTGTTCGAGCACCTTATTCATCCCCACGAGGTCCTGGGGGAGCTCCTGGGGCATATCAAGGTGGGGGGAGTGCTCATCCTGCTCATCGACCTGGGCGAGGACCCGGAGCGGCCGATGCACCGCCCCATTGACGTCGTCAGCCTCCATCGCCAGATTCGAGGGGCAGGCTTCTCGAATGCCTTCGGCGAGAATACCTTTGCCTCCGCCTGGATCAAGCCGTGAGGCGGACGGGTGTGTGGATTGCTCATGGGGCGAGCGTCGGATGAACTCGGATGCTCCGGATGGGAAGCGCGGGGTTTCGCAGGAAGTTGCGCGAGGGGCAGC
>METI01000079.1 GCA_001771285.1 candidate division NC10 bacterium RIFCSPLOWO2_12_FULL_66_18
TCAGGATGGTCGGCAATCCGACGCCCACCGGCACGGACTGGCCGTCCTTCCCGCAGGTGCCGATTCCCTCGTCCAGCTTCAGGTCATTGCCCACCATGGTCACGCGGGTCAGGGCGTCGGGGCCGTTGCCGATCAGGGTCGCCCCCTTGACCGGTTGGCCGATCTTCCCGTCCTCGATCAGGTAGGCCTCGCTGGCGGAGAAGACGAACTTGCCGTTGGTGATGTCCACCTGCCCGCCGCCGAAGGCCACGGCGTATAGGCCGCGCTTCACCGACCGGATGATTTCCTCGGGCGGCGTCGTCCCCGGCAGCATGAAGGTATTCGTCATCCGGGGCATCGGGTGGTGGGCATAGCTTTCCCTGCGCCCGTTGCCCGTCGGCGCCATCTTCATGAGCCGGGCGTTCAGGCGGTCCTGGAGGTAGCCCGTCAAGATGCCGTTCTCGATCAGCACGTTGCGCTGCGTCGGCGTCCCCTCGTCATCCACGTTGAGCGACCCCCGCCGGCCTGGGATGGTCCCATCGTCCACCACCGTGCAGAGCGGCGAGGCGACCCGCTCGCCCAGGCGGCCGCTGAAGGCCGACGTGCCCTTGCGATTGAAATCGCCCTCCAGGCCGTGGCCGACCGCCTCGTGGAGCAGGATGCCGGGCCAGCCCGGCCCCAGGACCACGTCCATGTATCCGGCCGGCGCATTGTCGGCATCCAGGTTGACGATGGCCTGTCGGGCCGCCTCGCGCGCGACGTGGGCGAACCGCTCGCCCTCGAGGAAGAAGCTGAACTCGGCCCGGCCGCCGCCGCCGAACGTCCCCATCTGGCGGATGTCCGGTCCCCGCCGGAGATCCTCGGCGATGCAGGTCACCTGGAGGCGGTGGAGGGGCCGAACATCCCCCACGACCCACCCCTCGGACGTGGCCACCAGGACTACCTTCTGCTCGCTGGCCACCGTGGCCATCACCTTGGTGATGCGGGGGTCATAGGCCCGGGCGATTCGATCAATCTGCTGCAAGAGGTCGATCTTGGCCTGGATGGGGACGTCCGTCGGCGGGACCTGCACGGGATAGAGATTCCGCGGGGCCACCCGGGACTCCCGCACGGCCACCGCGTCCGACCGGCTGGAATCGGCCGCGATGTAGCGCGCCCGCTGCGCCGCCAGTTGCAGATTCTCGACGGTGATCTCGTCCGAATAGGCGAACCCCGTCTTCTCCTCGGCGGTGGCACGGACGCCGACGCCCTGGCTGATGCTCCGGGCCGCCTTCTTGACGATCCCCTCCTCGAGGCCGATCTCCTCGTTCACCCGGTACTCGAAGTAGAGGTCGGCATAGTCTATCCGCTTCCCCAAGGCCGCGCCCAGGGTGCGCTCCAGCGTCTGCTCGGTCAGGCCGAACTTCTCCAGGAAGAATTTCTCGGGTCGGGTGATCTGGGTGGTCATCGTCGGCTCACGGGAACAGGGAAATTGGAAACTGGAAGTTGGAAACTGGAGATCGGAAATTAGAAACTGGAAGCTGGAAACTGGCCGCACCGACATCGGTCCGGTTTCCATTTTCCAGCTTCCAGCTTCCAGTTTCCAGCAGTCATCAGTGTATGGTGCGCATCTTCTTGGTCATGTAGTCCATCAGCAGGTACTGTCCCAGGGTCACGGGCGTGGTGAAGTACGCCTTGCCCCGGCAGATCTCCGTCACCTTCTGCACAAAGGCGACCAGGTCGTAGTCGCGCGCCAGCATGAACGTGTTGATCAGGATGTCGGAGCGACGGCACTCCGCCACCTCCTTGAGCGTCTCCTTCAGGATCCAGGGGTCCAGCCCCATGGGATTCTTGTAGATCCGCCCGTCCGGGAGGGTGATCGCCGACGGCTTGCCGTCGGTGATCATGATGATCTGCCGCATGTCCTTGCGCTGCCTGTTCAGGATGCGCCGGGCCAGGCGCAGTCCCTCCTGGGTGTTGGTGTGGAAGGGGCCGACCGTGACCCGCGCGAGCTGGCCGACCGGCACCTCTTCGGCGCTGTCGTGGAACAGGACGGTGTTGAGGCTGTCGCCGGGATACTGTGTCCGGATCAGGTGGGCCAGGGCCAGAGCCACGCGCTTGGCCGGGGTGAACCGATCCTCGCCGTACAGGATCATGCTGTGGCTGCAATCCAGCATGAGGACGGTGGCGCAGGAACTCTGGTACTCCGACTGGTGGACCAGGAGGTCGTCGTACTCGAGCGGGAGCGGGCTCTTCAGTCCCTCGCGCCGGATGGCGCGCAAGAGGGTGCCGGGGATGTCCAGGTTCATCGTATCCCCGAACTCGTACCGCTTCGGCGCCTCCGACGCTTCCACCCCGGTGGACAGTTCGTGGGTGTCGTGGCGGCCGACGCTGCTCCTGCCCAGCGAGGCCAGAAGGTCCCGCAGGGTGCGGAACCCGAGGAAATCAACCGCCTTGTTGGTCAGCTCGAACTTGACCTGCCCGCTCTCGGGGCCCTGCCCGCCCATGAAGCCGCGCGGATCCCGCTCCAGCCGGCCGAAATCGTCCCCCGGGAGGGTGACGTACCCCTCTTGGAGCATCCGTTCCAGGAGGGCCTTGAGGAGCTGGCCAAGCTGCTTGGTGGCCTCGGTCTCTTTCCCCTCCATCCAGTCCTCGACGTCCTCGTACCGGATCTTCCCGCCGCTCGCCAGGGCCTCCAGGATCGCCTGGTACAGCTCCTGGAGGCTCCGGTCGGAATCCATCTCGTCGAGGTACTCGTCCAGATAGCGGTTCCGGAATCCGCTCTGGAGGAGATAGTCGGCCAGCTCGCCCAGCAAATCCTCCAGGCTCAGGCTGTCCCACCACTCCCCGGTGTACTGGCTGTACCGCGTTATCCGCATCTTACGGCTCTATGCATTGCAGCTGCTCTTAAATTCGAAATTCGATATCCGACATCCGAAATTTCGGTCTTCGGGTCTCGAAGGCTCTTACATTCGACATTCGCCATTCGAAATTCGAAATTGTTTCAGTTGTAGTTCCTCCGTCTTCCCCCTGACGGCGCCGCCGGCGGCTCTTCCCGCGGCTTCCGCTCCACCTTCGGTGTGCCGATGAAACCGCGTTGCTCGGTTCGGTCAATCTTCTGCTGGACGTGCAATCCCTCCAGGATGAACTCGCAGGCCGAGACGACGAGGCCCGGATCCGCCTTCTCGGGCACGCCCAGCAGGGCGGTCGTTTCGACCAGGCCAGGGACCTTTTCCAGGAATCGGAGGACCTCGCTGGCCGGCGTGGTGTCGGCGATCTTCACGGCGCCGCCGGCGTCGAACCACGCCACCGTCTCCTGAATCGGGGCCCCGGCCAGGCGGGCGCTGAAGACGCGGTTCACAGCCTCCTTGATCAACGACCGGGCGATCACCTCGCCGCCCTTCAGCTCGCCCTCGTACTCCAGCTCCAGCTTGCCGGTGATGGACGGCATCGCCGCGTACACGTCGCAGGGGCGCGGGACGATGGTCCGCTCGCGGGTCAGGACCGCCCGGCGCTCCGCGCTGCTCACCACGGTCTCCAGGCACGAGATGGGCAGGCGCTGGCTGACGCCGGAGCGCCGGTCAATGTGCTTGCTCTCCCGGGCGGCGAAGGCGATCTGCTCCACGATCTCCTTGATGAAGTCCGGGATCACCAGGTGGCCGTCGGGGTGCCGGCGGATCCAGGCCTCTTGTTCCGTGATGGTGATGCCGTGGGCCAGGTCCACCGGGTAGTGGGTGCGGATCTCGGAGCCGATCCGATCCTTCAGCGGGGTGATGATCTTCCCCCGGGCGGTGTAGTCCTCCGGGTTCGCCGAGAAGACCAGGGCCACGTCCAGCTTCAGCCGCACGGGGTAGCCTTTGATCTGGACGTCCCCCTCCTGCATGATGTTGAAGAGGCCGACCTGGATCTTCCCCGCCAGGTCCGGCAGCTCGTTGATGGCGAAGATGCCCCGGTTGGCGCGGGGGAGCAGGCCATAATGGATGGTCAGCTCGTTGGACAGGTCCAGGCCGCGCCGTGCCGCCCGGATGGGGTCCACATCGCCGATGAGGTCGGCGATGGTGACATCCGGCGTCGCCAGCTTCTCCACGTAGCGGACTTCCCGGGGCAGCCAGGCGATGGGCGTCCGATCGCCCTGCTCTGCAACCAGCTCTCGACAGGCCCGGCACAGCGGAACGTAGGGGTTGTCGTTGATCTCGCACCCGGCAATCATCGGGATCTCGTCATCCAGCAGGTCCACGAGGCTCCGCAGGATGCGGCTCTTGGCCTGACCCCGCAGCCCCAAGAGGACCATGTGGTGTCGGGACAGGATCGCGTTGATGAGCTGGGGGATGACCGTATCCTCGTAGCCGATGATGCCGGGGAAAAAGGACTCGCGGCGCTCCAACTTTCGGAGCAGGTTCTCGCGCATCTCGTCCCGGACCGAGCGGGAGGCGATGCGCTCCTGGCTCCACCGGCTGTGCCTGAGTTCTCCGAGAGTTCCCGGTCGCGCCTCTAATTTCCCCTTGGTCATGCGGTTTATCCCTCCCCAAAGACGCCAAGAGCCCTCGGGGTGTCTCGAGGGCCGCTCGTGGAATGCACCACGCCGAAAAATATGTCGAATTGAGTCTAGGAGGCGTAGGGAGGAATGTCAAAGCGTTTCACGGCGAAGGCAAAGGGTGCGGCGGGTCGGGAAGCTCTCTGGCCTGACGGACCCGACCTCCGTCGGCCCGTCGCGGGCCGGCATGCCCCGTCCGCGGATGTGAGGTGCCGCCTCGTCCGCCGGGCTTGTCATCCGAGGGTTCCTTGGTGAGTCGTAGTCCAAGGGCCTCCAATTTTCATAGTTGTCCGATTTATTATCTTGTCCGTTAGTAACGGACAGTGTATTATACCGGCCATGAAGCCAAAGGAATTCCGAGACGTGGATAGGTACCTCACCCACCTGCGCGCATTGCCCTTCGTGAGAAGGGCAGCAATCCGTAACGCGGGGGCAGGCCAGGGGCCGTATCGCCCGGATGCGGTGTTGACCCTCCGCGCGCCGCAGGGGAGGCACGAGCTCTTGGTCGAGCTGAAGCGGACGCATCTTACCTACGCGCTTGTGGACGGGATGCTTGCCCGCATCGGCAAGGCCACGGATCGGCCATGGATTCTCTTCGCTCCTTACGTCGGGCAGCAGATGGGTCGCCACCTGGACGAGCACGGCATGAACTATGTCGATGCGGCCGGAAATTGCCGCTTGAGGCTCGGGGACGACCACGTCGTCATTATCGAGGGGCAGAGGCCGGCGCGTGAGGCAGCCGGAGGGCGGGGAATGGGCGCGGCGGGCTTTCAGGTCCTGTTCGCCGTCCTGGCCAAGCCGGACCTCTTGATGGCGCCGGTCCGGACGCTGGCGGATGCGGCGGGTGTCGGGAAAACCGCCGCCGCAGAAACCATCGCGCGGCTGAAGAAGGAAGGGCTCGTGGCTGCCGGTCGAAGGCGACGCCATCTCGTCCAGCCAAAGGCGATCCTCGATCGCTGGCTCGCGGGCTACGCGACCGCGGTTCGCCCCCGCCTTTTCGTCGGGCGATATCGAACGGAGGACCCCGATCCCGCCGCGCTTGAGAACCGGATCGAGAAAGCGCTTGGGGAGACGCCCGCGTGGGCCTGGGGCGGCGGTGGCGCCGCCATGCGGCTGACGAAGCATTATCGGGGCGAGGAGAGCGTCCTGCACGTGGAGACCGCTCCTCCCAACTTGGCGAAGCGCCTCCGGGCCCTGCCGGCGGATGACGGGCCGCTTATCATCCTGCGCGTCCCCGGCAAGATCGGATTCGAGGGGGTAATCCCGAGGACGGTTCATCCGCTGCTGGTGTATACCGAACTCCTGACCGTGGGACACGAGCGCGCGCGCGAGGCAGCTCAGGAGATCCGCGAGCGCTACCTGGAATTGCCCGCATGACACCCTTCACCCCGGCCCAGGCTGACGTCCTGCGATCACTCGTCGGATTCCGGCTCGCGTTCGAGCACGGCGTCCCGGTTCCTGTCGCGCCCGATCTGAACGTCAAGATTGCCCCGACCCCGGTGGTGCTCCTGCTGAAGATGGTCGCCTACCTGGACCGACCCGGGGAGCGTGAGCGGGATCTGGAGGACATCGGGTACATTCTCGAAGAGTTCGTGGGTGGGGCCGCTCCGGGCCGTTTCTCCGACGAGGTCTTGGAGCGAGGTGTCGCTTACGAAGAGGTGAGTCCTTTTCTGCTGGGCAGGAAAGTCACCGCGATCGTCAACCACGCCGAGCGGGAAGTCGTACTGCGCTTCCTGGCGGCAATCGAGGACGAGAACAACCCCACGGGGGCACAAATGCTCATGGCGCGTTTGAGTCCTCCCTCCTGGCGCCGCGACCCGGCGGAACCCCTTCGGCGGCTCGAAGCGTTCAAGCAGGGCTTCGCCGGGAGATGATTCGCGTTCGACATCCTATCCTTTACCCACGCCACTGACCCCAAAACCAAATAATTACCCTCGCCATACAAGAGAATCAACCCTTTACCCGCCGAAAGGTGTCCGGTACCTATTTTCAGGGTAAGCGCTCGAACAGCGGATGCCAAGCCAGGGCGAGGTTTCTTCTGTCCGCGTCCGAGAGGCGGCCGAGCCGTCGAGGAACATTTCGCTTCTCCAGGC
>METI01000080.1 GCA_001771285.1 candidate division NC10 bacterium RIFCSPLOWO2_12_FULL_66_18
AGGGAGGCGACCAGGTAGCCGACGAAATTCCCCGTGGCCAGCCACCCGGTCTCGGCATAGGTGAGCTGCAGCCCCTCCTTCATGCCCGGCAGGATCATGGTGTATCCGAACCGGGCGAAGCCCAGGGCGCAGAGGACGTTCAGGTGTCCCAGCCCGACGATGATCCAGGCGTAGTGGAGCCGGGGCGGGATCGCCGCGCCTGCATCCCGAAGGGCTCCCATCCGGGGCTAGGACTTCTTGGGCAGGTTGCTGGTCGTCTGGATCAGGATCTCGCCGGCCGTGGCCGCATCCTTGACGACGTATTTCTTGGACGCATCCACGATCACGCGCGTGGCCTTGTCGGTGATCCGCTCGATGGTGATGATGATGGTCAGGTCCCGGGCGAAGGCCTGGATCTCCGTCGAGACGACCTTGCCGTTCTCCTCGGTCTTCCGGGTGTCGCCGGTCTTGATATCCAGGTTGACCAGGGCCTTCTGGAGCGCGGCCACCACCGCGTCGTCCTCCTCGTTGAACGTCTTCTCGGCGGTCCCCAGGACCGTGTAGGTCACCCCGGCGGCCGCAGCCGCCACCGCGCCCACCGCCAACACCACGCACCCCTGCGGCATCATCAGCAGCCCAGCCAGGACCAACAGCTTGAGTACGCGCATGCCTTGCCTCCCTCCTGTGGGTGTCACTCGTGCACCAGGATCTTGGCGTCCACGATCATGCAGCCTTGCTCGTGGGCGATGATGGGGTTCAGGTCAATCTCCTGGATCCCGGGATGCTCTGCGGCGATCCGGGCCACCGCGCAGGCACAGGCGGCCAGGGCATCCAGGTCGCGCGGGGGCTGGCCCCGATAGCCGGTGAGGAGGGGGGCGGCCTTCAGTTCCCCCAGCATGGCCCGGGCCTCGCCCGGGGAGAGCGGCGGGAGGCGGAAAGCCACGTCCTTGTACAGCTCGACGAAGATGCCACCCAGGCCGACCATCACGGCCGGCCCGAACTGGGGGTCGCGGACCATCCCCACGATGACCTCGGTGCCGGGGGCGGCCATCTTGGCCACCAGGATTCCCTGAATCGTGAGGCGTGAGGGGTGAGGCGTCAGGCGGTCCAGGATGGTTGTGAACGCGGCTGCGGCCTCCTCCGGCGTGGCGACGTTCAGGCGTACGCCGCCGACGTCGCTCTTGTGGGGGATCTCGGGGGAGACGACCTTCAGCACGACGGGGCATCCCAGGTTGCGCGCCGCCTGCGCCGCCTCCTCGGGGGTCGCCGCCAGGCGATGCGCGATCACGGGGAGATTGTAGTCCGCCAGCAGGTGCAGCGCCTCGGGCTCGGGCAGCCAGCGGGTCCGGTCGGCGGCGGGCGGCGTTGTCACGCGGCCACCCCGTTGAAGGCGAACAGGCGGGCCAGGGCGCGGACCCCCCGCTCGGGCGTGGGGAAGACGGGCACCTTCTTCTGATGCATCCGCGCGCGTTCCTGCCGCTCGACCTCTGCCCCGCCCAGGAAGATCACGAGCTGCGGCGCCCCGGGGGTCACCACATCGGCCGCCTGGAGGATGGGATCCCCGAAGATGATGACCTGGTAGTCGAAGTGGGGCGCCGTGGCCTCCACCACCTTCCGGTAGAGCGCGGCCGTGCCGTCGCCCGTCAGGTCCAGCGGGTTGGCGACGATGCAGTGGGTCGGCAGCAGCCCGCGGAGGGTCTCGGCGACGGGGCCGGGAAGCGCGGCGACCTGCAGGCCGGACCACTCGGCCCAATCGGTGGCCAGGATCCCCGAGCCGCCCGAGCTGGTGATCGTCAGGATGCGTCGCCCGCCCGGCTTCGGCAGATAGGCCAGCGCCTTGGCGGCGTCGTACAGATCCTCCAGGGAGTCCACCCGGTGAATCCGGAGCTGCCGGAACAGCGCGGTGTACAGCTCATCCCGGCCGGCCAGCGACCGCGTGTGGGATTCGGCGGCCCGCCTCCCCTCCACGGTGCGACCCGATTTCAGGATCACGATGGGTTTCCCGCAGCGGGACACCACCTCGCGAAAGCGCGCGAGGTCCTTGACCCCTTCGAGGTAGGCGGCGATGGCGCGCGTGTTCGCGTCCTGGGCCAGGTAGTCGATCAGGTCTGTCTCGTCCACGTCGCAACGGTTCCCCAGGCTCACGAAGGCGGAGCAGCCCAGCCGCTCCTGCGACGCCCAGTCCATCAGGGCCGCACCCACCGTCCCGCTCTGGGAGATCACGGCGATCTCGCCCTGCTCTGTGAGGAGGGGCCAGGACGCGCACAGCCCGTGGTGCGGATTGTTCACCCCCTGGCAGTTGGGGCCGACGACCCGGACGCCGGAGCGCCGGGCGGCCTCCACGACCTCGCGCTGGAGGGCCGCTCCGGCCTCACCCGACTCGGCGAAGCCGCCGCTGATGATGATGGCCGCCTTGATCCCACGCTGCCCGCAGTCGGCCACCGCCTGGGGCACCGCCCGGGCCGGGATGATGATCACCGCCAGGTCCACCCCGGGCGGCAGGTCGGCGATGCTCCGGGTGCAGGGGCGGCCGAGGATCTCGGTCGCCTTGGGATTGACGGGATACACGCTCCCGGCGAAGCCGGCCTCGAGGAGGTTCTTCAGGATGATGTAGCCGTACTTCTCCGGCGCGTTGGACGCGCCGATGACGGCCACGCTTCGGGGGCAGAAGATGGAGTCCAGTGGATGGCTCATGATCCGGAGTGGATGGTCCGCAGCGAGCACAACGCCCGCCCTGTGTAGCATGTGCTTCCGAGGATTGTCAAGGCGGTGGAGGCGCCTGGCCGACAGGATCCTTCGAAGATATTTCACGACGCTGAGCTGCGAGACGCTACGGTTCTACCGTCTAGGGCTGTCCTGCAGTGGCTGGGAGTGGACAGCCGTCGGATCGCCCTCGTGGGAAAGTCGCTCGGGGGGTTTGTCAGCCTCATGGTGGCCGCGGAGAGGCCAGATCTTCGGGCCGTCATTTCTTACTCCAAGTCTTTCAGCGCCCGGGTGTACTCCTCGACCATGGGTTGGTGGCCGTGCCGCGTGGCCGCGGCCAGGCCATCGCGATACGCCTGCCGTGCCTCTTCCACTCGTCCCAACCCCTCCAGCGACTGGGCCATCAACCGGTAGACGGCGCCCTCGTCGTCCGACAGCCTCAGATACTGGCGAAACGCCGCCACCGCCTCGTCATACATTTGCCCCTTGAAGTATTCGTTCCCCAGCATATAATGAAGCGTCCCATCCTTCGGCTCCTGTACCAGCATCTGCTTCAAAGTCTCGATCCGTGAAGCCGTCATGGCCGTAACTCCTCCCGGGACTTCACTCGAATCCCGCCGGCATCATACGGGAGGGCGCGGCGAATATCAAGGAGCCGCGCGCACACGGAGCCCGACCGCGTCCGAATTTCGAATGTCGAAGGATCCGGGGGTGCGGGGAGCAAATTCGAAATCCGAAATTCGCAATCCGAAATGAAGAGACGAGGCGTTGACACGGAGAAGTCGCGATTGCTGGAGCAGGTCGCCTCGCTCACGCGGGCCAATGCCGAGCTCTCGGCCGCGCTGCAGGCGCTCCGGGCGTACTACGAGGACCTGCTCTCCAGCCTGCAGGACAGCGTGATCATCCTGGATCCCGAGGGCCGCATCCTGGTGCTGAACCAGGCGGCCGAGGAACTCACCGGGTTCTCGGGATCCCAGGTCGCGGGGCGGGCCATCGGGGAGGTCTTCCCGCCGCCGGCGCCGCTGGCGAGCCTGGTGGCGAAAACCGTGGACCAGGGACGCAGCCACGCCGACTTCGATGCCACCATGACCCGGGCGGACGGGGCCCGCCTGTTCGTGAGCGCCGTTGCCTCGCTGGTCAGCAACCCGCGCGGGGAGAGCCGCGGTGTGGTGCTGATCCTGCGCGATCTGTCCCGGGTGCGGGACCTGGAGGAACTGGTGCGGCGATCCGAGCGGCTGGCGGCGCTGGGCGTGCTGGCGGCCGGCGTCGCCCATGAGGTGCGGAATCCGCTGGTGGGCGTGCGGGCGGCCGCGCAACTGATGGAGCGGGAAGCGGGCTTTCCCCCCCACCTGCAGGAGTTCACGGGCATCATCATCCGCCAGGTGGACCGCCTGAACCGGATCGTGGACAGCCTGCTGGCCTTTGCCGGAGGGCGCCCGCTGCGGCTGCGGTCGTGCAACGTGAACCAGATCGTGGACGAGGCCCTGCGCCTGGAAGAGTCCGCGCTGCAGGCGGGTGGCGTGGGCGCGGTGCGGAAGTACGATCCCGAGGTGCCCGCGGTGGCGGGCGACCCAGATCGGCTTCTCCAGGTGTTTCTCAACCTGATCCGGAACGGGGCGGAGGCCATGGCGGGCGCGGGTGGGGAGTTAGCCGTGCGTACCCGGTTCGAGCGCCTGGCCCCGCAGTGCGGCGGTCGGGCGGCCGCCGTGGTGGAGATCGGGGATCGGGGTCCGGGCATCCCTCCGGAGGTGCAGCAGCAGCTCTTCAACCCGTTCTTCACGACCAAGGACGGGGGAACGGGCCTGGGGTTGTCCATCTCCCTGCGCATCGTGGAGGAGCACGGGGGCGCGGTCGAGGTCCACAGCCAGATGGGGCAGGGGACCACCTTCCGGGTCCTGCTGCCGCTCGCCACGGATGACCAGGGGACACGCGCATGACGGGCAGGCGGATTCTCGTCGTAGACGATGAGGAGAGCGTGCGCTGGGCGCTCCGCAAGGCCCTGGAGCGCGCCAACTACCGGGTGGATCTGGCGGCAGACGGCCCCAGCGGCCTGCAGGCGGCCGAGGAACCCGGCGTGGACCTGGCGCTCCTGGACGTGCGGCTGCCGGGGCGGGACGGCCTGGACGTGCTGCGCGAGATCCGGAAGCGCCGGCCGGATCTGCCCGTCATCATGATGACCGCCTACGGGACGCTGCAGGTGGCCGTGGAGGCCATGAGGCTGGGGGCGTACGATTACATCGGGAAGCCCTTCGACATGGACGAGGTGCTCCTCGTCGTGGAAAAGGCGCTGGAGGCCCAGGCCCTCGCCCGCGAGGTGGCCCGCCTCCGGCAGACAGTGGAAGAGCGCTTCGACCTCGGCGGCATCGTGGGTGCCAGCCCGGCCATGCAGCAGATCTTCAAGGCGGTGGGGAAGGTGGCCGGGACCGACCTCACGGTTCTGCTCCGGGGAGAGAGCGGCACCGGGAAAGAGCTGATTGCCCGGGCCGTGCACGAGAACAGCCGGCGCAAGGGTCGTCCCTTCGTGCCGGTCAACTGCGCCGCCATCCCCCGCGAGCTCCTGGAGAGCGAGCTGTTCGGCCACGAGAAGGGGGCCTTCACGGGGGCGGTGGCGGCGCGGCGCGGTCGCTTCGAGCAGGCCGAAGGCGGGACGGTCTTCCTCGACGAGGTCGGGGACATGGACCTGAGCCTGCAGACCAAGCTGCTCCGGGTGCTGCAGGAGCGGCAGGTCGAGCGATTGGGCGGGGAAGGCTCGGTCCCGGTGGATGTCCGCATCGTGGCGGCCACCAACCAGGACCTGGAGGCGGCCGTGGCCCGGCGGGCCTTCCGGGAGGATCTGTTCTACCGCCTGAACGTGGTCACCATCCACCTTCCCCCGCTGCGCGACCGGCGCGAGGATATCCCGCCACTGGTGACCCACTTCCTCACGGCCTTTGCCCAGCAGCAGCACACGGCCCCCAAAGTGTTCTCGCCGGAGGCGATGGCGTTGATGCTGGCCTATCACTGGCCGGGGAATGTCCGTGAGCTGGAGAACGTCGTCAAGCGGGCGGCCGCCCTGGCCACCATTTCGTTGATCCTGCCCGACCACCTGCCGGACGTGCTCCGGCCGGCGCCCGGGACCCAGGAGACCGGCGCGCGGCTGGAGACCTTCCCGACGGAGTGGATTCGCGCCGAGTTGGCGCGATTGCAGGGCAGCCTGGACGGCCGCCTGCACGATCATTTCGTGGCGTGCGTTGAGCGGCCGCTGCTGGAGCTGATCCTCCGACGCGCCGGGGGAAATCAGGTGAAGGCGGCCGAACTGCTGGGCATCAATCGGAATACCCTGCGGAAGCGAATCAAAGACCTGGGGATCTCGCTGCCGGGAAAATCGGGTGGCGACAGCGGGGGCCGGGAGTGATCCGGATGGCGATCCAGAACAAGGCTGCCCCCCGCTCTCATATGATTCAGGATGTGAAATAAGATCCTGGGAACCCGGCTGAGGGGGACGGGTCCCGTGAAACTGCACCGGCAGGAACTGAATCGCCGGGCCCGAGGCACCATTCGGTGAAGCGCCGACTGGTGCCTTGTTGTTTCTGCGACGGCGATGCGATGGCTCGGCAGATCCAATGCCGCTGGACTCCCGGACTTGGGAGCCGCGAAGCGAGAGGCGGATAGTGCGGATTCCTGACGCGACCTGGGACGACCGAGAAGAACTCCTCAGGGAGTGATGCTCAGGGGGCAGGGGAGCCTGTGGATTCGCTCCAACGTTCCAGTTCATGACGGCCCAGGCCCAGATGCGCTTCTGGTTCGCCGTCACGTGGGTCCTCGGCCTGATCTTGCTGGTGGGCGTGGTCCTCACCGTGGTGGACCTGTTGAGCCTCCACTCCGCCGAAACGCCGGCGGAGCACGTCTGAG
>METI01000081.1 GCA_001771285.1 candidate division NC10 bacterium RIFCSPLOWO2_12_FULL_66_18
CGTTCAGCACCAGCTTCGCCACGCCCTTCAACGTCTCGAAGACGCCGGCGCCCTTCTTGGCGCAGGCCTCGAACCAGGGGGCGTTGTTGGGGTTGAGCAGCACCTGGAGCTCTTCCACGGGAACGACGTTGGGCAGGTCCCGCTTGTTGTACTGCAGCACGAAGGGGAGGCGGCCCAGGCTCAGGTTCTGCTCCGTCAGATTGGCCTCCAGGTTCTCCAGGCTTTCGATGTTCGCCTCCACCCGCTCGATCTGGGAGTCGGCCACCAGGATCACGCCGTCCGTCCCGCGGAGGATCAGCTTCCGGCTGGCGTCATAAAAGACCTGCCCCGGCACCGTGTACAGGTGAAAGCGGGTCTTGAATCCCCGGATGGTGCCCAGCTCCAGGGGAAGGAAATCGAAGAAGAGGGTGCGCTCCGTCTCCGTCGCCAGCGAGATGAGCTTGCCCTTGGTGTTGGGTTCCACCTTGGAGTAGATGTGCTGCAAGTTCGTGGTCTTCCCGCAGAGCCCGGGCCCGTAGTAGACCAGCTTGCAGTTGATCTCTCGCGCTGCGTAGTTGATGAAGGACACGCCGGCGCCTCAGCCCTTGAACAGGTTCTCGATGTCCTCGTCGGTAAGCTGGGCGAACTGGGCCCGGAACGCCGCACGGCCTCGGCCTGCCTCCTGCTGCGTCCGCAGGGCCATCTCGGCAAAGGCCTGGCCGATGTCCTCGGCGGCGCGCTTGAGCCGGAGGCGCACCAACCCCAGGGAGGAACGGTGATCGAAGAGCACGACCAGGATCGCGCGCTGGGCCACCACCGAGATGTGCAGGTTATCTTTCTCCCCCTCGTGGAAGAGGACACTGAATTCCTTCTCCCCCAAGAGCTGCGCCAGGCCGCCGCTGGCGGCGATGTTGCCGGCCGTCAGGGAAGCCAGGGAGGTGGTGTCTACGTTGGCCGTCTCCCCCGCCGCGGCAATGAGTTGTCCGCTCTTGTCGATGAGGAAGACCGCCCGGCTCTTGGCGTCCTCGCAGAGCCTCCGCAGCACGGCCGCCAGGCGTCGCTCGTCCTCCTCGTAGAGAGTCAGGTCCGCGCCGAGCATCCCCAACGGCCCCACCCGTCACGTGATCTCGCGCCGCCCCTCCAGCGCTCGGGCCAGCGTGACCTCGTCTGCGTACTCGAGGTCCCCGCCCACGGGCAGCCCGCGGGCGATGCGCGTCACCTTCACCGGGAACGGCTTCAGGAGCCGCAGGAGGTAGAGCGCCGTGGCCTCGCCCTCGACGTTCGGGTTGGTGGCCAGGATGACCTCGCGCACCCCGCCGTCCTCCAGGCGCGCCGTCAGCTCCTTCCCCCGGATTCGATCCGGCCCCCGGCCCTCCAGCGGCGACAGCGACCCGCCCAGGACATGGTACAGGCCGCGGAACTCCCGGGTCTTCTCGATGGCCAGCAGGTCGTTGACCTCTTCCACCACGCACAGGAGCTGGCTGTCGCGACGGGGATCCCGGCAGACCCCGCACCGCTCCTCCTCGCTGATGTTGAAGCACCGGCTGCACGACCGCGTCCGGTCCTTGAGCCCGATCACCGCCTCGGCCAGGGCCACGGCCGTTTCGCGCGGCACCTTGAGCAGGTGAAAGGCCAGGCGCTGGGCCGTCTTGGGCCCGATGCCGGGCAGGCGCACCAACTCCTCGATCAGCGATGCCAGCGCAGGAGGTGTGGCTGACACGGTCGCTTCCTCTCCTTCCGCTCTACAGCAGGCCCGGCAGGCCCAGCCCCCCCGCCAGGCGCGAGATCTCCTGGGTCAGGAGCTCCCGCGCCTTCCGCAGGGCGTCGTTCGCCGCGGCCGTGACCAGGTCCTGCAGCATCTCCAGATCTTCGCTTCGCCCGACTTCGGGGTCGATCCGCACCGAGAGGAGTTCTCCCTTCCCGTTGGCCACCGCGGTGACCATCCCGCCGCCGGCGCTGCCCTCCACGGTCCGGGTCGCCACCTCGGCCTGGATGCGATCCATCTCGGCCTTCATTTTCTGGGCGTGCTTCATGAGGTCGCCGAGCCCCGTCATGGGTCCTCCTCAGGCGGACACGTCGCGTACGATGGTGCCGCCAAACAGGCTCAATGCCTCCCGCACCAGCGGGTGATCCCGGACCCGCGGCGAAGCCGCGGGCGCGCTGCGCGCCGCCGCCTCAAGGCGAGGCGGAGGGGCCGCCGCGAACCGGTACTCGATCCGCAGCCGGCGCCCGAAACTTTCGGCCGCGGCATCGGCGATCAGCCTGCGGGTCTCGGGATCTTCCAGCGTGTCCCGGACGAAGGCGTTGCCGTTTCTCACCTCCAGCGTCAGCGTATCGGCCTCCAGGCCCACGGACTGGACCTCGGCCAACACCGACGCCAACCGTTTTCGCCCCCGGAGACGCCCGACCGTGGCCGCCCAGCCGGCCGCGACGTCCAGGGTGCTGTCCGGCTCGGCGGGCTCCGGCGGCGGTCGCCCGCCTGCGCTCAGAGGCGGGGTCTCGACGGCTTGCGCGGGCCGCGTCGGACGCTCGGGTGGGGTCGGGTGGCCCCCGAAGAGGGGGAGCTCCGTCGGCGATGGCGATGGCGATGGTCCCGCCGGCAAGCGGGCCTCCATGGCGACGAGGCGACCCAGGATCTCTCCCAGACCCTGCGCATGCCGGATCTCCGCTAGCCGAATCAGCGCCATCTCGAGGAGAAACCGCGGTTGGATGGCACGGCGCATCTCCCACTCCACCTGCTGGAGCGTCTTGATCATCAACTCCAGCTCCGGGAGGCTCGCCCGTTCCGCCTGCCGCCGAGCCACGTCCACACTCACCCGCGCGCCGTCCAGCAGCGGCCCCGGCTCGGGACACAGTCGCAAGATCGCCAGGTCGCGCAGGTACCCGGTGAGTTCCAGCGTAAACTGCCGCAGGTCCTGGCCGTGACTCGCGAGGCGATCCACCAGGCGAATCGCTCGGGCAGCGTCCCGCGTCAGGATCGCCTCGGTCACCTCCACCAGGACGTCGGCCTGGACCAACCCCAGGAGGTCGGCCACGCGCCCGGCCTCCAGGGAATTTCCGAGGCTGGCGATGGCCTGGTCCAGGAGGCTCTGGGCGTCCCGCAGGCTCCCGCAGGCCGCCCGGGCCAAAAGGCTCAAGGTCCCCTCGTCGACCGTCACGCCCTCCGCCGCGACGATCTCGCGCAGCCGGCCGATGATCTCCGCGGTCCCCAGCAAGCGGAAGTCGTGGCGCTGGCATCGCGACTGGATCGTGGCCGGGATCCGGTGAGGTTCGGTGGTTGCCAGGATGAACACGACCCGCGGCGGCGGCTCCTCCAGTGTCTTGAGCAGCGCATTGAAGGAGCTGGTGGACAGCATGTGGGCTTCGTCGATGATGTAGACCTTGTGGCGCCCCCGGGTGGGCGCGTACTGCACCGTCTCCAAGAGGTCGCGGGTCTTCTCCACCTGGGTGTTGGACGCCGCGTCCACCTCGAGGCAGTCCACCGAGCGGCCCGCTGTGATCTCCTCGCAGGCTCCGCAGCGCCCGCAGGGAGCGGGGGTGGGCCCCCGGTCGCAGTTCAGCGCCTTGGCCACGATGCGGGCCGTCGTCGTCTTGCCCACGCCGCGCGGCCCGGCGAAGAGCAGTGCGTGCGCCAGGCGATCGGTCGCAATGGCGTTCTTGAGCGTCTCGATGACGTTTCGCTGGCCCACGACTTCGTCGAAGGCCTGCGGTCGCCAGCGGCGGGCAATGACCTGATAGGGCATCGTTCCTCTGGGGGGGCTCGGGGCCGGGCCTGGCGCGCCGCCTCCGCCCTCAGATCGGACCTGGTGGCGCAGCCGGGTGCGAGCGCCGGAGGGCCCACGCGACTCCGATCGGGTGAACTCGCGGCACGGGCCGCTCGCTGCTTACCGTTGCTTCCTTCCGGACCTGGCGGAGTTCACAGGGCTACCCTGCGCGAGACCCGATCATCAACGTCGCGTGGACCATCCGGCGCCCACTGATGGGCACGTCGTGTGGCCCCGGGGATCGGCCGTCCCGGGGATCGTGCCCACGGTCCGGCGGAACTGGCGGAGAGGCCGGGATTCGAACCCGGGGTGGAGTTTCCCCCACACACGCTCTCCAGGCGTGCTCCTTCAGCCACTCGGACACCTCTCCGCACACCCGGAGCCCATCAGTCCCTGGATCGCTTCGACAACACGCCGGCGTCGGCCGGCTGCCTCCTGGTTGGTGGCGTCTTCTCCTCGACGGATCGGTCCCCGGACCACGTCGAGAGGCGATGGCGGAGAGGGTGGGATTCGAACCCACGTGGGAGTTGCCCCCCAACCCGCTTTCGAGGCGGGCCCGTTACGACCGCTTCGGTACCTCTCCTGCCCAAGACATCAATGAATTTGCCATGTGAAAGTGCCGAGCGAGCTAGCTCGCCGGAATGCCTTCCGCCAGCGTGATCCGGTAGGTCGGGTGCTCGAACGGTTGCATCTCCGGGAACTTGCTGAACAGCCAGCCCCGGAAGGTTTCCTTGCCGCCCTCGGACACCGTGACCAGGACGGCCGGATTGGTCGGCTCGTTGGACGCCGACGTGACCTCGCCGCCACTCACCTGGAGGGCGGGCAGGAAGTCGCCGACGCGCACGCGAAGTTTGCTTCCCGGGATGGCCAGTTGGGCGCCCAGCTTCACCCTGAAGGCCCGGGGGGGCTTTCCGCCGCTCTTCTCCTCGACCAGCAGTTTCACGGCCTCCCATTTCCCTTTCACTTCGTCAGGGACACGAACCGATCGGCTGGTGGCGCCCATCTGGGGGTGGCCGGCCGGCACGGATGCGCCGCTGCTCGCCGGCGGGCTGCCCTGCGCTCCGCCGATTGGTGGATGATCCGGCGGCAGCGTCGCCTGGCCAGGGGCGGCCTGCCCTCCCGCCGGGGCCGACGGCGCAGGCGACTGGGCTACCCCGGGCGCCTGGGTGGCCGGCTTCGGCTGATCGAACACGGCGAAGTAGAGCGCCACCGCCGCGAGGGGAATCGCAATCGCCACGCCGAGCCGGATCAGCTTCTTCGTGATGGGGCCTTGTTCTGTCATGTCCTCGACCGCCCTCGTCCGATCATTGCGTGCGCGGCGCGCTGCGGGCATCTTCCCCGCTCGCGCGGCGCCGGGTCCGCCGGCCCTGCCTGGCCGGCAGTGCACGGGTGTGAACTGGCGGAGAGGCCGGGATTCGAACCCGGGGGCCAGTTTTACCCGACCAACCGCTTAGCAGGCGGTTGCCTTCGGCCGCTCGGCCACCTCTCCGTATTTTGATTTCAGGTTGATGATTTCGGATTTCAGATTGGGAAATCTACAATCCTCAATCCAAAATCTCCAATCTTGGGTGGCGGAGGGGGTAGGATTCGAACCCACGGACCTTGCGGTCATCCCGTTTCAAGCGGGACGCCTTCAACCACTCGGCCACCCCTCCGTGGCGTATTTCGACAGCGACAGCGAGTTCCGACAGCGAAAAGCCCTCGGCCGCTCTGCGTCCCGCCGGCCGTTTCAAGCGGGACGCCTTCAACCACTCGGCCACCCCTCCGTGGCGTCGCTCGCGCCGTTCCGCCTCCCCGCCGGGCGCCGACCGATCGGACGTCCCGCAGGGAAGGCCCTCATGATAGAAAACCTCGCGGGCAAAGGGAAGCAGAAACGTGGGCGGCTAGGATTTGCCGATCCGCTCTCGCCCGTCCATGTACGGGCGGAGGGCGTCGGGGATGCGGACGCTGCCGTCCGGCTCCTGATAGTTCTCCAGGATTGCGAGCCAGGTCCGCCCGACGGCCAGCCCAGAGCCATTCAGCGTGTGTGCGTACTCCACGGGGGCTTGCGGGGCAGGGCGATACCGGATGTTGGCCCGCCGGGCCTGGAAGGCCTCGCAGTTGCTGATGGAGGAGATCTCCCGGTAGGCGCCCTGGCTGGGCAGCCAGACCTCGATGTCGTAGGTCTTGGCCGCGGCGAACCCCAGGTCCCCGGTGCAGAGGGCCACCACCCGGTACGGGATGCCGAGGCGCTGCAGCACCGCCTCGGCATCCCGGGTCATCTGCTCCAACGCCTCGTGGGACCGGTCGGCCTCGGCGAACTTCACCAGCTCGACCTTGTTGAACTGGTGTTGCCGGATGAGGCCCCGCGTGTCCTTGCCGTAGGACCCCGCCTCCCGGCGGAAGCACGGCGTGAAGGCCACGTAGGAGAGGGGGAGCGTCCCGGGTGGCAGGGTCTCCTCCCGGTGCAGATTGGTGACGGGGACCTCCGCGGTCGGAATCATGTACAGGGATTCGTCCGCCGTCTTGAAGAGCTCGTCGGCAAACTTGGGGAGTTGGCCCGTGCCGGTCATGGCTGCCGCATTCACCAGGAGCGGCGGGTACACCTCCGTGTAGCCGTGCACCTTGGTGTGCAGGTCCAGCATGAAGTTGATCAGCGCCCGCTCCAGCCGCGCCCCCAGGCCGATCAGCACGGCGAATCGCGCCTGGGACATCCGCGCGGCGCGCTCGAAGTTGAGGAGGCCCAGCGCCTCCCCGATCTCCCAGTGCGGCTTGGCCGGGAAGTCGAATCGCCGTGGCTCGCCCCAGCGTCTCACCTCCACGTTCGCGGAGCTATCCCGGCCAACGGGGACCGACGGGTGGGGCAGGTTGGGCACGCCCAGGAGGAACGTCTCGATGCGCTCGTCGCCGCGGCGCACCTCCTCGTCCAGCTTCTTGATCCGGTCTCCCAGTTCCCGCATCTCGGTGATGAGCTCGCCGGCGTCCCGCCCCTGCCGCTTGCGCTGGCCGACCTCCTCCGAGACGGTGTTGCGGCGGTGCTTGAGTTGCTCGACCTCGGACAGCAGCCGGCGGCGGGCCGCGTCGGCCGCCAGGAACTCCTGCAGGTCGAGGGTCACCCCCCGGTCGCGGAGCCCCTTCTCCACGGTCTCGACGTGCTCGCGAACGAACCTGGCATCCAGCACGCTCTCGCCTCGCCCTGTCCCGCCCCTAACCCTCGGCCTCGTTCGTCTCCGCCGGGGGCCCGCCGGTCTCGCCCTCGGGCTCGTCGGCTACCAGGCCGGTGACGGCCGCGACCCGGTCGGTGGCCTCCAGTCCCTGGAGGCGGACCCCCTGCGTCGCCCGGCCGATCACGCTGATCTCCCGGACGTGCAGGCGGTTCACCTTCCCCTCTTGGGAGATCATCATGACCTGATCCTGCTCTTGCACCTGCAGCGCGCCGACCACGGGGCCGTTCTTGTCCGTGACGCGCACGTTGATGATGCCCCTCCCGCCGCGGCCCTGCAGGCGGTACTCCTCGAGTTCGGTGCGCTTGCCGTAGCCGCGCTCGTTCACCGTGAGGATGACGGTGCCGGGTCGGACCACCTCCGCGGTCACGACCTCGTCCCCCTCCTCCAGGGCGATGCCGATCACGCCGCGCCCCGTGCGGCCGATGGGCCGGGCCTCGCCCTCTTCGAACCGGATAGCCATCCCCTGCCGGGTGGCCAGGAACACCTCGTCCCGCCCGCTGGTCAGGCGCACGGCGATCAACTCGTCCCCCTCGTCCAGGCTGAGGCCGATGATCCCCCCGGCCCGAGGGTTGGCGTAGGCGGACAGCTCCGTCTTCTTCACCACGCCCCGCCGCGTCGCCATCATCAGGTACTTGTCCACCTCGAACTGGCGGATCGGGATCATGGCCGTGACCGTCTCCCCCGGCTGCACTTGCAGGAAGTTCACCAGCGCTTTCCCCTTCGCCGCGCGGCCCACCTGCGGGATCTCGTGCACCTTCAGCCAGTGGACCCGCCCCAGGTTCGTGAACAGCAAGAGGTAGCTGTGGGTGGTGGCCACGAACAGGTACTCCACGTAGTCTTCTTCCTTGGTGGCCATCCCGGCCATGCCCTTGCCCCCGCGCCGCTGGGCACGGTAGACCGTCAGGGGGCTCCGCTTGATGTAGCCGCCGTGGGAGACGGTCACCACCATCTCCTCGTCGGCCACCATGTCCTCGAAGGAGATCTCCGCCGTCTCCTCCAGGATCTCGGTGCGGCGAGGGTCGCCGTACTGTTCCTTCAGCGCCAGGAGCTCCTCGCGGATGATCTCCCGCACCAGGGCCTCGTTCCCCAGGATGGCCTGGAGCCGGGCGATGAGCTGGATGGTCTCCTGATACTCGTCCTGGATCTTCTGGCGCTCCAGCTGGGTCAGCCGCTGGAGGCGCAGGTCCAGGACCGCCTGGGCCTGGATCCCGGTCATGCCGAACTGTTCCACGAGGCCGGCTCGGGCCTCGTCCGCGGAGCGGGACCGCCGAATGAGCTGGATCACCGCGTCCAGGTGGTCCAGGGCGATCCGGTACCCCTCCAGGATGTGGGCCCGCGCCTCGGCCTGACGCAGCTCATAGCGGGTGCGCCGGACGACCACAGTCTTCCGGTGCTCAACGAAGCTGGCCAGCACCTCCTTGAGCGTGAGGACCTTGGGCTGCTTGTCCACCAGGGCCAACATGATCACGCCGAAGGTGGACTGCATGGCCGTATGCTTGTAGAGGGAGTTCAGGATGGGCAGCGCCGGCTCGTCCTTCTTCAGCTCCAGGACGATTCGCATCCCCTCCCGGTCCGACTCGTCCCGCAGGTCCGCGACGCCGTCGATCTTCTTCTCGCGGACCAGCTCGGCCATTCGCTCCACCAGTTTGGCCTTGTTCACCTGGTACGGCAGCTCGGTCACGACGATATTCTCGCGGCCGCCCCGCGCCTTCTCCACCACCGCCTTGGCCCGCATCTGGATCAGGCCGCGACCCGTGCGGTAGGCGTCCAGGATGCCCTGCCGGCCGTGGATGTACCCGGCCGTGGGAAAGTCTGGGCCGGGCAGCACCTGCATCAGCTCCTCCAGCGTGACCTCCGGGTTGTCGAGCTGCAGGAGGACCGCATCCACCGCCTCGTTCAGGTTGTGGGGCGGGATGTTGGTGGCCATGCCCACGGCGATCCCCGAGGAGCCGTTGACCAGGAGGTTCGGCAGGGCGGCCGGCAGGAGGGCCGGCTCCTGCGTGGACTCGTCGTAGTTGGGGACGAAGTCCACCGTCTCCTTGTCGATGTCCCGCAGCAGCTCCTGCGCCACGCGGGCCAGCCGGACCTCGGTGTAGCGCATGGCCGCAGGGGCGTCCCCGTCCACGGAGCCGAAGTTCCCCTGCCCGTCGATCAGAGGGTAGCGCATGGAGAAGTCCTGGACCATCCGGACGATCGTATCGTAGACCGCGGCATCCCCGTGGGGGTGATACTTGCCCAGGACGTCGCCCACCACGCGGGCCGCCTTGCGGTAGGGCCGGTTGAAGGCCAGCCCCATCTCGTCCATGGCGTACAGCACGCGCCGGTGCACCGGCTTCAGCCCGTCGCGCACGTCCGGCAGGGCGCGGCCGATGATGACGCTCATGGCGTAGTCCAGGTAGGACCGCCGCATCTCCTCGTGGATGTCGGTGGGGCGGACCTCGCCGATGCGCTGCTGGGCGATGCTGTCGTTCTCTTCGGGCACGGTTGCCTCGTTGCTCTCCGGCGGTTTGCCGGTTCAACGTTCGAGGTTCGAGGTTCAGAACCCCGAAGCCCCCACCGTTTGCTGGTTCACGGTTGGGGGTTCCCAACCGCGAACCTCGAACCGTCGCGCCTCGAACCTAGATGTCGAGGTTGCTCACTTCCAAGGCGTGGGCCTCGATGAACTGGCGGCGCGGTTCCACCTGATCGCCCATGAGGGTGGTGAAGATGCGCTCGGCTGCCAGGGCGTCCTCGACCTGGACCCGGAAGAGCGTCCGCGTTTGAGGGTTCATGGTGGTTTCCCAGAGCTGCTCCGCGTTCATCTCGCCCAGGCCCTTGTACCGCTGGATGGTCAGGCCCTTCTTGGCCAGCGCCATCACCTGCTCGTACAGCCCGGTCCAGGTGTCCGCCTGGTTCGTTTCCGACTCCGTTCGGATCGTGAAGGGCGGGGCCCCCAGCGTCTTCAGGGCCGCCGCCGCCGCTTCCAGCTCGCGGTATTCAGCCGAGGTGAGAAGCGTCGGGCCGATCACGCAACCTGCCTGCTCCGGACGCAGCGGCTGGCCGCCCAGGGAGACGACGAGCCGATAGGTCTCTTGCTCCTCATCCCACTCCACGCTCCCCTCGGGGGGGCCGAGCCGTTCGGCCTGCTCGCGCAACCCACCCAGCAGCCGCTCCAGCAGGCGCTGGGCCTTGGCCTCGTCCTTCAGGCTGCCCCGCGGGACGCCACCCAGCTGCGCCAGGGCGGCTACGACGTGCGGGTTGCGCCCCCGCTTGTCCAGCGCCCGCAGGCAGTGCTGCCACGCGACGACCTTCTTCAGGACCCCGGTGAGCCGCTGGCCCGTCCAGGCGCTCCCGTTGCCGGCGGCCTCCACGGAGAGCGACTCCGCCCCCACCTCCAGCAGGAAATCCTCCATGCCCCGGCTGTCTCGCGGGTAGCGCTCGGCCTTGCCCCGCTTCACCTTGTACAGGGGCGGCTGCGCGATGTAGAGGTGCCCGCCATCCACGATCCGCCGCAGGTGGCGGAAGAAGAAGGTCAGGAGCAGCGTGCGGATGTGCTCGCCGTCCACGTCGGCGTCGGTCATGATGATGACGCGGTGGTAGCGCAGCTTGGCCAGGTCGAACTCAGACTCGATGCCGCAGCCGAGAGCCGAAATGAGCACCCGGATCTCCTGCGAGGAGAGCATCTTGTCGACCCTGGCCCGCTCCGTGTTCAGGATCTTTCCCCGCAGCGGGAGGATGGCCTGGAACCGGCGGTCGCGCCCCTGTTTGGCCGAGCCGCCGGCCGAATCGCCCTCCACGATGAACAGCTCGCAGAGCGCCGGATCCTTCTCGGAGCAGTCCGCCAGCTTGCCCGGCAGGTCGTCGCCGTCCAGCGCGCCCTTGCGCCGCACCAGTTCCTTGGCCTTGCGGGCGGCGTCCCGCGCGCGGGCCGCCTCGGCCGCCTTCTCCACGATCCGCCGGCCGACCCCGGGGGTCTCCTCCAGGTACTCCCCCAGCTTCTCGTTGACGACGGTCTCCACCAGGCCCTTGATGTCGGGGTTGTTCAGCCGCCCCTTGGTCTGGCCCTCGAACTGCGGGTTGGACAGCTTCACGCTGATGACGGCCGTGAGCCCCTCGCGGACGTCATCGCCGCTGAGGCTCGTCTTGAGATCCTTGAGCAGGTTTCGGCCGGCGGCGTAGTTGTTGATCGTCCGGGTCAAGGCGGACCGGAAGCCGATGACGTGCGTCCCGCCATCCTGGGTGTTGATGTTGTTGGCGAAGGAGAAGATCGTCTCGGTGTAGCCGTCGTTGTACTGCAGGGCGATCTCCACGATCGTGTCGTCCCGCTGCGCCTCGATGTAGATGGGGCGCGGGTGGAGCGTCGTCTTGTTCTCGTTGAGCAGCTCGACGAACTGCTTGATGCCGCCCGTGTAGTGGAACTCCTCGGTCCGGTCCACCCGCTCGTCCGACAGGATGATGCGCAGCCCCTTGTTCAGGAAGGCCATCTCCCGCAGGCGATTGCTCAGGACGTCCAGGCTGAAGGTCCGGTCCTCGAAGATCTCGCCGTCCGGCAGGAAGGTCACGCGGGTCCCGGTGCGCCGGGCCCGGCCGATCTCCTCCACGTCCCCCGTCGGCTTCCCCCGCTCGTAGCGCTGGAGGTACTTCTTGCCGCCGACCCAGACCTCTGTTTCCAACCACTCCGACAGGGCGTTCACCACCGACACGCCGACGCCGTGCAGGCCGCCGGAGACCTTGTAGGCCGATCCGCCGAATTTGCCGCCCGCGTGGAGGGTGGTCATGACCACCTCCAGGCCGGGCCGCCCGGTCTGCTCATGGACGTCCACGGGGATGCCGCGCCCGTTGTCCACCACCGTCACGCTGTTGTCCATGTGGACGGTGACCTCGATGCGGTCGCAGGCCCCTGCCAGCGCCTCGTCCACGCTGTTGTCCAGCACCTCGAACACGAGGTGGTGCAGCCCCTCGGGCCCGGTGCCGCCGATGTACATGGCGGGCCGCTTGCGGACCGCCTCCAGGCCCTCCAGGACCTTGATCTGGTCCACGCCGTAGGTGCTGGCGCCGCCCCCTTCGCTGCCGTTCGTCCTGGCCATGTCTCCTCGTAAGGCGCGGACGGCCGGGCGCATCCCCTCAGCCGCCGACGCATAAGAAACCCTCCATCTCCTGCCCGCCGCCGCCGACTCGTGCGCGGATCGAAGGAGTGGAGGGCCTCAGGGGGACAGGCGCCCCCCTCGCGTTCTCGTTCCTCTGCCTGTCCCGCGCTGCGGACCTCCGTGCGCCCCCAGCCATCCCGCGGCCTGCGCGTCCTGCCGGCCGTCTCGTGCCCCGCCGTCCCCTTGCACCGCGTCCCGGGCGGGCTAGAGACGCATCGGCATGATCACGCAACCGTACGCGTCGTCGCCGGCCGCTTGAAACAGCGCCGGGCTCAGCGGGTCCGTGATGTGCAAGGCCACCCCTGCGGCGTCAATGGCCGCAAGGAACTCCAAGACGTACCGCGCATTGAAGCCGATCTTGAGCCCGTCGCCGTCGTACGTCGCCTCGATCTCCTCGTGCGCCTCGCCGAGGTCCATGTTGACGCAGGAGACAAGGATGCGGCCGGGCCGGAGCTCGAACTCCGTGGCCGTCGTTCGCTCCCCCATGATGGCGGACGTCCGTCGCAGTGCCCCCTGCAGGGCCTCCTTGCCGATGATAATCTTGCGCGGGCCCGGGACGGGGATCACCTGATCGTAATTCGGGAACTGCCCATCGATCAACCGGGCGACCAGGGTGCTCGCCTCTTGGTGGAGGATGAGTTGATTCTCCGCCAGCCACACCCGGACGTCACCCCCATCGTCTCGCGTGATCTTGGCTGCCTCCACCATGGCCTTCTTCGGCACGAGCGCCTCCAGCGTGTCGCCGCCCTTTCCCGCCCGTCGCGGCGCCCGCACGAGGGCCAGTCGGTGCCCGTCCGTGGCCACCATCCGGATCTCCTCAGCCTGCACTTGCACCATCACGCCTGTCAGCGCATAGCGCGTTTGGTCCGAGGAGACGGCAAACAGCGTCTTCCGAAGCATGTCCCGGAAGGGCCGTGTCTCGAGTGTGATCCTGTCGTCCCCTTTGAGGTCCGGCAGGGAGGGAAACTCCTCCCGTGGGAGCCCCTTCATGCGGAAGCTGGATCGCTGGCAGCGAATGGCCACCTGCAGGTCCGCGTCCGCCTGCAACTCTACCATGGCCTGGGGCAGCTCCCGCGCGATCTCGTAGAGCTTCTTTGCCGACAATGCGACCGCACCCGGAGCGATGACCTCTGCGGTGAGCCCCCTGCGGAGCCCCACGTCGAGGTCCGTTCCAAACAACCAGACGCCGTCCGGGCTAGCCTCCAGCAGTAAGTGCGAAAGAATAGGGAGCGTCTTTTTCGCCTCTACCACTCCTTGCACCGGGCCCAAGGCGTCTACGAAGGCATCCCGCTCAACACGAATGTGCATGAGCCTTCCTTTCTCTGCGTGTGGCCACACGCGCCTTGGTTGCAGGGAATGCGCGGAGAGCGACCCCGGAACACCCTCTCATTCACATCATTCACAAACACGAAGAATCAACTAGCAAGAAGTATTACATAAAAACTAGTCGGAGTAACCGTAGGCAAGGGGATACGTGGACAATCCGGTAACGAGATGAATTTCCGGACTTTGAACGGGTTGTGTTCCTGTGGACGAGATGCCCAATCTCCCCGCTCGAGGGCCGACCTGCGCCCAATCGGCCAATCCGTGTGGAAAAAGACGTCCAAATCCCCCTGTTTGCACACTAAATACTAGCAAAGCGCACCACAGAATGTCAACGAAAGGTTCCGAAATTACGACACGAGAAGTTGTGTCAGTGAGAGCAGCGATGAGCCAACGCCGGTCAGGAGCCCCGGACAGGGCCCAGGAGTTACACACAGGCTTTTCCACACATGTGGATAAGTGATTCTGTTTAGTATAATCAAGCAGTTATAAACGATTTGGGGGGAGTTGCGCTCCACCCATTCTTTATGGGGGCAGCCCAGCAGCGGAAGAAGGCTGGGGGTTCGGCCGGACGAGGCACCCCTGGCGAAACGCCGCGGGGCGGATCCTGGCGGACGCAGGCGCAGCGGGGATCGCGAGGCCCCGTCCACAAGCCCTGCCCGTTAAGTAGTCGGTGCCCGCGCGGAGATTTAGATGTAAACCCAGGCGGCTGTTGTGGGTCAGTGAAAACGTCCGCTTGGCGGATCCGTGAAAACGTTCAAGCCGCTCCGGGCCACACCGTTGGGCGCGCCGGGCGAGGGCCCACCGCCGTTTCCGAGCGGTGAACTCAAGGGTCTCCCCCGCCTGCGTGGCCGCGGCCCGGCGGCTGTCGAGCAGAGCGAGCACGCGCAATCGGCGAGACCCCTCTGGGCTCAGCCCCACCTGTCCTCCTTTCCCCGTGAGAGGACAGAACCACTGAACGGTTAGGGGAGGACAAATTCACCGAGCAAAGACAAGATGGACCCGGGTGCACGACAGATTTGTGAGAAAGGGATCGTGGGGCCACGAGGCTCTGGGCGCGACGCTCCCAGAAACCCGCGAAGCGGCCACTCGGCTTGGAACAGCGAAGGGCAATGGTTGCGTTCGCCCCACGGAGGGTCCAGTGCATTCCGGCGCGCTTGAGACGCGTGCCGATGGCCACCTTGCACCTGGCCTCCACGACGGCGGTGGAAGCACACAGCCCCCGTGCCCTGAAGTCCGGGTAGCGCATGCGGCGTCGATTCACCCAGATATAACCGATGCACTTTCGTCCCTCATCGCGCCTGGAGGCTTCGGTGCACGAGCGGTAATGGGGCCCGCCAAGGCGGCCAAGACCTTGTGGAGCTTACCGGCGTCGAGTTCGTCGTGGCGCGCTTTTGCCCATGCGTCGCCGAGGGCGCTCGTCGCGCCGTAGATGACCCTCGCCACACCGCTGAGGTGTGCCTGGGCGTGGAAGCGATCAACGACCTGGATGGCATCGGGGAAGTATTCGCCGGCAATGTTCCATGTCCAGGGGGCACCATCGCCAAGGACGGCACGCCGTTTCGGCCGGTCAACGCCGCGCCGTCTCGCCTCGCGCTCGACACGCCGGGCGAACGCCGAACATGTCTCATCCGTGTCGCGCATCGCGGCGCTCTCGATGGCGGCCGAATAGGAGACCGAGCCCTCGTCACGCACGGGCACGCCTTCTTCGTCACACCCCTCCGCACTCCAGACCGTGCACAGCTTCACTTCACGCGTCCTTGAAGAACCGTCCGCCTGCTTGCCCGGCCTGCCTTCCAACTCCTCTTTGCGCATCGGCACACCCGTTCCATCCATAGCCAAGGTACATCGTGGGCGCGATCTCGGCATCCTCGGCAGTCTCGATACTGAGCGCCTCGGCCGTACGCTCGACCTGCTTCGCATTGACGGTAAGCCCCGCCAGGTCGCCGAGGAGTTCGCCGCCTTCTGCAAAGCTGACCATCGCCGCAACCGTACCCACCATGCGCGTGACGGCCGGGGAGAGCGACGCGCCTTCCACCCCCAAGACCCGGTCGCGCGGACAAAAACCGCTCCGGCATGCGTCGCAGTGGTAATAGGCCCGCTCAAGCCGCATCTCACCCATCGCCGTCAGAATGGTCTTCTCCTTCCTCCCCGCGGAGTGGGCCGTGTTCCCGCAACGGCAGGGACCGGTGGGTCCCACATGGTCCGTGTGGCCGGCGTTGATCCGGTGGGCCACGGCCCGTGCGGCCACGGCAAGGGCGCAGCGGCGCGCCGCCGTCTCAACCGCCTCGAAGTCCAGCGTATCGGCCGCCCCCTCGCCTATGAACGCCTCGACTTCGGCGATGATCTCCGAGGCGAACGCGGCTTGGAGTTTTTTTACCCTCTGCGCCCTGATCCGTCAGGCTCTCGCAGACGAGGATGTACTGCTGAGCCAGCTCCTTGAACCGCCGGCAATTCTCCGTCTCGGTTCTGTACTGCTCAACCGCGTCCTCTGGGATGCGCTGGCTGTACGACCTGCGCTTCTCGGTGCGGCTGTAGAGGTAATATGGTCCCCGAGTGACGACGGAGCCGTCCTTGAGGCGCCCGGTGAAGGACTGCACGTTGACGGTGCCCCTTCGCATGCGAGCAATGGAACCCATCGTGTGCAAGATGTCGAGGCGCTCGGACTCTTTGTCTGCTGGACACATGGTTCCCTCCGGGTTGTAGCTCACCGGCTACAATACCATGCGTCCAGCCACAGTCAATATCTGGGTGTACGACACCAGAATGAGATTGCGGCAACTCCGAGGGTGTGATACCGTTGGCTTACGGCTATATAGGCCGTAAGGAGGCATTATGCCCGACTCTCACATTGTGCCCTCGGCTGTCCGACAGCGTGCCGCCCAGCTCGCGGAGCCGAAACCCATGCGGCGGGGCTCCCTCTCGGAACGCTACGTCAAGTGCAGCAAACCCGGCTGCCCCTGTGCGGAGCAGTCTCAGGCGCGCCATGGCCCCTATTACAGCCTGACGCGGGCCGTGGCCGGCCGGACCCAGTCGCGGTTCCTGTCCGCCGAGCAAGCCGCGATCGTCCGCCGCCAGGTTGCCACTGGACGGCAGTTCCGCCAGCGAGTGGACGCCTACTGGGAGGCGTGCGAGCGCTGGGCCGATGCCCAGCTCGACGCGCCCGAGGCGGCCGCGCCGGCGGCGGCCCAAAAAGGGGGCTCCGGGCGGCCTTCCAGGCGGAGGTCGTCCGGGAGGTCGAGGCGCTCGTAGGGCCGGGCGTGGCCGACACGCTTGACTTCGAGGCGGTCGAGGTCGCCGTCCGCCGGCAGGCGCTGCGGCTGGCGGCGCGGGTCGTGGCACAGCGTCTCAACGCCGACACGTCCGACCAGGCGGGGCCGACCTGGCCATGCGCGTGCGGGCAGCCGGCCCGGTACGCCGGCCGCCGGCCCAAGGCCTTTGCCACGGTGCTGGGCCCCCTGACCCTGGAGCGCGCCTACTACCACTGCGCGGCCTGCGCCGCGGGCTTCTGTCCCCGCGACCAGGCGCTGGGCCTGGAGGGCACCTCGTTGTCGCCCGCCGTCACCCGCATGGTCGGCGGCGTGGGGGCGCTGGTCAGCTTCCAGGAGGGCAGCGAGCTGTTGCGGGAGCTCGCGGGGGTCGAGGTGACGCCCAAGCACGTCGAGCGGGCCGCCGAGGCGCTCGGCCGCGAGATCGCCGAGGACGAGCGCCGCGTCGTCGAGCCGGTGCCGCCCGCCGCGGTCGCCCCGACCCTCTACCTGGGGATGGACGGGACCGGCATCCCCATGCGGGCCGCGGAACTCGCCGGGCGCGTCGGCAAGCAGCCCGACGGGGCGGCCCAGACCCGCGAGGTCAAGCTCTGCACGGTCTGGAGCGCGGAGGGGCGCGCCGCGGACGGCACGCCGGTGCGCGACCCCGGCTCGGGGAGCTACTCGGCGGCCCTCGAAAGTGCCGCGAGCCGGGACACCGACAACCACCCCTCGGCCTTCGCCGCCCGCGTCGTCCGGGAGGCCACGCGCCGCGGCTTTGCCCAGGCCCCGCGCCGCGTGGTTCTGGGCGACGGGGCCCTGTGGATCTGGAACCTCGCCGATGAGCACTGCCCCGGGGCCCTCCAGATCGTGGACCGCTTCCATGCCAAGGAGCACCTGAGCACCGTGGCCAAAGCCGTCTATGGCGTGACCAGCGAGCTGGGGCGGCAGTGGGCGCACCAGCGCCACGTCGAACTCGACGCCGGCGATCTGGCCGCCGTGGTGCGGGCGCTTGAGACCCACGCGCCGGCCCACGACGAAGCGCGCAAGTGCGGCGAGTACATCCAGCGGAATCGCCATCGCATGCGCTACCCCGAGCTCGAGGCGCAAGGCCTCTGCACCTCCACCGGTGTGGTCGAGGCTGGCTGTAAGGTCGCCATCGGCACCCGCCTCAAGCGCGCCGGCATGCACTGGACGCTCCAGGGCGCCAACGCCATCATCGCGTTGCGCTGCACCAAGCTCAGTGGCCGCTTCGAGGACTGTTGGGAGCGCCGGTCACAGGTCCGTGCGGCGGGATGACCTCACATCACTTTCTTGTCGTGCACCCCCAATATCTATTTCTCACAATGGTGTCGTGCACCCTATGGACCCAGACGGCTGTCGCTGCTCAGAGAAAATGTCCGCCCCCCCGCCCCGCGCCACACCGGTGGGCGCGCCGGGGCGGGGGGAACCCGACCACCGCTTGCCTGCCCGGATCTCGTCAGGGGCGCCCTCCGCCGAGGGGACCGTGCACTCCCGAGCCGGGTGAGGAGGTGCAGGCTAGGCCCCTCGGTGCGCAGCCGCATCGGCCCTTCTCTGCATGAGAGGGGACAGGACCACTGAACGGTTTCGGTCCATCGTGAACGCCCGGATCGGTCCATCGTGAACGCGAAGATCACTCCATCGTGAACGCCGGGATCGGCATCGTGAACACGCGGATCGGTCATCGTGAACGCCCGGATCGGTCCTCATGAACACCTAGACGAACCCCGGGAAATCGGCGACCCTCGCCCCCGCGAGCGGGCGCCGAGAGCAGCAGCGACGCTGGATAGTCCAGCGCGCCACCCGCTCCGGGAAGGAGTGGGATGGCGACCGAGCGACTATCCATGCGTCAGATCCGCGAGATCCTCCGCCAGAAGTGGGTCCTGGCCTGCAGCCACCGGCAGGTGGCCGCCAGCCTGGCCGTTAGTCTCGGGACCGTGACCGGGGTCCTCCGCCGGGCGACCCATGCCGGGCTGGACTGGCCCCAAGTCCAGACTCTGACCGATGTTGCCCTGGAGGCCCGCCTCTACGGTGCGCCGGCCACCCCCGGGGCGACCCGCCCCCTCCCCGATTGCGCCTACCTCCATACCGAACGGCGCAAGCCTGGGGTGACATTGGAACTGCTCCACCTCGAGCACCTCGAGCAGCACCCCACCGGCTACCGCTACACCTGGTTCTGCGACCTCTACCGGCAGTGGCTCGCCCGGCACCGCCTCACCATGCGCCAGGAGCACCGGGCCGGGGAGAAGGTGTTCGTCGACTACGCCGGCCAGCAGCCGCAGCTCGTGGATCCCACCACGGGCGCGGTGCTCGCCGTCGAGCTCTTCGTCGGCGTCCTCGGGGCGAGCAACTACACCTTCGCCGAGGCCACCCGCACCCAGCAGCTCCCCGACTGGCTCGGGAGCCATGAGCGCATGTTCCGCTTCTTTGGCGGGGTGCCCACCGCCATCGTCTGCGACCAGTTGAAGAGCGGGGTCACGATCCCGTGCCGGTACGAGCCCGGGCTGCAGCGCACCTACGACGAGTTCGCGGCACACGTCGGCACCACGATTCTCCCCGCGCGCCCGGCGGCGCCCCGGGACAAGGCCAAGATCGAGGTCGGCGTGCAAATCGCCGAACGCTGGATCTTGGCCCGGCTCCGGCACGAGACGTTCTTCGCCTTGGGGACCCTCAACGCCCGGATCGCGGCGCTGCTCGAGGACCTGAACCATCGGCGCATGCGGCACTACGAGGCGAGCCGGTGGGACCTCTTCACGCGGCTCGATTGGCCCGCGCTCCGCCCCTTGCCGGCCGACCCTTTCGTCTACGGCGAGTGGAAGCTCGCGAAGGTCAACGTGGACTACCATGTGGAAGTTGACCACCACGACTCCTCCGTCCCTCACGCCCTGGTGCACGCGCACGTGGACGTCCGCGTCAGCGCCCTCACCGTGGAGATCTTCCACCGCGGCCAGCGGGTGGCGGCCCACCTCCGGAGCCACGCCCGCGGCAAGCACACGACCGTCACCGCCCACATGCCCAAGGCGCACCAGCAGCACCGGGAGTGGAGTCCCTCCCGGATCATCGCCTGGGCCCAGACGGTCGGGCCCCAGACCGCGGCCTTGGTCGAGGCGACCCTCGCCAGCCGGCCCCACCCGGAGCAGGGGTATCGCTCCTGCCTCGGGATCCTGCGCCTCGCGCGGCGGGACGGGGCCAGCCGTCTCGAGGCGGCCTGTGCCCGGGCCCTGGCCGTGGGCGCCCGCTCCTATCGGCACGTGGAGGCCATCTTGAAGCACGGGCTCGACCGGGCTCCCTTCCCGGAGGCCGGTCCGGCCGCCCCCGCCCGCCCCGTGGTCCACGACCAGGTGCGCGGGCCCACCTACTACCAGTGAGGGAGAGGAGGAGACCCGATGCTCAGCCCCCCAACGATGGAGCAGCTCCAGGCCCTGAAGCTCGCCGCCATGGCGGCCGCCTGGACCGCCCAGCAGCAGGATGCGTAGGCGAGTCAGCTCAGCTTCGACGAGCGCTTCGGCCTGCTCGTGGAGGCCGAGTGGCTGGCCCGGGAGAACGCCCGGCTCACCCGGACCCTCAAGACCGCGAAACTGAAGCTCAGCCAGGCCTGCCTGGAGGCACTCGACTACCCGGCCCGGCGGGAGCTGGACAAGGCCCTGGTCCGGCAGCTCGCTACCGGCCGCTGGACCGCCGAGCACCACCACCTGTTGATCACCGGGGCGACCGGCACGGGGAAGACCTTCGTCGCCTGTGCCTTGGCCCACCAGGCGTGCCGCCAAGGGTACCGCGCCCTCTACTGGCGGGTCTCCCGGCTCTTCCACGCCCTGGCGTTGGCCCGGGCGGATGGGACGTACACCCGCCTCCTGGCGAAGCTGGCGCGGGTGGACGTCCTCGTCTTGGACGACCTAGCCCTGACGCCCCTCCAGGAGGCCGAACGGCGGGATCTCCTCGAGGTCCTGGAGGACCGGTACGGCACCCGCTCGACGATCGTCACCAGCCAGATGCCCCCGAGCCACTGGCACGGGGCCATCGGGGACCCGACCCTCGCGGATGCGATCTGCGACCGGCTGCTTCACAACAGCCACCGGCTCGTGCTAAAAGGACCCTCACGGCGAAAGGAGGAGACGCTCGAAGCCTGACGGACTCCCAGCGTCGCTTCGCTCCGTTCACGATGACCGATCTGGCCGTTCATGATGGAGCGATCTGAGCGTTCACGATGGGCGAAATGCGCAGTTGCGGGTTAGGGGAGGACAAATTCACTGAGCAAAGACAAATGGACCCAGACAGCTTGACAGGCGGAGCACAGACGAAATATTATGGGGGTCTTCTCTAATATGGAGGGCGCATGAAGCGGACATATCAGCCGAACAAGAGCAAGCGCAAGGGAAGCCACGGCTTTCTCAAGCGGATGAGCACGGCGAACGGGCGAAAGGTTCTCAAGCGGCGGCGTGCCAAGGGTCGGTACCGCCTGACCGTTTAGGGGGCGACGGTGCGTCGGCGGGGCAGGCAGACTCTGGCCGGTCACCTGCGGCGACAGGGCGTCCGGGTCAGCGCAGGACCATGGACCATCTGTGCGAACAACGCCCCGGGCAGGGGCCGGTTGATCCTTGCCCTGGGCCGCGCCAGCGGAGGCGCGGTCACGCGCAGCCGCGTCCGGCGCATCGCCCGGGAGGTCCTGGCGGGCAAGTGCGAACGCCCCGAGGCGGCGGACCTCTTGCTTCTCGCCCGCAGCGACGTCAGTCGCCACCCGCGCCGTCAGGTGCGCGGAAGCCTGGCGGAGCTCTTGAAGCGGCTGTCGGGTGCCCTGGCGCGCCGTGAGGCACACGGACCGCGACATGAATAACCCCTCCCGCGCGGCCGCGGCCGCCATCCGGGGGTATCGGCGCTGGCTGGCGCCCGCCCTGCCCCCCGCCTGCCGGTTTTTCCCGAGCTGTTCGGCGTATGCCCTGGAAGCCGTGGACCGCCACGGCCTCATCCGGGGCCTGAAGCTGGCAATCTGGCGGCTGCTGCGCTGCCACCCCTATCATCCTGGCGGCCTCGACCCCGTTCCCTAGGCCCCCACCTCGTTTCCGGAGGACGCATGGAGCGAAACGCGATCCTGGCGACAGCGCTGGTCATTCTCATTCTGGTGGGGTACCAGTGGTATATCTCCCGCTTCGAGCCGCCGCCCCAGGAGCCGGTCCGGTCGGGACCGACGGGGACCGCCCGCCCCCCTGCGCCGACACCCCGCCACCCCGGCCCCCCCGAAGAGGGCCCCAAGCCGAAGGGCTACACCCCGACATCCCAGCTTGGGCTCACAGCGCGAGAAGTCGTGGTGGAGACGCCGCTCATGCGGGTGACGCTGTCCACGGCAGGGGCGCGGGTTACGAGCTGGCAACTCAAGCACTACCGTGTGGGAAACGGGTCTCCGGTGGAGCTGGTCGCCGTGAGGGAGCCGGGGGCCGCGCTTGGTCCCCTTGCGGCCTGGGCGGACGGCGAGGAGGCCCAGGCGCTCTACCAGGTGGACCGCGACTGGTTGGATCTTGCTGCCGGCCGGGAGGAGACCGGGACGCTGACCTTTACCCAGGTGGCCGCCTCCGGGATCGAGATCCAGAAGCGCCTCACGTTCCACGCGGACCGCTATCAAGCGGAAGTCGCCCTGAGCGTCCGGAACCTTTCGGGCACAGACCTGGCGGTCGAGCCCCGGCTGGTCTGGGGGCCGGGGCTGCGGAACAGCCTGGACAAGAAGAACAGCACCCTGCAGGCCCCGACCCTGTGGCTCGACGGGAAGCGGGTGCAGGAGGACCTCGCCAAGGTGAACGGGCAGAAGGCCCTCCCGGGCGATCTCTCCTGGGCGGCGCTCCAGGACACGTACTTCGCGGCGGCCCTGCTGCCAGGAGACAAGGGCCTCCACGCCTTCGTCATGAAGGCAGCCGAGGACCAGCCGGTCGTCGGGGTGGCGGCGGCCAAGCAGGTGCTGCCGCCGGACGGACGGACGAGCGTCAGCGCCCGGCTGTTCGCAGGGCCCAAAGACCTCGACATCCTCAAGGGGGCAGGACAGGACCTGGACAGCCTCGTGGACCTGGGCTGGTTCGACTTCCTGGCCCGGCCCGCCCTCTGGCTCTTGAAGTTCCTCTACCGCTTCACGGGCAACTACGGCCTCGCCATCATCTTGATCACCGTGCTGCAGAAGATCGCCTTCCACCCCCTCACGCACAAGAGCCTGAAGTCCATGCAAGCCATGCAGGCCATCCAGCCCAAGATCCAGGGCCTGCAGGAGCGGTACAAGAACAACCCGAAAAAGAAACAGGAAGAGACGATGGCGCTGTACAAGAAGCACGGGGTGAACCCCATGGGCGGCTGTTTGCCCATGGTGGTGCAGATCCCCATCTTCATCGCTCTCTACAACGCCCTGTCCAGCTCCGTCGAGATGTGGCAGGCGCGCTTCCTGTGGATCCGGGACCTGACTCAGCCCGACGCCTTGTTCACCGTGGGGGTCTGGGGGGGCTACGATTTTCACGCCAACATCCTGGCCCTGCTCATGGGGGTGAGCATGTGGGTCCAGCAAAAAATGTCGCCGCCAGCCGGCGACCCCCGGCAAGCCCAGATGATGCTGTGGATGATGCCGATCGTGTTCACCTTCATGTTTTGGAGCTTTCCGTCGGGCCTCGTCCTCTACTGGCTGGTCAACAACATCCTGCAGGTCGGCCAGCAATGGCTGATCACCCGGACGCCCGCCCGCCCGCCCGCCGCCGAGGGCCAGGCAGCGTAGGCGGCCCGCCCACCCCCGCAACATGGGCCTGCGGCAGGGTCCCCGGCCCGGCCCGGACGAACTCCTGGTCGCCGGCGCCTTGTCCCTGGGGCTTCACCTGGAGCCGGAGCAGGTCGCGGCCTTCCGCGCCTACCGCGAGGAGATCGCCCGCTGGTCGGCCCGGGTGAACCTCACCGCCCTTCGGGACCCCGAGGACATCGTTCGGACAGGGTTTCTCGATTCGCTGGGGTGCCTGCCGCTCATCCCGCCCGAGGCCAGACGGGCCCTGGACATCGGGTCCGGCGCCGGCTTTCCCGCGCTCCCCCTGAAACTCCTGCGGCCAGACCTCGCCTTCACCCTGGTGGAAGCCTCGCGCAAGAAGGCCTCGTTCCTCCATCACATGGTCCGGAGCCTGCGGCTGGCGGAGGTCCGGATCATCCAGCGTCGCGCCGAAGCCCTGGCGGGAGATCCCACGGAGCAGGGCGCCTATGACCTGGCGCTCGCCCGCGCGGTGGCCCCACCCCCCGAGCAGGGGCGCCTGGTCAGGCCGTTTCTGGGGGCCGGGGGCCTCTTCCTGCTCCAGGTCGGGCCCGGCCCCCTGGACCCGGACGCCCTGGACCGGCTGGCCGACCTCGGATTCGAGCTCGCTCGAGAGCTCCCCCTCCCCGCCGCCCTCGGGCGGCCGGGGCGCCGCGTCCTCGCGATGCGGCGAGCCGAGGGGCGGGCCGGGGGGGAATGTTTCACGTGAAACAGGCTACCCCCCCTGGCCCGCCGGCCCCCGGTGTGCTATGGTTCGCCGAGGGCTATCCGGGCAGGAGGGTGGGCGTGGCCAAGATCATTGCGGTCGCGAACCAGAAGGGCGGCGTGGGCAAGACCACCACGGCCGTCAATCTGGCCGCCTGCCTAGCGGCCGCCGAGTGGCGCACCCTGCTGGTGGACGCCGACCCGCAGGCCAACGCGACCACGGGCGTGGGGGTGGACGTGGGGGCGGTCAAGATCCACACCTACCACCTGCTCCTGGGCACGGCCCGGGCGACCGAGGCGGCGCTGCCCACGGCCCTGCCCGCCCTCCAGGTGATCCCGGCCCGGCGCGAGTTGGTCGGCGCGGAGGTGGAGTTGGTGGACCTGCCCAACCGGGAACTGCGACTGAAGTGGGCGCTGCAGGCCATTGCCCCGCGCTACGACTACATCCTGATCGATTGCCCCCCAGCCCTGGGATTCCTGACGCTGAATGCCCTGGTGGCGGCCGACTCGGTGGTGATTCCCTTGCAGTGCGAGTACTACGCGCTGGAGGGGCTCGGGCAGATCCTGGACACGATCCGGCTCTGCCGGCAGAACCTGAACCCACGCCTGGAGGTCGAGGGCATTCTCCTCACGATGTATGACGGGCGGGTGAATCTGGCCGGGCAGGTGGCCCGGGAGGTCCGCCAGCACTTCCCGGACCGGGTGTTCCGCACGGTCATCCCCCGGAACGTCCGGCTGAGCGAGGCGCCCAGCCACGGCCAGCCGGTGATCCTGTACGACATCCGCTGCCCCGGCGCCGAGGGGTACCTGAATTTGGCGCGGGAGGTGATCGATGGTGCAAAAACGCGGGCTCGGTAGGGGGCTCTCGGCCCTGATCCCCGGCGCCGAGGGGTCCGGGGCGACCAGCCTGGAGATCCCGCTGGCGGAACTGGAAAGCAACCCGCTGCAGCCGCGCCGGCACTTCGAGCAGGCGGCCCTGGAGGAGTTGGCAGCCACCATTCGGGCCCACGGGGTGCTGACTCCGGTGGTGGTCCGCCGCGCCCCTCACGGCTATCAAGTTGTCGCCGGGGAGCGGAGGGTCCGGGCGGCGCGCCTGGCGGGGCTCACCCGGATCCCCGCCGTCATCAAAGAGGCGAGCAATGCCCAGGCGCTGGAGATGGCCCTGGTGGAGAACCTCCAGCGGGAGGATCTCAACCCGGTGGAGGCGGCCGAGGCCTACCGGCGCCTGACCGAGGAGTTCGGCCTGACCCAGGAGGAGGTCGCGGAGCGGCTGGGGCGCGACCGCTCCTCGGTGGCCAACGCCCTGCGCCTCCTGCGCCTCCCCCGGCGGCTGCGAGAGGACCTGGCAGCGGGGGTCCTGTCCGAGGGGCACGCCCGCGCCCTCCTCGGGCTGGAGAAGGCGGCGGACCAGTTGAAGGCGCGGGACCTCATCCTCAAGCGCGGGCTCACGGTCCGGGCCACGGAAGCGCTGGTGCGCCGCCTGCGCCGCGGAACGCGGGGCCCAGGCGGTCGGCCTCAGACCGGGGACCCGAACCTGCGCGCGCTCGAGGACCAGTTGCGGGTGGCCCTGGGAACCAAGGTGCGCATCGTGCGGAACGGCAAGGCGGGCAGCCTGGAGATCAGCTTCTTCTCCGACGAAGACCTGACGCGCCTCGTGGAGCTCATCGCGGGGCCGCGCTAGGACATGCAGCTCCGGATCAGGGCATCGGCCCGCTTTCCCCTGGCAGGGGTGGACTGGCCCCGGAAGCTCTTGATGGGCGGCGCCACCGGCCTCCTCCTCGAACTCATCTTCGTGGGGCTCGCGTACCTGGCCTCCGAGGAGGCGGCCTTCGGGATTGCGCCGCTCGTGGTGGGGCTGAACTTCCCCGCGTTGGGGTACATCCTCCAGGTGTACCGGGGGACGCTCATGTGGGAGGTGGGGGCGCTGCCCGAGTGGGAGAACTGGCCCGCCCTGCTGCGCAACGGGCTGGCGGCCTTCGCGGTCTGCCTGGCCTACGGCGTGGTTCCCCTGCTGCTGCTCCTGGTGGGGCTGGGCCTCCTAGTCAAAGGCGGGATCCTCCTGTTCCTGGGGATGGTCCTCATGGTGCTGGGGGTCCTCGCCGGGGTGTTCATGCTGTTCTTCCTCCCCATGGCCCTGGCCCGGTATCTGGCGGAGCGGCGGATCGAGGCCGCCTTCCACCCGGCCCTCCTGTGGGAGGGGATCAACGCGGTCCTGGCGGAGTACGTGGCGACCTATCTGCTGAGCATCGGTTCCTACCTCCTGGCCAGCCTGATCGCGGCGATCCCGTATCTCGGCGGCCTGATCTGGCCTTTCCTCTGGTTCTACCTCATGCTGGTGCAGGCCCGGCTCTTCGGGGAGATTTGCGCCAAGGCGGCCTGAGCGGATCTCCCTGCGCCAAGGTCCCGGAGGACGCCCGGCAGGCCCCCTCCGGCGGGAGGATTTATGGCGACAACCGCAGAAGCCATCGCGGCGTTCCTGGTCGGGGCCGGCGTGCGCCGGATCTACGGGATGCCGGGCGGCGGCAGCACGCTCGACGTCATCGAGGCCGCCCGGCAGCGCCAGATCGAGTTTCTCCTAGTCCACCAGGAGGCCGATGCGGCCCTCATGGCCGCCACGGAGGGCGACCTCCTGGACCGGCCCGGAGTGTGCCTCCTCCCCATGGGGCCCGGCGTCGCCAGCGCCGGCGGCGGAGTGGCCCAAGCCTACCTGGACCGGGCGCCCCTCTTGGTCCTCTCCGAGCGATCGTCCCGGACGAGCCTGCGCCTGGCCCCGCGGCAGGGCCTGGATCACGGCCGGCTCCTGGGGGCCGCGGTCAAGGACGCCGCAACGATCACGGCCCCCCGGACCGAGCGCCTGCTGCGGTGGGCCTGGAACGAGGCCCTCACGTCCCCGCGGGGGCCCGTTCATCTCGATCTTCCCGCGGACGAGGCGAACAGGCCGGCACGCCGGCACGCCCCGCGGCCAGCCCGGAGTCGCCCGAGCGAGCCCTCGCCGAGCGCGATCCGGGCTGCGGCCCGGCTTCTGGCGCGCCGTGGCCGGGCCGTCGTCATCGCGGGCCTTGGCTGCCGCGGGGCGAGGCCAGCCCGCGCCCTCCAGGAATTGGTGGAGCATCTGGGATCCCCGGTCCTGACCACCTCCCGGGCCAAGGGCGTGATTCCGGAGGATCACCCCCTGGCAGCCGGGATCTTTGCTGGGGGCCGACTGGAGGAGGAGTTGCTCTCCAAGGCGGACGGGGTGCTGGCGGTCGGGGTGGATCCGGTGGAGCTCCTCCCGCGGCCCTGGAAGGCTGGACTGCCGGTGGTGGCACTGGGCGAGTACCGGGTCGGCCACCGCCCATACGAGGCGGCCCACGAGGTGATCGCCGACCTCCCCGCCGCCCTCGAGGCCCTCAGAGAGGCCCTGCCCCCCGGCGGGGGCTGGGGCCTGGCGGAGTGGGCGGGGCGGGGCGGCGAGTTCAAGACGCGCGCACGATCCCTGCTGGCCGAGGCCGGCACGGGGCGCGGGCGAGCCGGCCTCCCCCCGCACCGGGTGGTGGAGATCGCGCGGGAGGTGTTCCCGCGGCAGACGGTGGCCACGGTCGACTCTGGAACCCACGCCCTGGCAGTTGCCGAGTTCTGGGAGACCTACGAGCCGAAGGGATACCTGTGCCCCGGCGGCCTCGCTGTCACGGGGTACGCCCTTCCTGCCGCCATCGCCGCCAAGCTCGTCGCCCCGGATCGCCCCGTCCTGGCCTTCCTGGGAGATGGGGGGTTCCTTCGGAGCGTGGGCGCTCTGGCCATTGCGGCGTGGCAGCGACTCGCCCTGGTGGCCATCGTCTTTGTGGACGCTTCCTTGAGTTTCAGCCGGATCCAGCAAGAGCAGAGGCGGTATGCGCCGGTCGGCGTCTCGCTGGGGGCCATGGACATCCCGAAGCTAGCGGAAAGCCTGGGCGCCTTGGGCACCGAAGCGGAGACCGAAGAAGAGCTGCGATCCGCCCTGAAGGATGCCGTCGGTACCACCCAACCCGCCATCATCGCTGTCCGGGTCCGGCCCACCGGATACCGCCGGATGCTGGAGATTCTCCGCGGGAAGGGTGGAGGATAGGTGAACGGCGGGCTCACCGGCCCCCTGGCGGACCTTTCCCCAACCTTCCCCGGGGCCGGGATTCCCTCAACGGCCCGCGCGGCGATGACCCGCTGTCTCCTGGACACGCCGGGCTGCGCCCTGGCCGGGCTCGCCCGAGATCCGGATGCGACCCACCCGATGGAAGCGCTTGACGCGATGCGTCAAGCATCTCCGTTCTTTCCTCCTGGCTCCGTCTGATCGGGGGGCTCCGTTGCGAAGGCGATGGCAGGACTGAAGAAGAGGAGGATCGGCGAGGGGAATCAAGCCACCCGGGGCCCGGCATCGCGGATCGCTTGCGGGACCTCGGCAAACCGCTCGAAGTTCTTCTGGAATAGCCGAGCCAGTTCCCGGGCTTGAGCATCATAGGCGGCCTGATCCGGCCACGTGGTGCGGGGGTTCATCATCTCGGGGGGGACCTCCGGGCAGACGGTCGGCACCTGGAGCCCAAAAACCGGGTCCTGCCGGGCGGGGACGTCGGTGAGAAGCCCCTCCAGTGCGGCGCGGAGCATGGCGCGCGTATGGACCAGCTGGATCCGGTGGCCCACCCCGTACGGCCCCCCGCTCCAACCGGTGTTCACCAACCAGCACAGCACCCGGTGGCGCGCGATCTGCTCACCCAGCATGTCGGAGTAGACGCTCGGGTGCAATACCAGGAACGGGGCCCCGAAGCAGGTGCTGAAGGTCGCCTTGGGCTCCGCCCCCATGCCTCGCTCGGTGCCGGCGACCTTCGCGGTGTAGCCCGAGAGAAAGTGGTACATGGCCTGCTCCGGCGACAGGCGTGCGATGGGCGGCAGGACGCCGAAGGCATCGCAGGCGAGAAAGAAGATGTGGCTGGGATGTCCCGCGACTCCCGGGATGACGGCATCCGGGATGAAGGTCAAGGGATAGGCAGCCCGCGTGTTCTCCGTCAGGGAGTCGTCGCGAAGGTCGAGCAGCCGCGTTTCCGGATCGATGGTCACGTTCTCCAGCACGGACCCGAAATGGATAGCGCCCCAGATCTGCGGCTCGTCCTCGCGGGAGAGGCGGATGCACTTGGCGTAGCAGCCCCCCTCGAAGTTGAAGATCCCGCCCTCGCTCCAGCCGTGCTCGTCGTCGCCGACCAGCCGGCGGCTCGGGTCCGCCGACAGGCTGGTCTTCCCGGTCCCCGAGAGGCCGAAGAACAGCGCCACGTCCCCCCGGGGGCCCAGGTTGGCGGAACAGTGCATGGAGAGCACCTGGCGCAGCGGCAGCAGGAAGTTGAGGAGGGAGAAGACGGACTTCTTCATCTCGCCCGCATAGCTGGTCCCGCCGATGATCACCAAGCCCCGCGCGAAGTGGACGACCACGAAGGCCTCGGACCGTGTCCCGTCCAGGTCGGGATAGGCGTGGAACTTGGGGACGTCGATGATGGTGAAGCGGGGGACGTGCTCCTGCGTCTTGGTCCAGTCGGCCCGCACGAAGAGCTGGCGGGCGAAGAGGTTGTGCCAGGCGTACTCGGTGATCACCCGGATGGGGATCCGGTGGGCGGGGTCGGCGCCGGCGAAACAGTCCTGCACGTAGAGGTCGCCCCCCTGCAGGTAGGCCAGGAGTCGCCCGTACAGGGCGTCGAAGCGGGCCGGGTCGAAGGGCCGGTTGACCGGCCCCCACCAGATCCGGTCCTGGGTGGAGGGCTCCCGCACGATGAACTTGTCGTCGGGCGAGCGCCCGGTGTACTGCCCCGTCCGCACCACCAGGGCGCCCCCGGCCGCCAGCAAGCCCTCGCGGCGACGGATCGCGTTCTCCACCAGGGCGGCGGTGCCGAGGTTCCAGAAGACCTGGTTGACATTGTGGATGCCGTGGTTCTCCAGCCCGTGGCGGCTGGGGTTGATGCCGAGGGATTGCATGAAGGCCTCCGAGACCTGGCCGGCATCCGGGGGACCGCACGCCGAGGACTGCGCCGGGCGGCAAGGATGCGGCGCAAGTTAGCAGGCTTTCCCGGATGAAGTCAAGGCTGTTTGCCGCCCGCCCCTTCCCCCTTTTGCCCTTGACAAGCCGCCGGCCCCTGGTATTAGCTACCTCACATTGTGGCAGCAGACAGGGACGCGCGCGCTGCCACTGCGACACCATGGGCCTCAAGGAACGCGCGGGACTCACGCCCGCTGCATCCCCCCGACGAGGAAAGGAGGAAGAACGATGGGAACGAGAAGACGGTGGCTGTGGCGTGTCCCCTGGATCGCCGCCCTGTGCCTGGCGCTGGCCCTCATCGGGCCGGGTCTCACGGGGACGGCGGCCGCGGGGGAGAAGCTGGTCGTGTGGTGGAACAAGGGCTACTACCCCGAAGAAGACGCCGCGATGCAGAAGATCGTGAAGGAGTTTGAGGCCAAGCAGAAGGTTGAGGTGGACCTCTCCTTCACCGCGCAGGAGGACCTGCTGAAGAAGATCACGGCGGCCCTCATCGCCCGCCGCGTGCCGGACGTGGCCTTCTGTTTCTTCAACGACTGGCAGGTGATCCCGAAGTACGGCTGGAACGATCAACTTGCGGACGTGTCCGACCTGATCAAGGAGCTGAGGCCCCGGTACAACGAGAAGATGCTCGAGGTTGCCTACGTCTTCAACAACAAGACCAAGAAGCGGGCATACTACGGCATCCCCATCGAAGCCCAGACCATGCACATCCACTACTGGCGGGATATGCTGAAAGAGGTGGGGATGGAGGACGATCCAGCCAAGATCCCGATGAAGTGGGACGAGTACTGGGGCTACTGGAAGAAGGCCCAGGACGCCCTGCGGAAGAAGGACCCGGCCAAGTACGGCAAGCTGTACGGGATCGGGATGACCATGTCCACCCGCGCCAGCGACACGTTGTACAACTTCGACATGGCCCTGCTCTCGTTCAACGGCGAGCTGCTGGACAAGGGCGGCAAGGTGGTCGCCGACCAGCCGAAGAACCGTGAGGCCATCATCAACACGCTCAAGTGGTTCGGGGAGCTGTTCACCTCCGGCTATGTCCCGCCGGATGCCACCAACTGGTCGGACGGCGACAACAACGCCGGGTTCCACAACAAGAGCATCGTGATGACGCCGAACCCGTCGCAGAGCATCCCGGCATCCCAGTTCTTCAACAAGGACGATCCGCAGAAGACCAACTACTTCGATAACATGGCCACCATCGAGTGGCCGGCCGGGCCGGACGGGAAGAAGGCGCGGTACCTGAGCGCGGTGAAGACGGTGATCATCCCCAAGGACAGCAAGAACCAGAAGCTGGCCAAGGATTTCGTGCGCTTCGTCCTGGAGCCGGCGCGGTTCCTGGAGTACGTCAAGGCCGCCAACGGCCGCTGGTACCCGGCCTTCACCGACGTCGCGAAGGATCCCTTCTGGCGAGCGGGGCACCGGGGACCCAAGGGCCAAAAGGATCCCCACGTCCCGGTGGCCACCACGATCTACCAAGACCGCGACAACAAGGCCTTCGAACACTGGAAGCACCCGGCCAACTCCCAGGTTTACGACGAGAACATCTGGGGCAAAGCGATGGCGCGTATCGCGATCGACAAGTGGCCCCCCGAGAAAGCGGCCGACGAGGCGATCGATCGAATGAAGGCGATCTTTGCCGGGTACAAGTAGCACGCCAGGGAATGTCACGGCGCGAAGGGGGGTGAATGCCCCCCTTCGCGTTTCTGGTGCGCACCACCCGCGAGGAGAGGATGGTCCGCCTGCTCCACAACCGGACATTCCACGGCTTCATGTTCAGCGCGCCGCTGCTGGCGCTCTTCGGGGCCTTCGTCATCTATCCGATGGCCTTCGGCATCTACTACGCCCTGGATCGGGACAGCTACCGGGCGCTCTTCGGGGACCCCACCTTTCGCCAGACGGTCTGGAATACGATCTGGTACGTCGGGGTCGCGGTAAACGTCAAGCTGTTCCTGGCCTTGCTGCTCTCCGGGATCTTGGATTACCCGTACCGGTGGATCCGGGTCCTGAGCGCCCTGTTCCTCATCCCCTGGGCCATCCCGGCCCTCCCCGGGATCCTCTCCTTCCGCTGGATGCTCAACTCTCAGTGGGGAATCTTCAACCACCTCCTCACGAAGTTCGGCCTCCCGTCCGTCCCATGGCTGGCACGGCACGACACCGCACTGGGGGCGATCATCGTTTTCCACATCTGGAAGTATCTCCCCTTCTGGACCATCATCTTCCTGGCGGGGCGGCGGGCCATCCCCCACGAGCTGTACGAGGCGGCGGCCATTGACGGGGCTCAGCCGGTGCAGAATTTTCGTTTCGTCACTTTCCCGCTGCTGCGAAACCTCTACCTCATCTGCACGCTCCTCTCGATGGTGTTCACGCTGGGGGACTTCACGGTCCCCTGGCTGCTGGCCGGCGGGGCCCCAGGCGACTCGACCCACGTGCTCGCGACCCTGGCGTACCGGTACACCTTCCACATGGGCCGGCTGGAGTGGGGGATGGCCACCTTCGCCGTGGCCCTGCCGGTGACGCTGTTCTTCATCTTCCTCCTGTTGCGGTGGGTCAAGATATGAGCGCGAGCGGGCACCAGCGGAACCGATTCCTGGTCCAGGCGGGCCTCAGCGGCCTGGCGGTCCTGATTCTGGCCTGGACGCTCTTCCCCGTCTACTACATGGTCCTGCTATCGCTCACGCCGACGAACGACTTGTTCCGGCCCGGCCTGTACATCGATAATCCAACCCTGAAGAGCTACATCTACACGATGGGCCAGGACAACCCCTTCGTCCGGTACTTCTGGCGACAGCTTGGAACGAGCCTCATCGTGGCGATCTGGACCATGGCGACGGTCATGGTGATCGCCTCGCTGGGCTCGTTTGCCATGGCCAGGATCCACTTCCGGTTTCGCCGCTTCGTCTCGGGCCTGACCCTCTTCACCTACATCATCCCGGCGTCGTTCCTGTCCATCCCGTTCTTCAAGATGATGGCGGATTACGACCTGCTTGACACGAAACTTGCGTTGGTTCTGGCCATGGTCACGTTCGCCTCCCCCTATGCGCTCTGGGTGCTGTCCGACTACGCACGCACGCTTCCTCCGGAGATCGAAGAGGCGGGGGCCATCGATGGGGCGGGGGCGCTCACGACCTTCTTCTATCTCTACCTTCCCCTGATCTTGCCTCCGCTGATCGCCATCGGCACATACGCCTTCCTGTATGCCTGGAACGAATACCTGTATGCCCTGCTCCTGCTCACCGGGGAACACAACATCCCCATCCCTGTGGCGATGGGGAACTTCCTGACCACCGACAACGCCCCCTGGAACCTGCTGATGGCAGTCTCCACGGTCTACGCGATTCCGCCGGTCATCCTCTATTATTGCTTCAAGCGTTACCTGGTCAGCGGGCTGGTGTCGGGGGCGGTGGTCGGGACGTAGGTGAACGCGCCGGAGCGTGCGAGCGACGCCGAAAGCGCGCGCTGGTCGACAGGGTTCGCCGACTTTCGAATTGACAGCCCCATTCTCCTCTGTTAGTTTGGCGCCATCGGTCGTCCGGGGCGTTCTCATCAGTCGCACGTCGCTTCAGTTTCCGCCCGGACGCAACCCCCTTCTCATTCATCATGCCCCTGGAGGCCACCGTGCTGAAGCGGGACAAGGAGCGGGTCGGGACCGACTTCGGTGAGATCCGCGCCTTCCTCGGGGAGGGAACCCAGTTCAAGGGGGTGCTGAGCTTCGCCGGCGCCGTTCGCATTGACGGTCAACTGGAAGGCGAGATCGTCGGCGAGGAGGCGCTCATCATCGGCGAGCCTGGGCAGGTGAAGGCCGAGATCGAGGTCGGGACCCTGGTGGTCAGCGGCCAGGTGCAGGGGAACATCACCGCCAAGCAGCGCGTGGAGCTCCTGCGGCCGAGCCGGGTGACCGGCACGATCCGAACCCCCTGTTTGGTGGTGGCTGAAGGCGCCCTGTTCAACGGGAGCTGTGAGATGGCCAGCCCGGACGAGGGCAAGGTCGTCCGCCTCCAGCCGAAGGAGGAGGGCCTGCAGGCGGCCGAGCGGGCGTGACCCCAGCCCCCTGAGTGCCAGGCGCTGTCTTCAGCGTCGTTGTGTTTCGATCTCCCCGGTGCGTTCCGCCCGCCATCCGGTCCTCCCTGCCCGCACGCCCCCCTTTGCCCGCGGCCGTCCGCTGACCGCGGACGGATCGGGCCGGTGCCGACGAGATGAGAGTCTATCTGGACCACAACGCCACAACGCCGCTGCACCCCGAGGTGCTGGCGGCCATGCTGCCCTTCCTCACGGAACGGTTCGGCAACCCCAGCTCGCTCCACGCCTGGGGGCAGGAGGCCCGCCAGGCCCTGGAACAGGCGCGGACGACTGTGGCGCGGGCCCTGGGATCCGGGGACAAGGACAGCGTGGTCTTCACCGCGGGGGGGACCGAGTCCGACAATCTCGCCCTCCTGGGCGCGGCGGCCGCCCAGGAGACGCGGGGCCGCCACGTGATCGTCTCCGCCGTGGAGCACCACGCCGTCCTGCACGCGGCCGCTCACCTCCAGCGCCACGGCTTCGCGGTGACCCGCCTCCCCGTGGACGGGCAGGGGCTCCTGGACCCGGACGAGGTGCGGCGGGCCATCCGGCCGGACACCATCCTGGTCAGCCTCCTGCACGGGAACAACGAGACCGGCGTTCTGTTCCCCATCGACCGGGTGGGGCGGATCTGCCGCGAGCGCGGGGTGACGTTTCACACCGATGCCGTGCAGAGCTTCGGCAAGCTTCCCCTGGACGTGGGGGCGCTCCAGGTGGACCTCCTCTCCCTCTCGGGCCACAAGATTCACGGGCCGAAGGGCGTGGGCGCCCTCTGCATCCGGCGCGGGACGCAGATGCAGGCCCTGATCCACGGCGGGACGCAGGAGCGCTCGCGCCGCGCGGGGACGGAGAACGTGGCGGCCGCCGTCGGCTTGGCCCGGGCGACCGAGCTCGCCCTCCTGGATCAGGAGGCCGCGGCCAAGCGCCTGGCCGATCTCCGGGACCGGCTGGAGCACGGCCTGATGTCGGCGCTCCGGGGTGTCCTGCGGAACGGCCATGCGATCGAGCGGCTGCCCCACACGACGAACCTGGCCTTTGCCGGCGCGGAGGCGGAGTCGTTGATCCTGGCCCTGGATCTGTCCGGCGTGGGGATCTCTTCGGGCGCTGCCTGCTCCTCCGGCTCTCTGGAGCCGTCGCACGTCCTCGCGGCCATGGGTCTTCCGCGGGAACGGGCGGAGAGCTCGGTGCGGTTCTCCCTGGGCCGGGGGACGACGCCGGAGGAGATCGCTCGCGTGCTGGAGATCCTCCCACCGATCGTGGAACGGATGCGCCGGGTGAACGCGGGCCGCGCCCCGGCAGAGGCGCGGACGTGATCCCTCGCGCCGAGGCAGACGGGACGATCGTCGTGGCCATGAGCGGTGGCGTGGACTCCGCCGTGGCGGCGGCGCTGCTCGCCCGGCAGGGCCTGCCGGTCGTCGGGATCACCCTGCGGACCTGGTCCAGCCTGCGCCCGGCCGACCTCTCGCAGCAGTTCGACAGTTGCTGCTCGCCCGGGGCGGTGGAGGACGCGCGGAGCGTGGCCCAGGCGCTCTCGATCCCCTACTATGTCCTCAACTACGAGGCGGAGTTCGATCGCGAGGTCATCCAGTACTTCACCGAGGCCTACCTCCACGGGGAGACACCCAATCCCTGCGTGCCCTGCAACTCCCGGCTGAAGTTCGGCTCGCTCTTCACCCGGGCCCGGGGCTGGGGCGCCACGCGGGTGGCCACCGGGCACTACGCTCGGGTGGAGCGCGACCCGGCCACGGGGCGCTACCGGCTTCGCCGCGCCGCGGACCCGCGCAAGGACCAGAGCTATTTCCTCTACACCCTGACCCAGGAGCAACTGGCGGCGGCGCTCTTTCCCGTGGGGCACCTGCGAAAGGAGGAAACCCGCCGCATCGCGGCCGAGTTGGGATTGACGGTGGCCGACAAGCCGGACAGCCAGGAGATCTGCTTCGTGCCCCGGGACTACCGCGCATATCTCCGGGAGCGCGTCGGCGCCGCCATCCAGCCCGGGACGATCCGGGATACGGCCGGCGCGGTGCGCGGACAGCACCCGGGGATCGCCTTCTACACCGTGGGGCAGCGGCGCGGCCTGGGGATCGCCAGCAGCCAGCCCCTGTACGTGATCGACCTGGACCCCACGCGAAACGAGGTGGTCGTCGGCGACGAACAGGAGCTGTGGACGCGGGAACTGGAGGCGGAGCGGGTGAATCTCATCGCCATCGAGTGCCTCTCCGAGCCCCAGCGGGTCCTGGCCAAGGTCCGGTACGCCCAGGCGCCCGCGCCCGCCGCGCTGATTCCCCTGCCAGGTGACCGGGTGCGCCTCTGCTTCGACGAGCCCCAGCGAGCCGCGGCCCCGGGCCAAGCCGCGGTCTTTTACGACGCGAACGACCCGGACCTGGTGGTCGGGGGCGGGACGATCCTGCGGCAATGCAAAATGTCAAACTGACAACGGACAATGAAGAACCGACAACGAACCGGAGGACTCAACACGGACAACCGAAAACAGCACTTACCCATTTTTCGGCTGTCAGTTGTCGGTTGTCAGTTTTGCATTGGAGGTGTCAGTTGTCGGTTTCCCGTTTTTCATTGCAGGAGACCTGCCGATGGATGACCGCGAACTCATTCGCGCGACGTTGTCTTCCCTCTCGCGTCGCCTGCGCCTGGTTCGGGCCCTCTCCGCCAGCGTCCGGTTCCTGGTGGTGGGCCTGGCACTCGCTCTTGCGCCCCTCCTCTTGAAAGGGTTCTTCCCGGTCGCCAGCCCTCTCGCAGCCCTGGGCCTGACCGGCGGCCTGGCACTCCTGGGACTCTTCTACGGCCTACTAGCGCGGCTCCCCCTGGCGCACGCGGCGCGCCTCGCGGATGGCCGGTTGCACCTGAAAGAGCGCCTGACCAGCGCGCAGGAGCACCTGGCCCTGACCGATCCCCCCGATCTCGCCCGCGCCCAGCTTGCCGAGACCGCGGCGCGCCTTCGGGAGATCCGCCCGGAGAGCGCGTTCCCCGTGCGGCTCCCCCCGGAAGCCCGCTGGGCCCCGCCCGTGGCGGCCCTGGTCCTGGCCCTCTTCCTGCTGCCCCCCCTGCCCTTGCGCCTGCCCGCCGGCGCCGGCGGGCCTACCCCCCAGGCGACCAAGGCGGACGAGGAGCAGGGGCGGGAGAAACCGCTCGAGCAGAAGCTGGTGACCCCGGCCGTCCCCGACGAACTCTTCCCCAAGACGCGCGAGCGCGAGGCGCAGCGCGGCCCCCTGTCCTCGCGGGATCGCTCGGGGGACCTGGCGGCGGTCTTCCGGGACACCAAGATGAGCCAGCAGCGCCCGGACTTCGGCAGCTTCATCAAGCAGGGGGACGAGCGCCTGAAGCTCCTGGCACGCCCCGAGAGCATCCCGGACCTGAGCCGGGACGTCACCCAGAGCCCCTACCAAGTGATGATCCGGCGGATGCAGGAGCAGCTCAAGGCGGGGCGGATGCAGGGCCTGACGTGGGAGCAGATCGAGCGCCTGCTGTCCGAGCTGGGGCAGAGCGGCCAGCGGTTCGGGGCCGGCGGGCTGCCCGAGGACCTCATGAGCGAGATGGAGGGACAGGGGGCCGGCTCTTCGGACAAGATGCTGGATGCCCTGGCCCGCGCCCTGAATCGGCTTCGCGACCGCGACGAGGCGACCCGGGGCCGGGGGCGCAACCTCCGCCAGGGGCCGTCCCGCCAGACGGGATCGGGACAGGATCGGGGCGAGGGGGAAAGCGACCAGGGCGAAGACGGGTCCCCGGGCGGCTCGTTGCCGGGGAAGGGCAAGTCGCTCCAGACCCGGGGCGACCCCACATCGCGGATCGGTGGCGAGAAGCAGGGCTCCACGCTGGAGGGCGATCTGCGGGAGGGCCAGATGGAGGCCTACGACACGAACCTCTCGGGGCCGGGAGCCGAGAACCCCTCGCGCCTGCCGTACATGGACGTGTTCTCGCAATACCGGAAGATGATGGAGGAGGCCCTGACCAAGGAGCCGATCCCCTTCAACTACCGGGAGCAGGTCAAGGAGTACTTCCGCTCCCTGGAGAACCGATGACCCCCTTGCCTCAGCGCCGTTCACGTTTCACGCGTCACGCATCACGTCCTCACGCATCACGCCCCAGGTGACCGATGGCGCAACGAATCTTTGACCAGGAGTTCCTGAAGCGGCTGGATTCCCTGTCCATCGTCTCCCGCAAGGTGGTGACGGGCCGGGCCAAGGGAGAACGGCGCAGCCTCCGCAAAGGGGCGGGCGTCGAGTTCCAGGACTACCGCCCCTACGTGATGGGGGACGACCTCCGCTATGTGGATTGGAACATCTACAGCCGGCTGGATAAGCTGTTCCTCAAGCTGTTCGTGGAGGAGGAGGATCTGTGCCTCCACCTCCTGGTGGACGGCAGCGCCTCCATGGGGTTCGGGCAGCCGCCGAAGCTGGAGTATGCCCTGCAGGTGGCGGCGGCGCTGGGGTACATCGGCCTCAGCAATCTGGAGCGGGTGGCCCTGGCGCACTTCGCGGGCGAGCTGACCCGCATGCTGCGCCCGCGGCGGGGGCGCGGCCAGATCCTCCCGCTGCTAGATTTCCTGTCCAGCGTGGAGGCCAAGGGCCCCACCAATCTGAACGGCTGCCTGGCGAATTACGCCCTGCGTAACCGGGTGCCGGGCGTGGTGGTGGTGCTGACCGACCTCCTGGATCCGGGCGGCTACGCCGACGGCCTGAAAGCGCTTCTGCAGCGTCGCTACGAGGTCTTCCTGCTGCACGTGGTGAGCGAGGAGGAGCTGCGCCCGCAACTCCGGGGCGATTTGACGCTCGTGGATGCGGAGGGGGGCGACAGTCGGGAGGTCAGCGTGGATCGCGGGGCGCTGGAACGGTACCAGGCGCGCCTCCACGGCCACTTCGCCGAGGCCGAGCGGTTCTGCGCCCGCCACCGCGTGGACTACCTGCGCACCAGCACCGCGGTGCCGTTTCAGGACCTGATCCTCCGGCACCTGCGGCGGGGCGGATTCCTGCGATGACCTTCCTCAACCCGGCCGCATTCCTGCTGCTCCTCACGATCCCGGTGGTCATCCTGTTCCACCTGCTGAAGATCCGCCGGCAGCAGGCGGTGGTCAGCAGCACGCTGCTCTGGGGGGAGAGCCTGCGGGACCAGCAGGCCAGTGCCCCCTTCCGCCGCCTGAAGCCAAACCTCTTGCTCCTGCTCCAGATCCTGGCGCTGTTGGCCCTGGCGGTCGCCCTGGCCAGGCCGGCGCGGACAGTCCTGGCCACGGGCTACGAGCGGAACGTCTTCATCCTGGATGTCTCGGCCAGTATGCAGGCCCGGGACCTGCCGGGGTCGCGCTTCACCGCGGCGAAACACGCCGCCCTGGCCGAGCTGGAACAGTTGCGCCCCGGCCAGCAGGCCATGGTCATCGTCTCCGGGCACGAGCCCCGGGTGCTGGTTCCTTTCACCGAGGAACAGCGGGTGCTGCGGCAGGCCATCCAGGCCCTCGAGCCGCTGGACGTGGAGGGGGAGCTGTCCGGGGCCTTCCGCCTGGCCCAGGCCAATCTGCAGCAGGGCGGCCGGCCGGCCGTGATCCACGCCTTCACCGATGGGGCCTTCGACGCGCCGAGCCTGCCGGACATGGGCGGGGCGGCCATCCGCTGGCATCGGTTCGCCCAGCGCGGCAAGAACCTCGGCATCACCGCCTTCGAGACGCGCAAGACCTACTTCGGCGCCTATGATTACCAGGCCTTCCTGTCGGTGGCGAACTACAGCAGCGAGGCCGCGACCTTCGACCTCACCCTCACGCTGGAGGGCACGCTCCTGAAGGCGGAGCGCGTCACGCTGGGCCCAGAGGTCAAGCGCTCCCTGGTCATCCCGTTCACCCACAACGGCGGCGGGATCCTGCGGGCGGAGATCAACGCCCTGGACGAGCTCAACGTGGACAACCGGGCCCTGGCCGTCCTCCCGCCTCCGCGCCCCCTCCGGGCGCTCCTGATCAGCGGAGGCAACGCCTTCCTGGAGAAGGCGCTGACGGCGGACGTCCAGATCCAGATGGAGGTGGGGACGCTAGATTCCCTGGCCCAGGCGGCCCAGTACGACGTGGTGATCCTGGACAGCGTCCCGGCCAAGACGGTGCCCCCCGGGCGGTACCTCTTCATCAACACCCTCCCGGAGGGGATCCCGCTGGAACTCCTCGGTCGCGTGGACGAGCCGCCCATCATCGACTGGGACCGGTCCCATCCCGTGATGCGCTACCTGGACCTCTCCAGGGTGGCGGTCCAGGATGCCATGCGGGTCCGCCCCGTAGGGAGCGGCCGCGCCTTGGTGGAGTCCAACCTCACGCCGCTCATCTACGCCCTGGACGAACGGCGGGTGAAGGCGGTCTTCGTCGGCTTCGATCTGTACCGGACCGATTTCCCCCTCCGCGTGGCGTTCCCCCTGTTCGTCAGCAATGCTCTCCGGTGGCTGTACCCCAGCCAGATCGAAGACGCGGGCCTGCAGCTGCGCGCGGGCCAGCCCCTGACGGCCAGCCTGCCGGCAGGGATGCGCGAGGCCACACTCACCGATCCCGCGGGCAAGAGCTGGACGCTGCGGGCGGACGCGGACGGACGGGTGGGCTTCGTCGACACCGCCCGCGCCGGCATCTACACCCTGAAGGCGGGGGCGTGGGAGCAGCGCTTCGCCGTGAACCTGCTCTCGGACGGGGAGTCCAACGTCGCCCCCCGCGCCCAGGCCCTTCCGGAGCGGGCCGGCCAGGGAGCCCCCGAGGACGAGGCCGCCGCCTTCCCCTCGCGCCAGGAGCTCTGGCGGCTCTTCGCCCTCTTGGGCCTGCTCCTGCTCTGCCTGGAGGGGGCCCTGTACCACCGCCAGGCGCAGGGGAGCTGGCCGCTCGGCGCCGTGGTCCTCCGGGGCGTCGTGGTCCTGCTCCTGATCCTGGGGCTCCTCGGGGCGGGGCTGCACCATACCACCGACCAGCTCAACGTCCTGTTCCTGCTGGACGCCTCGGACAGCGTCTCGCTGGAGAACCGGGTGAAGGCCCGACAGTACGTGGAGGAAGCGGTCAAGGCCGCGGGCAAGCGGGACCGATACGGGGTGGTGGCCTTCGGGGGGAGCCCGGTGCTGGAGGCCCCGCTGGGCAGCGGCCCCTTGCCGGAGAAGCCGCCCGGCGTGGCCAATTCCCGTGCCACGGACATCGGGGGGGCCATCAAGCTGGCCCTGGCAGCGTTCCCCCGGGAGGGGGCGAAGCGGATCGTCCTCCTGACCGACGGCAACGAGAACCAGGGGAACGCGCGGGAGGCCGCCCAACGGGCGCAGGCCGAGGGGGTGGACATCCACGTGGTGCCCCTGCGGAACGAATACGTAGGCGAGGTCCTGGTGGAGCGCCTGGTGGTTCCCCAGGAGGTGAAGTTCGGCGAATCCTTCCTGGTCCGGGTCGTGGCCTGGAGCGCGAAGGAGACCGCGGGCCGGATCTCCCTGTACCGGGATGGGGAGTTCGTGGGGGCCCAGCCCGTCAAGCTCACGCCGGGGAAGAACGTGTTCGCCTACCAGCAATCCATTGACCAGGGCGGGTTCCACGTCTTCCAGGCGCGCCTGGAGGCGCCCGATGACGTGGTGGAGGAGAACAACCGGGGCGTGGGGCTGGTGGCGGTCCGGGGCCGGCCGCAGGTCCTGTACGTGGAGAAGGACCGGGACCAGGGGGCGCACCTCTTGAACGCGCTACGGACGCAGAACCTCCAGGTGGAGATGGTCGGGCCCGAGGCCCTGCCCACCACCACGGAAGGCCTCACCCGGTACGACTCCATCATCCTGAGCAACATCTCCGCCCTGCGCATGACGAAGCCACAGATGGAACTGCTGCGCAACTACGTCCGGGACCAGGGGGGTGGCCTGGTCATGCTGGGCGGCGAGGAGAGCTTCGGCGTGGGCGGCTACTACCGCACGGCCGTCGAGGAGGCCCTCCCCGTGACCATGGAGGCCCGGCAGAAGGTGGAGATCCCCTCCCTGGCGGTGGTGCTGGTCATCGACCGGTCCGGCAGCATGGAGACCAGCGTGGACTCCCGCTTCTCCAAGCTGGACCTGGCGAAGGAGGCCGCCCAGCTCGTGGTGGAGCTTTTGGACGAGCGCAACGAGGTCGGGATCATCGCCTTCGACACCGCCTGGAGCTGGGTCGTGCCCATGGGCCTCGCCAACGACAAGGACCGGATCCTCAAGGAGATCGCCACCATCAAGGCGGGCGGGGGCACCGACCTGTTCCCGCCCCTGAAGGAGGCCTACCAGACCATCTTCGACCGGAAGGCGCTCCTGCGGCACGTCCTGGTCCTCTCCGACGGCGAGGTGACGGTGGCGGACTTCGCGGGCCTGGTGCGCCGGATGCAGAAGGACAAGATCACCGTCTCCTCCGTGGCCATCGGCAAGGACTCGGACATCCGCTTCATGACGGACCTCTCCCGCTGGGGCCGGGGTCGCTTCTACTACACCGAGGACGTCTACAGCATCCCCCGGATCCTCACCCTGGAGACGCAGCTGGCCAGCAAGGCCTCCATCATCGAGCAGCCCTTCCGCCCCGTGCTCAGCCACGCGGGCCACGAGATCGCCCAGGACGTCCGCTGGGACCAGGTCCCGCCCCTGGGCGGATACGTGTCCACCACGCCCAAGCCGACGGCGGACATGATCCTGATGTCTCACCAGCGGGACCCGATCCTGGCGGCCTGGCGGTACGGCCTGGGGCGCACGGTGGCCTTCACCTCCGACGCCAAGGCCAAGTGGGGCATTCTCTGGGTGAAGTGGGACGAGTTCAGCAAGCTCTTCGGCCAGACGGTCCGCTGGACGCTCCGGACGGCGCAGCGGAACGAGGTGGTGACGTCGGTCGTCCAGCGGGGAGGGCGGGGCGAGGTCCAGCTCGAGGCCGTGGACGCCAAGGGAGAGTTCGTGAACTTCCTGGAGGCCAATGCCGGCGTGGTCTACCCGGACAAGACGCAGGGGGTGCTGCCGCTGGTACAGGTGGGCCCCGGGCGCTACCGCGGCGCCTTCCCGGCGGCGGAGCAGGGGGCCTACCTGGTGGGCGTCGCGGAACGGAAGGATCAGAAGATGGTCGGCTCCGAGGTGGCGTCGCTGGTGGTCCCCTACTCGCCGGAGCATCGGGCGCTCTCGGTCAACGAGCCGCTGCTCCGCGACGTGGCGACCGTCTCGGGCGGCGCCGCGCCTTCGCAGCCGGGGCAGAGCTTTACCCAGAACCGGCGGAAGGCCCGCGTCTGGATCGAGGCCTGGCCGTATCTGCTGGGCCTGGCCCTCCTCCTGTTCCTGCCGGACGTGGCCATCCGGCGGCTCCAATTGCGGGGGCGCCTGTGGCGCAGTCTCTCTGCCCGGAGCGGGCCCCGCCCGACCGGTCCGGGCGGCGCGACGGGAGGAACGGAAGGGGACGCTGCCGGACACGTGGCTGCGCGGTTCGGGGGTCGCGGACGGCGGTTGTAGCGACGAGGCATCGCCGGCCGACCCCGGATGACCTGCGCGGAAGGCGATTGGCAAACAGAGGGTGAATCCACATGGGGTGACACCAATGAACACGAGAAGCACGTGGGGCGGGACCCGTTTGGTCGTGCTCATCATGGCCGCCCTGTGGGTGGCGGCACTCGCCGGGCGGGCGAACGGACAGGCGCCGAATGCGCCGCCACCGACGGCGGCACCCAGGATCCCGCTGGCGGTGATCCCGTTCACGGGGTCTGCGACTGGCGTGCCCGAAGGATTCGGCGACGCGCTGAGCGAGGCGGTCCGCCACGGGCTGCGGCAGGTCCGAGCGGTACGCCTGGTGGATTCGGAGGGCATCGTCGCGTCAGGGCAGCGCGTGAACGTCTCGGTGGCGGACGTCCTGACCGATGAGGCCGCGCTCCGACTGGCGCGGGATCTCCAGGTCCTGGGGCTCGTGACCGGGACTTATGCCCTGGATGGCGACATCCTGAGGGTTCAGGCCCGGATCGCGGACAACGGCGGGGGGCAGGTCGGCCACGTCATCATGGGCGAGGAGGCCGTGGGCCCGCTGAGCGACTTCCTGGCGGGTCAGGGGCGGATCGCCCGGCAGCTCCTCCGGCATTTCCAGGTGCGGGTGACCCCGCACGATGAGCGGCGGCTGCAGGCGGCCTTCACCAAGCAGACCGGCTCGCTGGAGGCCTACGCCCTCTACGCCCGGGCCATGTGGCAGCAGGGCCTCCGGACCCGGGAGGGGCACGAGCAGGCCATCGCGCTCTTCGGCAAGGGTCTGGAAGCGGACCAGAACTTCGCCCTGGCCCACTTCGGCCTGGGGATCTCGCTCTTCGCCACCAACAACCGGTGGAAGGCCTCGGGCGAGTTCCGGAAGGCGATCCAGTTGGATGCGACCTTCGTGGACGCCTACAAGTGGCTGGGCGATCTCTTGGTCAACAGCCCGCGCCGCCTGTACGATCAGGCGATCCAGGCGTACCAGAAGGCCGTGGAGCTGTCGCCGGACTATGCGGAGGCGTTGGTCGGGCTGGGGGACGCCCGCCAGGCCAAGGGCCAGTACGACGAGGCCATCGCCGAGTACCGGAAGGCGCTGCAGCTGGAACCGGAGAACGCGCGGGTGCACTTCGGCCTGGGCAAGATCTACTACAACGAGAAGCAGCTCTATCACGAGTCCGTGGCCGAGTATCAACGGGCCATCCAGCTGGATCCCAAGTTCCTGGAGGCGCACCTGAGCCTGGGCGAGATCTACGAAGAGAAGGGTCTGTACCAGGACGCCATCGCCCGCTACGGCCACGTCCTGTCCCTCGACCCCCGCCACCCGGGCGCCACCTACGGGCTGGCCCTGGCATATGAGAAGGTGGACGCGAAGAAGGCCATCGAGCAGTGGGAGCGCTACATCGAGCTGGCCTCCACGCTGCCGTCGGAGAAGGACTGGGTGGACATCGCCCGGAAGCACCTGAACAAGCTGCGCCGCGAAGAGAAACCGAACTGAGAGCCGAGAGTCGCGAGCCGAGAGCCGCGATTCGTGAATCGTGAAACGTGATGCGTGACGCGAGGAACGACGAGCCACGAACCCTGAGTCAAACTACGAGGGGCCACATGCGCGCCGAAGAACGAGCCCAACAGTTCCGCGAAGTGTTCACGTCGCTCACGCGGGAGATCGCCAAGGTGGTGGTGGGCCACGAGGAGATCATCCGTGGCGTCCTGGTCTGCCTGTTTTCCGGGGGCCACGCCCTGCTGGAGGGGGTCCCGGGCCTGGGGAAGACCCTGCTGGTCAAGACCCTGTCGGAGAGCCTGGACCTCCGCTTCTCCCGGATCCAGTTCACGCCGGACCTGATGCCTGCCGACATCATCGGGACCAACATCGTGGTGGAGGCGCCGGGGGGAGGTCGCCACTTCACCTTCCAGGCCGGGGCGCTCTTCGGGCAGATCGTCCTGGCGGACGAGGTCAATCGGGCGACGCCGAAGACCCAGTCCGCCCTCTTGGAGGCCATGCAGGAGCTGTCGGTCACGGTGGGCGGCGTCCATCACGCCCTGGCGCCGCCGTTCTTCGTCCTGGCGACCCAGAACCCCATCGAGATGGAGGGGACCTATCCCCTGCCGGAGGCGCAACTGGACCGGTTCCTCCTGAAGCTCAAGGTGCGGTATCCGAGCGCCGCGGAACTCACGGAGATCGTCGAGCGCACCACCCGGCCGCAGACGGAGCTGGTGCAGAAGGTGACGGACGGCCCCGAGGTGGAGGCCATGAAGGCGCTGGTGCGGGAGGTGCCCGTCGCCGAGCCGGTCAAGCAGTACGTGACCCAGCTCGTTCTGGCCACCCGGCCGGATCATCCCGCGGCCCCCGACATGGTCCGGCGCTTCGTGCGGTACGGCAGCTCGCCGCGGGGCGCCCAGGCGCTGGTCCTGGGCGGAAAGGTGCAGGCCCTCCTGGACGGGCGGTTCAACGTGAGCTTCGAGGACGTGCGGGCGGTGGCCCTCGCCGCGCTCCGGCACCGGTTGATCCTGTCCTTCGAGGGCGAGGCGGAGGGGGTTGACCCCGACCAGATCCTGGAGGACGTCCTGTCCCGCCTTTCGACCCAGCCGGCGAAAATGGCCCTGCTCCCCGAAGGGCTGTAGGGCCAACACCCCTCGAGGGCAGGCACGCCGTCCCGCCGGACGGTGCCTGCCCTTCGTGTTTCCGCCCACCCCAACGACGCGTATGGCTTATGGCCCATGGCGCATGGTCACGTTTGAACCATACGCAATACGCCATATGCCATGGGCCGCTTCCCCAAAGGTTGGGATCGGGAATTGGGGCCGTTGAATCGAGCGATCATCGGGCTTCTGGGAGTAATCCCAGAGCGAGGGGCTCCGGAGCAACATCTCGGTCAAGCCGACCCACATGGGGTTGAAGCTGGACGGGCGCCTCTGCCTGGAGATCCTGCTGGCGGCCGACTGCCCCGTGGGGATCGCCACGCACGACGACTGGCTGATCCAGGAGGCCCGCAGGCTGGTGGGGCACTTGGGGCTCCCCCGGGACCGGTACGAATTCCAGATGCTCCTGGGGGTGCGCCCGGACCTGCGCCAGCGGCTCCGCGCCGAGGGCGAACGGGTGCGCATCTACGTGCCCTTCGGGGAGAAGTGGCGCGCCTACTGCCTGCGCCGGTTCACGGAGAATCCGGAGCTGCTTGGCCACGTCCTTCGGGCCCTCTTCCGGCCCGGCGCCTGACCCCAGTGCGGAATTCCAACCGCCGAGGCGCCAAGAACGCCATGGCATCCCCAGCTCCGTCTCATAGGTCCTGATCGAAATCCCTGGCAGCGTGAAGGCAACTTCAAGCGATGGGCATGTGGCAGGGCTGCTTCCGAAATATCCGCGATAACCGTGCCTGGTCCCCTGCTTGCGTCCCCTCCTTGCCACGATTCCACCTGGTAGGCGCTCGGCGCTGCCGCCTGGAACCTCGGCTCTCCTCCCGCCCCAATTGACCGCTGACCAATTGACCCATGGACGGGTCCGTCTCGGCTCGCGGCTCTCGGCTAGGCTCTTGACTTCGCCGTCGGCAGTGATATCGTCTTCCCGCCCTCCAGGGTTTCCGTGGCACTGGACGGGAAAGGGGACCGCGGAAGTCATCGTACAAGCGACGATGCAACAGCCGGGACTCATGCCTGATCCGGACCACCACGGCCCCTCAGCGTGGCAGATCCCGAGGGGCCGCGACGCCGGAAGCGCGCGATTAAATTCCGGCCCAAATTGGAAAGCCTATTCAGTCTGCTGTCCCCTCGTATCTGGGGGGCGGGAGCGTTCGCAGCCCGGCGGGTACGCTGTGATGACGCCAACCGACCGACAGGCCCAAGAATTCGCCACTTGCGTGCGAAGACATCCGCTTACGAACGTGCGTGTTATCCTGACAGGGACTCAGGTGTTTCGTTCTTACGCGGACCATATACTCAATAGTTCGCCGAAACCATGAGAAATTGTTTACCGTACGATCCGGGTGTTCTGCCAACGAAGCTGGCGCCTTCGGCCGGAGAATCCCTTACCTGTCGAGTGAATGGATTGCCTCCTTACAAGGACGAGCATTTCTCAATTCGCAACGTCCGGCACAAGATCCATGATCGGTTCAAGGCTCTGCGTGATGCCGCAATCCGATCCATGGACGGCCGTGCTCCCTACCGCGGTCCAGTGAGGCTGGATTTCGATATGCATGCTCCCGGATTTGAAGCCGGCACAGCGCTCATAGATTACACGGGCGGAATCGAAGACATACTGGACGGGTCACATGGTGTGGAATTCACGTACCTCCCGATTGTCTACGAGGATGACTGCCAGGTGTGCGCAGGAAGAAGCAGACTTATCCGCGATCCAAGCGAATTCTATGAACTGCGGATCACGTTTCTCGGTGAAACGGTCGACGGCGAAACACCGGTTGGAGGCGGCGCTGAGTAGCGCGCCTCAACCGCCCCGTTAGACGGCGTTACCAAGAATGGCAGCCGGCGTTGATCAAACTATGAGGAGTAGCAAAGCCGCATTTCCGAGGCCGCCAGCGTTTCTCGCCGGGGCACCGCCAGCGGTCCTTGGAAAGCTGGATCCGGACCGTGCGTTGTTGTCAGCACTGAACGCCAGAAAGGAGCCCGCGTCACTCGGTTGCCGCATCGCTCTCGGCAGCATCGACTCGACACTGGCTGCCGCGAAAGTTCAGCAGCGGCGAATGGCCCGCGCCAAGAAAATGATCTGGAAGCAACCGACCGTTGGACGCCGCAGTCGCACCCTATTTCATGACGTTCACTTCTACCTGATTTGCTGGGCCAGAGTTGCGAAACTCGCGAGATTTGTCGCCAGAGTGACCCGGTTTCCGCAAGCGCAGATCGTTCTCAGACGATATCGCACCCGCCTTGACCAGATGTCAGGTTTCCGTGACCATCTTGAGCACTTCGAAGAGCGCCTCCCCGGGGGCTCAAAGCAGCATGTTCTTAAGGTGCCTGGGGATCTCTTCAACATGACCGGCGACTCTGCAACCATCGGAGGCGACAGCGTCGACGTTGGGGCGGCCAGTCTCCGGCTACTCGTTGTGATTGTGAAAGAATTCAAGGCGGCGGTGCTGTTCGATGCGCTCGAGACATTGGCCTCGGATGATCCGACGACGGTAACACGCCTGATTCGGCGAGCAGCTCAAGATGTTGGATTGGCTCGCACGATAAGACAGGTCCAGAAGGAGTTCGGGAACCGCGGCCGATGAAGTGAACGATATCAGATCTCTGGGCGCGATACGGAGATCTTTGTTGTGAGGCGCCGTCTAACACGGTTTGCAGCCGACGGCGGCGGGCGCGACAATGAGCCGCCGCGGCTGAAACCTGGCCGATGCGCCGACGCGCGCGGCCGTCGCTCCGGTCCAGTCGGGTGACCCCGGGTGGCGCCATCGCCCCGAGCCCGGCGGCTCCCGAGAGGTTGGCCGCGTTAGACTGAAGCAGGGAATCATTCCGCGCGAGGTAGGCTTTGACCGCAATCCTACTTGGCCTCTTCGGTGGCGCCGGCGCTACGCTCCTGTGGGAGCTCGTGCTGAAGCCCATGCGGGAGCGGCGGAATGTCGCCGAGGTTCTCTCAGCTGAAGTATCCCTCAATCTAGAACTTCTCGCGGCCGCCGCGCTGCACGCGCGTCCGGACAACGTGCCGTCGGACTTCGAGCTCTCGACCATGGTCTTCGACGCGATGGCCGAGCGGGTTGGCGAGCTACCCTCCCAGACAGTGCGTGAAGTGATCTTCCTTTACCGATATTTTAAGCAGCTGAGCGAACTCCCGAAGATCTACGTGAGGTCCGTTGATGCCTTCCGCGCCGTTTCTGCCGATTCACCTCACCGAAAAGCCATGGAGAGCGAGATCCGGAGTTGCGCGGAGGTGTTCAACAGCCTCGTTGCGAAGGCAACTCACCGCGTCAACCTTACGCAGCCGATGTTACTCGTCGCAGCGTTCCCGTGGTGGTCACCACGCAAGTACCGCCACGCACCATCAAAGGAGCTGGACTTGCGCGAGATGGCGGAGCGAGTACTCGTCTCTCAGGCTGAGCGGGCCAAGCTCGCTGAGGAGATTCGGAGGCGTGATCGGGAATGATCGGTTAGCCAAGCTGTGTGTCTAACGATCGCTGCAGTTGCCGGCGCGACCAGCATCATGTTTGTATGCCTGGAGAGATCCTGGCACATGTGGGTGGCCGCCTCGCGCGTGGCGGGTCGGCGCGCCGCAACTGAGCTTGGGCGTTGCACCTCACCGACGTAGGAGCTACACTTGAAGACCCTGCCTACTGTCATCGCGAGCTCAGTCCGAGATGCATCCCTGGGGCTTGACCTCTTCGACGGGACCGAGCGAGCGCAGAATCGCGACGCGTTCGACTTCGCCTTCAGGGCGAGGACGGGACCAACCAGTGAGCAGCGCCTGCTCGTAGTTCGATTTAGCGGCACCGTGATGGCGGTTCGATCTGAGGCGTTCGGACTCCCGGCCCTTGGCGACCGCCAGGCGATCTTCCGAATGTTCGCTGAGGCAGCCATCGGAGATTCTTTAGACGAGAGCGGTCCGCTTGACCTTGTTCTGCCGGACAATGCTGTGCGGACGATTGACTGTTTCTCCCCGCACTTCCAGGCTTGGCACGACCGCCCGCCTGCGACAGATGACCAAGTTGAGAGTTATCTCTTCGCCCACGCGCTAGCGTCTTGGGAGTTCAGCCTGCCAAATTGGGTTCTTGGAACCTCCGACTTACTGCGCTTGAAGCGAACTGTGGCTGATGTCCTGAGGATGGTCACTCTTCAAGAGGGGTCGGCCTGGACTCTATCCGACCAGTCGCCAACGGGCGCTGCCCTTACTCCCTTGCGAGACTTCGTCCGAGATCGACGGGCGTCCCGTGGCCCCAGTCCTCGGACGACTGCGCCGCCGCAACCACAGGAGGCAACGGTGGCACCGCCGGAATCTACTCCTGCAGCTTTTGTCTACGTCGACGAATCGCGCATCGCCGATCTCCGCCGCCTTGAGTCAAGTAGCTTTGATCTACGTAAGCTGATTGCCCTTTGCGAGGAGCTTAATCAGTGCTATCGCGCGCAATGCTACCATGCTGTCGCGGCCCTCACTCGCGCACTGATCGATCATGTACCGCCCATCTTTGGCGTGCGTTCGTTTTCGGAGGTCGCGAACAACTACGCTGGGTCGCGCTCATTCAAGGACAGTATGCAGCAACTCGACGCTGCCGCTCGAAGGATCGGGGACCAACACTTGCACACTCAGATTCGATCAAGTGAAGTGCTTCCGACGCGAGTGCAAGTGGACTTTTCTCAAGTGGTCGACGTCCTGCTCAGCGAAATCGTTCGCCTGCTTCAGCCGCGTACTACGAGTGGATCAGGCACATAGTCGTTATCATTTCGCGTGATGGGGGGACGTCCATAAAATTATAAGTGTCTCCTCCATACGACCCCTTGCCCCTGTTATTCAACCTCCACCCAGGATGCGCCGCAGCCAGGGCTACAGGGGGTCCCGGCCGTTTTCTTGTTTGTCCGGGCGGCTCCCTCCTGGCGATGTGGACGCATCGCTCCTTGTCCGGATGCGATCCCTCCGCCGAGTCCCTCCTGAATCGCTCCCCCGTCTGTCTCATGCCCTGGCGTGATGGCTCGATCTGGCATCCTCGCCGTCCTGATTCCAATCCGACAGAGGAGGACGGCAGGGGCCCGCGCCGGGCTCCAGGGGGAAGGGGGGCGCCCTATCTCCCTGCTGTCGGCACACCCAAAAAGTCGGGCTTGCAAATTAGAAGTCTCGCTTCTATAATGCGTGCATGATCGAGCGCCGCTACGCGACACAGCTCCGGCGACTGCTGCGCCAGTTCCCTGCCGTCACGGTGTTGGGACCCCGGCAGTGCGGAAAGACCACGTTCATTCGCCAGGCGCTTTCCGGATGGACCTACCTCGACCTGGAGCGGCCGTCCGACGCCACCCCGCTCGCTGCCGACCCGGAGGCACGCCTACACCAACTGGGCGACCAGGTCATCTTCGATGAAGCACAGCGCGTCCCCGAATTCTTCCCGGTCCTGCGGAGCGTCATCGACGCCCGGCGATCCCGAAAGGGGCGCTTCGTGCTTCTCGGCTCCGCCTCCCCTTCGCTCATCCGAGACATCTCCGAATCCTTGGCCGGCCGGACGGCCTTCCTGGACCTTGCGCCTTTCCGGTGGGACGAGGTCGCCAGGCGACGGAATCCCCGGGAGCTCATGACTCTGTGGTTCCGGGGGGGCTTCCCGGATGCGTACCTGGAGCGGGACGGCCGGGCCCGGTGGATGTGGCTGGAGTCCTATACCCGGACCTTCATCGAGCGGGACCTAGCCGCGCTGGGCATCGAGGTCTCGACCGTCCAAATGCGGAAGCTGT
>METI01000082.1 GCA_001771285.1 candidate division NC10 bacterium RIFCSPLOWO2_12_FULL_66_18
CCCCTCCTTGATCAGCGACAGGAGTCCCCCGGCGTCGAACGTCGGCCAGGCCCAGCCGATGAGCGCCATGGGCGCCAGTTGGTGGGCCTTCGTCAGCTTGGCCATGTACACGCCCCACTCCAGGGCGTGGAACTCGCTCCGGATGCCCACCTGGGTGAGCTGGCCGGCGACAGCCTGGGCCACCTCCTTGTCCAGGAGATAGCGCCCGCTGGGGGAATCCAGGCTCGTCTGGAACCCGGTGGGGTAGCCCGCCTCGGCAAGGAGCTGCCGGGCCTTCGCCGGATCGTAGGGATACGGTTTCAGGGTCGGGTTGTACCCGACGTAGTCCGGCGTCACCAGTTGCCCGTCCAGGGGGGTGGTCTTGCCCTCGAAGAGGCTCTTGACCAGGGCGTCCTTGTCGATGGCGTAGTTGACCGCCTGCCGGACCCGACGGTCGCTGAAGGGCGGCTTCTCGGCGTTGAACAGGACCAGCATGCCGCGGTTGCTGGGGACGACCGCCACCCGCTTGCCGGACGCCGCGGCGATCCGCTTGGTGTCCGTGGGCGGAACGTTGGTGATTAAATCTACCTCTCCGGTGAGGAGCGCCGCGATGCGCGTCCCGTCCTCCGGGATCGGGCGGAAGATCACCGTCCCGATCTCGGGCGTCTTCCCCCAGGCCCCCGCCCGCCGTTCCAGGGTCACGTGATCGTCCTTGATCCACTCCACCAGGCGATAGGGCCCGGTCCCCACAGGCTGGCGGGCCAGCCGCCCCGGATCCTCGGCCGTGTACTTCGGCGGCACCATGAAGATCGTCGCGAGCTGGGGGACCAGGGTCGGGAACGGCTCCTTGGTGTGGATCCGGACGGTGCTGGGATTCACCACCTCCACCCGGCTGATCGGCTTCAGCCAGGTGGCGACCCGCAGGTTCGCCCTGGGATCGAGGATCCGCTCGAGGTTGTACTTGACCGCCGAGGCGTCGAACGGCTCGCCGTTGGCGAACGTCACCCCCGGCCGGAGGCGGAACTCCCACGTGGTGTCGTTCAGGGTCTTCCAACTGGTGGCGAGCCAGGGCGCGAATTCCCCGGCCGGGTCCCGCCGGGTGAGCGCGTCATAGATGTGCCAGAGGACGTTGTAATCGGTCACCGTCACGGTCTGGTGCGGATCCCCGGTGGCCAGATCGTTCCCCTGGGAGATTCGTACCACGGGCTCCTGCGCGGGTTCGACTGACAAGGGGAGGCCGAGGCACATCCCCAGGAGCACGACCAGAATCGCGGTTCGTCCTCGCTGCATGGTTCCTTCTCCTTCACGCTACGGGAAAAGCAGGCGGCCGCCTTTTGTGTGCGTCAGAAATTCGCATCCGTCGTCCGTGATCACGACGGTGTCGGAATGCTGCACGCCGCCGAGCTCGCCGATGCGGATGGCGGGCTCGAAGCTGAAGACCATCCCCGGTTCCAGCACGCTGTCGTCCCCCGGTCCCAGCGACGGCGGCTCGTGCGCCCCCAGACCGATCCCGTGCCCGATGCGCCCCGGCAAGGCGTCGCCGAACCCGTGGGCCACGAACACGTCCCGGGCCGCGGCATACACGCCCGCGCACGTCTGGCCGGGCCGGAGGGCCGGCCGGGCCGCCTCCCGCGCCTCCAGCACCACGTCGAAGGCGCGATGCTGCTCCGGTCGCATCGGCCCCACCCCGGCGGTGCGCTCGTTCTCGGCGTGGTAGCCACGGCAGGCCGTCCAGATGACGCTCATCACCAGGTCGCCGTCCCGGATCGGCCTCGCCGACGCGCAGTCAGCATAGCAGTTCATATGATCGCCCGCCAGGACATAGCACCAGAGCGCGCTGAAGATCCCGCCTTCGGTGGAGCCGAAATCCACCATCTCCTCCCCCGCATAGTCCCGCATCCAGAGTTCCCGCATGGCGATCTCGGCGCGCTGCGCGACGTCAAGCTCGCGGGGTCGGGCGGGGAGGGTGCGGAGGACGGCCTCCATCCCGTGGTCGGCCAGCCGGGCGGCCGCACGGATGAGCGCCAGCTCTTCCGGCGACTTCACCGCCCGCGCCTGGGTGAGGATGGAGCCGGCATCCACCAGGCGGCAGCCGGGCAGGGCCGCCCGGAGCTCTTCGTACAGGCCGACCGGCAGGTGGTCCCGCTCGAATCCGAGGCAGGCGGCCTCCAGGTGCCGCTCCCCCAGGACGATCCGGATGGCCTCGAACAGGCTCGAGGCGATCGGGCGGGCCTTTCCCCAGCGTCCGTAGAGACGGATGTCAGAGACCGCCGCCTCGGTGCGGGCGTGCCGTTCCCGCAGGGCATGGACGATCAGCGTTCCCTCCCCCTCGGCCGGCAGGATCAAGGCCATCAGGTGGCTCTGGATGATGGGGTTGAAGCCGGAGAGGTAGGCGATGTTCTGCGCCTTGTGGAGGATCAGGGCGTCCAGGCCGGCCGCGCGCATGGCCCGTTGAACTCGGGCCGCGTGGCTCCTGGCGTCAATCGGTGGAAGCGCCATGGCGGTGCACGTCTCCTCTCTCAACTCTTCTTTGTCTTGTGAAAGGGACCTCTCTGACCTTGGCGTTCTTGTCCGCCAAAGGCGGATTGGCGGTTCATCGGGCCGGCGGCTACGGATCCAGGATCGCGTTGTCAATGAGGCGCGTCGTACCGAAGCTGGCCGCCACCACGGCAACGGCCTTTCCGGTGACCCGCACGAGCGGCTCCAGCGTCTCCGGGTCACACACCCCGACGTAGTCCACGGCGGCTAGCTGCGCACTCCGGATCTCCGCCTCGATCGCGGCACGCACCCGCCCCGCGTCACGTTCTCCCCCCCGGACGGCCGCCTGGGCCTGGAAGAGCGCCCGAGACAGGACCGTTGCCTGGCGTCGCTCTTCGGGCGTGAGCAGGACGTTGCGGGAACTGAGGGCCAGTCCGTCCGACTCGCGGACCGTGGGCAACACGACGATCTCGAGGCCGAGATTGAGATCGGCCGCCAGGCGCCGGACCACCAGCGATTGCTGATAGTCCTTCTGGCCGAAATAGGCCCGGTGGGGGCGGCAGATGGTGAACAGCTTGGTGCAGACCGTGGCCACGCCGCGGAAATGGCCGGGCCGCGACGCCCCTTCCCACCGCTCCGTGATCCGCTCGACGTTGAGATAGGTCACGTACCCGTCCGGGTACATCCCCTCCGCCGTCGGGGCGAAGATGACGTCCGCCCCGGTCTCGCGGGCCATCCGGCTGTCCCCTTCGAGGTCCCGCGGATAGCGCTCCAGGTCGTCCGTCCGGTTGAACTGGGCCGGGTTCACGAACAGGCTCATGATGACCACGTCGTTCTCGGCCCGGCATCGCCGGAGCAGACTGAGATGTCCTTCGTGCAATGCCCCCATGGTCGGAACGAGGCCGATGGACTTCCCGGTGCGGCGATAGTCCTCGGCGAGCCGCTGCATTTCCAGGGGGCTCTGGATGATCTCCATGATCCCGCCCTCCATCAATGTCTGCTGAACGATTCCGCCTGCGCGCAGCGGGACCCTTAGCCCGAGGTGGAGGCGGCAGGATGGTCCAGGTCGTAGCTGTGCTCAGGGCCAGGGAATGCCCCCGAGCGCACCTCGTCCCGGAAACACCGCATGGCCTCGATGAAGAGCTGGCGCGCCTGGGCGTACCGTTTCACGAACTTGGGCGACAGGTCGGTCTGGAGGCCCAGCATATCGTGGGTGACCAGGACCTGCCCGTCGCAAAACGGCCCGGCCCCGATGCCGATCGTTGGCACCGCCAGCTCCCGAGTAACGCCCCGTGCCACCGCGGCCGGAATCCCCTCCAGAACCAGGGCAAATATCCCCGCGCGCTCCAGGGCCACAGCGTCCTTCAGGAGCCGGTCGGCCTCCTCGGCGGTCCGGGCCTGGACCCGGTACCCGCCCATCCGATGGTAGGCCTGCGGGGTCAGCCCCAGGTGCCCCATCACCGGGATCCCGGCCGCCACCAGGGCTTCGACCGATCCCAGGATCTCCCGTCCGCCCTCCAGCTTGACCGCCTCGGCCCCACTCTCCTTTACCAGCCGACCCGCATTCCGCAGGGCATCCTCGCGGCTCACCTGGTACGACATGAACGGGAGGTCGGCGACCAGCAGGGCACGCAAGACGCCCCGCGCCACCGCCTTGCAGTGATGGACCATGTCGTCCATGGTCACCGGCAGTGTCGTCGGATGCCCCAGGACCACCATCCCCAGCGAATCTCCCACGAGGATGACGTCAATGCCCGCGTCGTCCACTGCGCGCGCCATGGGGTAGTCGTAGGCGGTGAGCATCGTGATCTTCTCGCCGCGCTCCTCCATCCGGCGGAGCGTCCGGACCGTCACCTTGTCTCGCGCCATGAGGTCCCCTCCTCGTCCGGTCAGGCCCCGGAAAGCACAAAGGCCTTCCGGACCGATCCGGAAGGCCAATGAATCCGGCGCACCCTCCCCCCGGCCCCCTCGAGGCTCCCGGTCCCAGGTTGGCTCCGGTGCCTCCAGGCCGGCAGGTGGTGCGACCGCATGGCAACCGGGCAGTCAGGCAACCTGGCAATCAGGGGTGTCATGTTCCCAGAGTGCCAGACTGCCCAATTGCCGAATTGCCTTGGTCCGAATCCGTCTCGGTCCCTTCGCTGCTACTTGCGGGATCCAAGCGGGACGTAGTAGTGCATCCCCGCGCGGGTCTGCCCGATCTTCTCGATCAGGTCCTCGAAGTCCTCCCTGCGGTTGACGAAGTCAATGTCACTGGTATTCACCACCAGGAGCGGCGACGCGGTGTAATGGAAGAAGAAGTGCGTGTAGGCCGCGTTCAGGTCGTCCAGGTATTTCCGGTCGATCTCCCGCTCGTAGCCCTTGCCCCGGATCGCGATTCGCTGCAGGAGCGCGTCGGTGGTGGCCTGCAGGAAGATCACCAGGTCCGGCGTGGGCACCCGGACCTGGAGGAGTGCGTGGACCCGCTCGTACAGGGCCAGCTCGTGATCCTCCAGCGTCAGGTAGGCGAAGATCTTGTCCTTGGCGAACAGATAATCGGCGACCAGGGTCTGACGGAACAGATCGAACTGGCCCAGCTCCTGCTGCTGGCGGAAGCGGTTCAGCAGGAACCAGAGCTGGGTCTGGAAGGCGTAGCGCCTGGAGTCCTTGTAGAAGTTCGGGAGGAAGGGGTTGTCCTCGGCCACCTCCAGGTGCTTGCGCGCCCCCAGCCGCTCGGACAAAAGATCCACCAGGCTGGTCTTCCCCACCCCGATGGGACCGTCCACCACGATGTAGCGAGGCGGCGCCGGGGTCTCTTTCATCGCTGCATCCCTGAGACGGCGGCCGGGTGCTCCGTGCCGAGACGCTGGAGCAGCTCTGTCGTCGTCATCTGTAGCACGGGATGGCGAAGCCCCGGTGCCAGCGCCACTAGAGGCGCCAGCACAAACCGCCGCGCGGCCATCCGTGGGTGAGGAATCGTGAGGTCGGGCTCGTGCATGACGGTATCGCCATATAGTAGAATATCCAGGTCTATTGTCCGCGCCGTCCGCGGGAGATGATCCGGGGACCGGCCCAGCGCCGCTTCGATTTCCTGCAGGTGGCCGAGGAGCACGCGGGGGGAGAGGCTCGTGGCAACCTCCGCCACCGCATTCAGGAAGCGCCCGCCCTCGACACCCTCCTGCGGCTCCGACTCGAAGAAGGGGGAGATCCGTTTCAGCGTGGTGCCGGGCAGGAGGACGAGCCGATCCAGGGCCGCCCGGCAATGCACCAGGCGATCCCCCAGGTTGGAGCCGATGCCGATGAATGCCTGGACCTTCACGTTCGCGTGATCTCCACCGACACACCACCGAGAACGCCGGGGATGGGCGGCGACGGCTTCGTGGCCCGAACCGTCACCTGCCGGACCGGGAAACGCTCCAGAATGACCGAGGCGAGCCGCTCTGCCAGGGCCTCCAGCAGCCTGAACTGCTCGCGCGTTCCGACCTCCACCACGAGTGCGTGCACTTGCTCGTAATCCACGGTGGCGACAAGCTCATCCTGGCGGCCTGCCCCACTGAGGTCCAGGCATAACTCCACGTCCACGAGAAAGCGCTGCCCGAGCTTTCGCTCTTCCTCGCGGACCCCGTGGTGCCCGTAGAACTGGATGCCGTGGATCAGGATGCGATCTGCCATAGGGCTTGGGGGCTGGGGGTTGGGGGCTAGGGGCCCGAACCACGGAATTCGCGGCTCTCGGCTCGCGGCTCAATTGCCCCGGATTCCCAGTTTCCGGATGCGCTCCACTGCCTCGCGAATACGGTCCACGCCGACCGTCAAGGCAGCCCGAACGTAGCCTTCCCCGGCCGCGCCGAACCCGCTCCCCGGCGTGAGCACGATGCCGGCCTTCGCCAGGATCTCCACGCTGAAGCTCTTGGAGGTGAACCCCTTGGGGACGGGGATCCACAAATAGAAGGTCGCCCGCGGCGCCTCCACCTGGTATCCCATCTCCCGGAGCGCCCCCACCAGGACGTCGCGCCGCTCCTGGTAGATCCTGGAGTTGTCGGCGATACACTGCTG
>METI01000083.1 GCA_001771285.1 candidate division NC10 bacterium RIFCSPLOWO2_12_FULL_66_18
TGGAAATTGGTCATTGGTCATTTGAGCCGGAGAATTCACGGGTCCGTTCGTGAATAATGCGGGTTAGATGTCGTAGTACAGCACGAACTCGTAGGGGTGGGGGCGGAGGCGCATCGGATCCACCTCTTTCTTCCGCTTGTAGTCGATCCAGGTGTCGACCGCATCCTGGGTGAACACGTCCCCCTTCAACATGAATTCGTGGTCGTTCTCCAGGGCCTCCAGGGCGGCCTCCAGCGAGCCCGGCACCGACGGGACACTCTTCAGCTCTTCGGGACCCAGCTCGTAGATGTCCTTGTCCAGCGGGGAGCCGGGGTCGATCTTGTTCTGGATCCCGTCCAGGCCGGCCATCAGCATGGCCGAGAAGCCCAGGTAGCCGTTGCAGGTGTTGTCCGGAAACCGCACCTCGATCCGCTTGGTCTTCGGGTTCGGCGAGTACATGGGGATGCGGATGCCGGCGCTGCGGTTCCGACTGGAGTAGGCCAGGTTGACGGGGGCCTCGAAGCCGGGGACGAGCCGCTTGTAAGAGTTGGTGGTGGGGGCCACCAGGGCGCACAGGGCCGCGGCGTGCTTGAGGATCCCCCCGATGTACCAGAGTGCCAGGTCCGAGAGCCCGGCGTAGCCGTTGCCGGCGAACAGGGGCTGGCCCCCCTTCCAGAGGCTCTGGTGCGTGTGCATGCCGGAGCCGTTGTCGTTGAACAGCGGCTTGGGCATGAGGGTGACGGTCTTGCCGTGCTTGCGGGCGACGTTCTTGATGATGTACTTGTACCACATCAGACTGTCGGCGATCCGCGTCAGCGTGTTGAACCGCATGTCAATCTCGGCCTGGCCGGCGGTGGCCACCTCGTGGTGCTGCGCCTCCACGGCGATTCCGACCTTCTCCATCGTCAGCACCATCTCGGTCCGGAGGTCGGCCATGCTGTCGGTGGGCGGGACCGGGAAGTAGCCCTCCTTGTAGCGGGCCTTGTAGCCCAGGTTGGGTTTCTCCATCGCCCCGGTGTTCCACTGACCCTCCACCGAGTCGATGTAGTAGTAGCCGCAATTTTCCCGGTAATCGTACCGGATGTCGTCGAAGATGAAGAACTCCGCTTCGGGCCCGAAGTAGACCGTGTCGGCGATGCCCGTGGACTTCAGGTAGGCCTCGGCCTTCTGGGAGATGTTCCGGGGATCGCGGGTGTACTTCTCCTTGGTGATGGGGTCCACGATATTGCAGATGAGGCTGAGGGTCGGGGTCTCGGGAAAGGGGTCCATGACCGCCGTGGTGGCGTCCGGGATCACCAGCATGTCGCTGGCATGAATGGCCTGCCACCCGCGGATGGAGCTGCCGTCGAAGCCGTACCCTTCTTCGAAGGAGCCCTCCTCGAGCTGGGAGATGGGCACCGTGAAGTGCTGCCATATCCCGGGGTAGTCCATGAACTTGAGATCCACCATCCGTGCGCCCTGATCCTTGGCAAACTTCACGACTTCTTTCGGCGTCATGGTCCCTCGCTCCTCGCATGAGGCCTGCGGCCGACGGCCGGAGGCCGGGGTCTCGGAATGCTGCCGATCCGTCGTCCCAGAACCGAGAACGTCAGCCCTCGGGCCGGTCCTAGCCCGCATTATTCACGAACGGACCCGTGAATTCTCCGGATCAAATGACCAATGACCAATTTCCAATGACCAATGATGGTGGGCGCGCACAGCGCGCCGTCACGGGGCTTCACGGAACTCCCATCCGCAATTGGTCATTGGCCATTGGGATTTGGTCATTCCCCGCGATTATTCGCGAACATGTTCGCGAATAATCCGGGCTAGATAGCCGCCTCACCGCGCTCGCCGGTGCGGATGCGGATGACCTCTTCACAGGGCAGGATGAAGATCTTGCCGTCCCCGATCCGGCCGGTCTTTGCCGAGGACTGGATCGTCTCCACCACCTTGTCGCATTTGTCGTCCGGGACCACGATTTCGATCTTCACCTTGGGCAGAAAATCAATCGTGTATTCCGCACCCCGGTACAATTCCGTGTGACCCTTCTGCCGGCCGAAGCCCTTCACTTCGCTCACCGTGATCCCCTGGATGCCGATCTCGGCCAGGGCGTTCTTCACCTCGTCCAGCTTGAACGGTTTGATGATGGCTTCGATTTTTTTCATGTGTCTCCTCCCGCCCTGTACGCCCGGAGCGCCGCGAGTTGTGTGAGCAAACCCTATGCCAAGAAAGCCACTTGCATGGGCCAGTGGTGCGGGTTACCCAACTGCTTGCCGCGACGAGGTTTGCCCGATCGCCCCACTCCCTCACCCGCCTCGGAGGGGTTCGCGCCTGCCACCTGCATAGGCAGCTTCACCCCGCTCTGCTGGTTTTTTCACCATGCGACGGTCTACCCAGAAGCTCCCGGATCTTGTCCTTCAGCTCCGCCAGGTCGGCGGACTTGGTCAGGTAGGCGTCGCTGGCCCACGTCCCGAAGTCGCGCTTGAAATCGCCATAGGCGGTGCAGATGATGATCGGCAGGTCGCGGTAGATCTCCCGAACCTTCCGCAGCAGCTCGATCCCATCCATCCCCGGCATCTTGATATCGATGGTCATGAGGTCAGGCCGGCTCTGCTGCGCCATCCGGAGCGCCTCGCTGCCGTTCGCCGCGACCTGCACCTGGTACCCAGCCTCAGAGAGCTCCTCGCGGTACAGGAGCCGGATGGCCTCCTCGTCGTCTACCACCAGGATGGTTTTCATGGGGTCGCCTCCCTGATTCACGAACGGACTCGTGAATTCTCCGGATCAAATGACCAATGACCAATTTTCAATGACCAATGATGGTGGGCGCGCACGGCGAGCCGTCACGGGGCTTCACGGAATTCCCATCCGCAATTGGTCATTCCGCCCGCGGCGGATTGGGATTTGGTCATTCCCCGCGATTATTCGCGAACATGTTCGCGAATAATCCGGGTCAGGCCGCCACCGCCCCGCCGTGCGGGATCGTCGCCATGGGGAGCCAGAGCCGGAAGGTCACACCCTCGCCGGGCCGGTTCTCCACCTCCACCCGTCCCCCGTGGGCCCGGACAATCCGCCGGACCAGCGTGAGCCCCAGGCCCGTCCCCGCCTCCTTGGTGGTGAAGAACGGATTGAAGACCTCGTCCAGGATCTCCTGCGGGATGCCCCCGCCCGTGTCGCTCACGCTCAGCTCCACCCACTCCTCCGGGACCTGTCGATCGGTCAACTCGTCAACTGGTCGATTGGGGAGATCGACGATAGGTTCTGATTCCTCCTCCGTCCCCAATAGACCAATCGACTGATCGACCAATTGACCCCCCTCGCCTCGCGTGACGCGCGTGGCGATGGTGAGCGTCCCACCGTCGGCCATGACTTCCAGCGCGTTGGCCAGCAGGTTCACCATGGCCTGCTTCAGCTGCACCGGATCCAGGGGCAGGACCGGCGGCTTCTCGTCCAGGTCCAGCCGGAGCCGGACGCGCTGCTCCGCGATGCGCTCTGCAAACAGCACCAGGCAGTCCTGCAGGAGCGTGTGCAGGTCGGTCGCCACCAGCGCCGGCCGGACCTGGCGGGACATCCCCTGGACGTCCCGGACGATCCGCTCCAGCCGGTCCACCTCGCGGGCGATGATCTGGGCGTACTGCCCCTCGGGCTCCCGGCCCACCAGGCGCCGGGCCAGCCGCCGCGCGAATCCCCCGATGGAGACCAGGGGGTTCCTGATCTCGTGGACGACGTGCGCCGCCATCTCGCCCAGGGCGGCCAGGCGCTCCTGGTGGAGGAGCTGATGGTGGCTCCGCTGGACCTCCCGGCTGGCCTCCTCCAGGTGGGTGTGCAGCCGGGTGCTTTCCACCGCCAATCCCGCCTGGGTGGCGAACACCGAGAGGAGCTCCAGGTCCTCGTCGGTGATCGGCTTTCCGTTGAACTTGTTGTCCACGGCGATCACGCCCACCACCTTCCCCTTGGCCACCAGCGGGACGCAGGCGAATTCCTCGACGTCCAGCCGGCCCTCCCACTCCGGGTGGACCCGGGGGTCACGCCGTGCCTCGGCGATCCGGAACGGCCGGGTCTCCAGCGCCGTGAGTGCCAGGACTCCGGCGTCGGGGCGCAGGGGGACGACCAGGCTCCGTGCCATCTGGTCGAACGCGGCATCCGCCCCCTCGCGGAGGAGGTGTGCCGCCCGCAGGGCGATGACCTCGCGCAGAGACCGCGAGGGCGACTCCAGTGCGCCCCAGACGCGGGCTGCCTCCTCGCCCGAGCTCGGGCCCACCCCCATGCGGCCCTCCAGCACGCGCCGCGACTCGTCCACCAGGAGCAGGATGGCCCGGTTGAACCCCAGGCCCCCGCCGAAGGTGACGCCCGTCAGGATCACCTGCAGGAGCGCGTCCAGGTGCATGGTCCCCTGCATGGCCATCCCGATCTCGTTCAGGATCGAGATCTCCCGCAGGCGCAGCAAATTGTCCTGGGCCAGCCGCTCGCTCTCCTGAAACAGGCGAGCGTTCTCGATGGCGATGGCGGCGTGCTGGGCAAACGAGGTGAGCAGGCTGATCTCATCCGGATCGAAGGGCCGATGCGCGCGCCGCGAGACGCTGAGCACGCCCACCGCCCGCTCCCCCAGGCGGAGCGGGATGACCGCGACGCTCTTCACCCCGACCTGCCGGGCCCACGCCTGCTCCGCGTAGGCAGGATCGTCCCCGGCATCGGTGATCGTCATCGCCGTGAGCGAGCTGAACACGGCCCCCACCACCCCTTCGCCGGGCTTGAACGCCTCCCGCGGATACGGGAGGAGGTCCGGGGCCCCCGCGCTCGCCCGCAGGTGGAGGAGGCCGGTCGCCTCCTGCCACACGTACACCCGGGCCAGCGCCAGAGCCAGAAGATGCACCGCGGCCCGCACGATGTAGTCGAAGACCCGCTGGAGGTCCAGGGAGCTGGTCACGGTCCGGCTGAGCTCGCTCAGGGCGTTCAGTCGGGCGCTGCGCATCCGCGCCTCTTCGAAGAGCCGGGCGTTCTCGATGGCGATGGCCGCCTGGGTGGCGAGAAGCTGGAAGCGGCGGAGATCGTCGGGCGTGAAGCGCTTGCCGGGCTGGGAGCTGTGGGAGTGGAGAACCCCCAGCAGCCGGTCGCCGAAGAGCACGGGTGTGGTAATCGTCGCCACGATGTCGGGGAATTCCGGCAGGGCATAGGGGGAGGCCTTGTAATCATCCAGCAGCATGGGCTGACGCGTGAGGGCCACCGTTTCGTTGATCCCTCGGCCCAATTCGAAGACCTGGACCCGTACCCGGTCGGCCTCGGGGCCCACGGCGGCCCCGTAGCGGAGCGTCTGGGTGGCCTCATCCCAGAGGAGGATCTGGGCATACTGGCTGCCCAGAAGTTGCAGGGCCCCCGCCACCACCGCCTCCAGGACGGCGGGCAGCTCCAGCCGGGCCGCGATGGCCTGCCCGATCTCCCGGAGGGTGCTGAGCTCCGTGGCCCGCTGCTCCGTGGCCGCGAAGAGCCGCGCGTTCTCGATCGCGACGGCGGCCTGCGCGCTGAATGCCATGAGGAGCTGCAGGTCCGCCTCTCCGAACGTCGCCGGCTCCCCGCGGGCGCCGCCCACCCTGCCGTACAGCCCCAGCGTTCCCAGGACGCCTCCCTGGTGGACAAGTGGCGCGCACAGTGCCGGGGCTCCCTCGCTGCCCACCAGCGCAGCAAAGCGGGCGTCCTGCCGGAGGTCCGGCAGCAGGACCGGCGCGGCCTCGCGCCGAACGGCTTCCGCGACCGGACCGTCGGCCGCGGCGCAGGGGGCTCCCCCATCCGCGTCGAAGCGAGCGGCTACCCGGAGTCCGCCTGTGTCGCCGTCGGCCAGCCGCAGGATGGCGGTGCGAGCCCGGAGGGTCGTGGCTGCCGTGCGGGCAATCAGCTCCGAGATCCGGCCGAGGTCCAGCGTGGCGCTGATGGCGCGCCATGCCTCGTAGAGGAGCGACAACTCCTCCAGGCGCTGCTCGGCCGGCGTGTGGGGGAACATTGCTGAAGGCCCTCGGGGGTCCCTCCGGCCCGTGCCGGAGGATCGGGATGGACCGATTCGGGAAGGCACCCCTGGATGGTCACGGATCCCGGAGAAATTTCGCCGCCTCTTCCGGCGGAGTGGGCCGTCCGCCGGAGGAGGGAATCACACCTTGGCATCCCGCAGGAACTTCGCCGCCTCTTCCGGCGGAGGAGGCCATCCGCCGGACGAGAACATCAGACCTTGGCATCGCGGAGGAATTTTGCAGCCTCCTCCGGCGGAGTAGGATTGATATAAAACCCACTCCCCCACTCGAACCCGGCCACGCGCGTGAGCTTTGGCAACACCTCGATGTGCCAGTGGTAGTGACGCCCATCGGTCTCGCGGGGCGGAGAGTTGTGGACCATGAGGTTATACGGCGGGTTCGTCAGGACCTTCTCGATCCGGAGCAAGAGCTCCCGCGTGATCTTCGACAGGCTCACGTATTCGTGCTTCTGCGCGTCCTCGAAGAAGGGATCGTGGGTCTTGGGCAGGATCCAGGTCTCGAAGGGGAAACGGGCGGCGAACGGCGCGAGGGCCACGAAGTCCTCATTCTCGCTGATCAGCCGGACGCCCTGGTTCACCTCCTGCCGGATGATGTCACAGAAGACGCAGCGCTCCTTGTAGTTGTAGTACTCCTTGGCACCCTCCAGCTCTTCCTGCACCCGCTTGGGGATGATGGGGGTGGCGATGAGCTGGGAGTGGGGATGCTCCAGGGAGGCACCGGCCGCCTCGCCGTGGTTCTTGAAGACCAGGATGTAGCGGAAGCGCTGGTCCTTCTTCAGGTCCAGGATCCGGTCGCGGAAGGCCCAGAGAACGTCCTCCACCCTCCGCTCCGACATGCCGGCCAGCGTCTCGCCGTGCTCCGGCGTCTCGATGACCACCTCGTGGGCACCGATTCCGGTCATCTTGTCGTACATCCCGTCGCCCTGGCGGTTCAGCTCCCCCTCGATCTGGAGCGCCGGAAACTTGTTCGGCACGACGCGCACGTGCCAGCCCGGCCCGTTGGGATTCCCACCGCCGGTGCGGTAGGCCAAGACCTCGGGCGGGGTCTTGTCTTCATTCCCCGCGCAGAACGGGCAGAAGCCGGTGCGTTTCCGCTCCGGCTCCGCGCCGAAATCCGAGGGGCGCTTCCCCCGCTCGGTCGCGATGATCACCCAGCGCGAGGTGACCGGATCCTTTCGCAGCTCAGGCATGCAATGCTCCTCCCGTTTCCTCTCATGTCCTCTCGCGAAGACGCACTGAAACTTACGGGCGAGGGGCGGCCGGGCTCCCCACGTTATTTCGGGGTGCGACGCGGGTGCTTCCGTCCGGGCGGGCCGAAACCAGGCGTGACGAGCGCGCCGAGCAGTCCCACGATCGCCGTCTGCAGCGGCAGGCCGCCCCCATCCACTGTGGGGGGGCGCCGCCGGGTGATGCCGTCCACCGCCCCGGCCCGCACCATGCGCCGAAGGATGTGGGCCTCGCTGCTGGCCTGGTGCAGCAGGCCAGGCTGGCCGAGGCGGACCGCGATGGCCGCGGCCACGCCGTAGGCCCCCCAGTTGGAGCTGAAGGCCACCACGGGGACCTCGGCCCGGATGACGCAGGCGACGCTCCCCCCGCAGGGGCAGGCGCATCGCCCCGCCCGTGGCAGGAGGCCGCCCAGCCCGATCTCGTTCCCCCGATCCCCGATCCCGACGGTCAGGACCCGCGCCCGCCGGGCCAGGGGGAAGAGCCGATCCGTCCGCGCCTGCGTGGCCGTCACGTCCTGCCCCAGCATGTTGTGGATCACGCCCTTCGCGTTCGGTCCAAGCTTCTCCACGCTCACCAGGGCGGAGGGTTGCAGCGCTCTCCAGAGACGGCGAGCCTCGACGGTCGCGGCCTGCGGGTCGCTGGGGAACGCCAGAACCGTGAGGTCGGCGCGCCAGCGGGCCCGGTCCCCCTCGGAGGCGGCAAGCGCGTCGGCGGCGCCCTCCAGGACGGGCACGGCCGAGGCCTCGGTCACCAGGACGACGCGGACCCTTCGGCCCAGGATCATCGCCCGGGCCAGGGCCACGGCCCCTGCGGGCCCATCCGTCTCGCCGCGGGGGATGCCGGGGGCCACCAGCCCGGTGGTCAGGAGCAGCCGGTCTCCCGCCCGCACCCGGCGCAGGAGCAGGTCGGCCGCCCCATCGGCCAACGGGCGCTTCACCTGATGCCGGGCCGCCCGGTACAGCCGATCCAGATCGCTCGGCGATACGGCCCCGGGTCCCACGCCGTTCCGGGGCGGTTCGAGGGTGATCAGGCGATCCAAGAGCTCGGCGAGGCCGGACGCGGCCGGCATTCGGTGTCCCCGGCTCATCGGACCGTGAGGGGAGCCCGGAGGCGATTGCTGGTATTGCCCTTCTTGGTGACGACGTACAGCTCGAGGAAGCGCACCCCCTCGGCCGACCAGCGCAGGGGCACCTCCACCGTCGCGGCCACCTGCCCGTCGTACCCCCGCAGGTCAACCGAGATGGCCTGGAGGCTCTGGTAGAACTGGAACTGGCTGATCCCCCGCTCGACGATGAACGCCTCCTGGATGTCGGCCGACCCCACCTCGAAGTAGAAGCTCATCTGGGTGGTCTCCCCGGCCTTGATGACATCGGGCTCGAACCGGAGGTTGGCGATCCGGGGCACTCCCGGGCCGGGGGGGGTCGGGGACCGCAGCACCGAGGGGCCGCAGGAGGTCAGCAGGCTCAGCGCCAAGGCGAGGGTGAGGACGCGCGCACTGCGAACGTCAGAGCATGTCATGACGATCCTCTCTGAGGGATGCCGAGGCGGCGGACAGCGGGGACCGCCGGCCCAGGGAGGGGATCCGTTGCACGCACTACGGATAGATTCCCCGGAGTTTCGTGGCCCGAGCCACGCGGCTCACCGCCTCCATCATGGCCGCAGTCCGGAGGTCTACTCCCTCCCGTCGCGCCACTCCGAGCGTCCGGTGAAAGGCACGAATGAGTATATCACGCAGCCGCGAATTTACCTCGTCTTCTTTCCAGAAGAAGAACTGGAGATCCTGCACCCACTCGAAATACGAGACGATGACGCCGCCGGCGTTGGCCAGGATGTCCGGCACGATGAAGACCCCCCGCTCCTGCAGGACGCGGTCCGCCTCGCCTGTCGTGGGCCCATTCGCCCCTTCCACGATCAGGCGGGCCTGGACGGCCGGGGCATTCGCCGCCGTGAACTGTCCTCCCAGGGCCGCCGGGACCAGGATCTCACAGGGCAGCTCGAGCAGCTCCTCGTTGGTGATCGCCTCGCCTTCCGGGTACTCCCGGACGGCTTTGCCCGCCCGGACCAGGGCCAAGAGCGCCCGGATGTCCAGGCCATCGGGATTGTAGATGCCGCCGTGGACATCGCTCACCGCCACCACCCGGCAGCCCATCTCGGAAAGCAGGTCGGCCGCCACCGACCCGACGTTGCCGAACCCCTGGACGACCACCCGCGCTCCTGCGAGGGGCAGGCCGAGGTGGGCCATGGCCTCCGCCGTGGCGAAGGCGACCCCCCGGCCCGTGGCCTCGACCCGGCCCAGGGACCCTCCCAGGAGCACCGGCTTGCTCGTCACGACCCCCGGCACCGTGGCCCCCCGCTGCATGCTGTAGGTGTCCATGATCCAGGCCATGATCTGCTCGTTGGTGCCCATATCCGGCGCCGGGATGTCCCGGTCCGGCCCGATGCACAGGAAGATCTCGGAAGCGTACCGGCGCGTCAGCCGCTCCAGCTCGCGGGGAGAGAGCTTCAACGGGTCGCACCGGACGCCCCCCTTGGCCCCCCCGAAGGGCAGGCTCATGAGGGCGCACTTCCACGTCATGAGCATGGCCAGGGCCGTGACCTCGTCCAGGTCCACGTCGGGATGATACCGGATGCCCCCCTTGCTGGGACCCAGGGTCATGCTGTGCTGCACCCGGTATCCCGTGAAGATTTCCAATTCGCCCGGGTCCGTCAGGATCGGGACCGACACGATGAGGGATCGCTTCGGGTGGCGGAGGTGCTGGTGGATCTGCGGTTCCAGCCCCAGCCGCTCCGCCACCGCGTCCAATCGCTCGAGCACCGTCGCCAGGATACTCATGCCTCGCCCCCGCGAACCCGGCCCCCCGCTTTCGCGGCGGGTTCGATCGTCACCAGGAGGTCGCCCGCTGCCACGCTATCCCCCTCGCGCACGCGCACCTCGGCGATGCGGCCGGTCCGGGGGGCCACGACGGAGTGCTCCTTCTTCATCGCCATGAGCACGACCAGCGGCTGCCCCGCCACGATCACATCCCCCGGGCACCCCAGCACCTTCACCACCTGCGCCGGGAGTGGGCTGGACACGGCGGCGGCCTCCTTCACGCGGCTCGGGACGGCGCGCGGCACATCGCCCGCCGTGGCCATCGGGATCTCGCCGGGAACTTCTCCCAGTTCCGCGCCGTAGGTCCAGCGCTCGGCAATGAGGAGGCGCGCGGGTAGGTCCTCCAGGGCCGCCTCGATCTCAAGGGCGATGGCCTGGGCCTCCTTCACGGAGACGGCCCGGAAGCGCAGCGCGTCCCCCGGCCGCGACTGGGCGACCAGGGGGATGTCCGGCCCGATGACCGTGGCGATCTTGGGATACCCACCGGTCGTCTGCCGGTCCGCCAGCAGGACGATCGGCTTGCCATCTCCCGGGATCTGCACCCCTCCCGGCGGTATCCAATCCGAGATGATGTCCGCCGAGGCCCGGTGGGCGATCGCGGGGCCGTCCAGCCGGCAGCCCATTCGGTCCGCGTGGGGGCTGACCCGGTAACCGGACTCCAGGAACGTGCGGCGTCCCTCCTCGGTGAAGGCGTCATCCTGTGGCCCCAGGACCACGCGCACCGTCGCCCTGGATTCGCGGCGCGGACGCCACTCGCCCGGAACCTCCCGCCCGCTCAGATTGGCGGCCGGCGCGGAGGGCGCGCCGACCCGCAGGACGTCGCTGGGCGCGAGCCCGCGGCCGTGAAATCCGCCGAAGCCGGCCACCAGGCACGTGGACCGGCTGCCCAGGAGGACCGGCACGTCGATGCCTCCCGCAACCGCCAGGTACGCTCGAAGGCCGCGGGTGCAGGTCCGGACATCCAGAGCCTGCCCGGCTCGGATCCGGAACGATTGGTACCAGGGAACGGATCTCCCGTCCAGATCTGCCTCCACCTCGGCCCCAGTCAATGCCACGACCGCGTCGGCCAGGAATCGGAGCTCTGGACCCAGCGCCGTGATCTCCATCGCCGCAGCGCCCTGGGGATTCCCGACCAGGATGTTTCCCACCCGCAGGGCGATCTCGTCCACGGCGCCACTCACCGGGACGCCGAACTTCTGATACCCGACCCGCCCCCGGTCCTGCACCGTGGTCAGCAGCCCGGGGCGAAGCACCTCTATCAAGTCTTGAGAGCCGAGGCTTGAGAGCCGAGTACCGCCTTGATCGATTTCGTTCGTCCCTACGCCCTCGGCGCCCGGCGCCCGGTGCTCGGTGCTCGGCTCGCCGGTCTCGGCTCTCGGCTCTCGGCTCTCGGCTCGCCGCGAGGTATTCAGTCTCCGTGATCGGCACGAACTGCACCGTGTCTCCGGGCTGAATCAGCGTGGGGATTTCGCCCGAGGGATCGAACAGAGTCAGGGAGGTCCGGCCGATGATCCGCCACCCGCCGGGTGATTCGACAGGATAGATGCCGGTCTGGCTGCCGCCGATCCCCACGGAGCCCTTCGGGACCCTGAGGCGGGGCGAATCCAGCCGGGGCGTGTGCAGTCGTTCCGGCAGACCGCCGAGGTACGTATAGCCCGGCGTGAAGCCGATCATGTACACGTGATATGTTGGGTGGGTGTGCAGGCGGATCACCTCGGCCTCGCTGAGGCCAGCGTGCTCTGCGACGAAGGGCAGGTCCGGCCCGTAGATCCCCCCGTACACCGTCGGCACACGGATCAGCTTGGGTACCGGCAGGATCTCGGGGTCAATGCGCGCCGCCACTTCGCGGACCCGCTGCAGGACCTCGTCGAAGGAGGTGGTCAGCGGGTCATACTCCAGGCCAATGGACCGGTAGGTGGGCACCACCTCCACCAGGCCCGGGATGCGCAGAGCCGCCAGCACGAAGGCCAGCGCGCGGACCTGGGCATTGATCTCGAGGCTGACCTCGGTGCCCAACTCGACCACGAGCCCCCGCTCCCCCGCGGGCAGGAATCGAATCGTCACGGGTCTGAATCCATTGGGATGCGGGTTCCCCCCGGGACGAATCCGGGAGCCATCCGGAGTGCATTCATCGCACGAACTCCCCCATCGCCCTGGGCGTGATGCCGGCAGCCTCCAAACGCTCCCGCACGCGCCGGGCGATGGCGGCCGCCCCCGGAGTGTCCCCGTGCAGACAGACTGTATCCGCCTCGATCCGGATCTCTTTCCCCGTGATCGCCTTCACCGTTCCCCGCGTGAAACCCAGGATCCGCTCGGCCACCGCGTCCGGGTCGGTGATCAACGACCCCGCGATCTTCCGGGAGACCAGCGTCCCGTCCTCGTTGTAGGCGCGATCGCCGAAGGCCTCGCGCGCCACGCGCAGCCCGATCGCTGTGCCCGCCTTGACCAGCTCCGAGCCGGGCAACCCCACGAGGATGAGATCCCGGCCGGCGTCGGCCACGCCCTCGGCGATCCCCAGACTCAACTCCCGGTCCCTGACCGCAGCGTTGTAGATGGCCCCATGCGGCTTTACGTGCTGCAGCCGTGCCCCCAGGGCCTCCGCGAAGGCGCGCAGGGCGCCGATCTGGTAGAGGACGTAGTCGCGCGCCTCCTCCCGGGTAATGTGCATCACCCGACGGCCGAAGCCCAGGCGGTCGGGATAGCTCGGATGCGCCCCCACCTGCACGCCCAGTTCCTTGGCCCGCTGTATCGTCCGGCGCATGACATGCGGGTCACCCCCATGCCAGCCGCAGGCGACGTTCGCCGACGTCACCCAGCGCAGCACCTCTTCGTCCGCGCCGATGGTATAGGCACCGAAGGATTCGCCCATGTCGGAGTTCAGATCGAGCATCATAGGATCACTCCATCGTCATGAGGCCGCCGATCGCCCAGGAGCCCTCCGATCAGCCTCAGATGCCCAGATAGACCTTCCGCACAAGATCCGACTCGAGTACTTCCTTGGCCGCCCCCGACACGACCATCCGGCCGCTTTCCAGGACGTACCCGCGATGCGAGATGCCCAGGGCCAGTTGGACGTTCTGCTCGATGAACAGCACGGTGACGCCGGCGGTGTTGATCTGCGTGATGATCTCCAGGATCTCCGTGACCACCAAGGGCGACAGGCCCAGGAACGGCTCGTCAATCATCAGGAACTTCGGCCGGGACATGAGGCCCCGACCGATGGCCAGCATCTGCTGCTCGCCCCCGCTGAGGCTCTGCGCCAGTTGATGGCGCCGCTCCCGCAGGACGGGGAACAGGCTGAAGACCCAGGCCAGACTCTCCTCCCGCCTCGGGCGGGCCCGATCCTGGTAGCTGCCCAGGAGCAGGTTCTTCTCGACCGTCAGGTAGGGAAAGACGCGCCGCCGTTCCAGCACGTGCGAGATCCCGCGGGTCACGATCTGGTGTGTGGGCAGGCCGTCGATCCGTTCCCCGCAGAACTCGACGCGGCCCGCCAGGGGTTTCACCAAGCCGGAGAGTGCATTGATGATGGTGCTCTTGCCGGCGCCGTTCGGGCCCAGGAGACACACGATCTCTCCCTGGTGGACCTCCAGGGAGACGCCCCAGAGGACCTGGAAGTCGCCGTACTTCACCTCGAGGTCCTGCACCCGAAGCACGCGACGCCCGTCCCTAACCCGGATTATTCACGAACGGACCGGTGAATTCTCCGGATCAAATGACCAATGACCAATTTCCAATGACCAATGATGGTGGGCGCGCACAGCGCGCCGTCACGGAGCTTCACGGAAATGCCATCCGCAATTGGTCATTGGCCATTGGGATTTGGTCATTCCCCGCGATTATTCGCGAACATGTTCGCGAATAATCCGGGCTAAGCGTTCCCCCGGGACGACTCGCCCGAAGGCAGCCGCTCGCCCGAGGGCACGACGAAGGCATCTCCCAGATACGCCTCGATGAGCCGCCGCTCCTTCACCACCTCAGAGGGGGGACCGTCGGCGATGACCTCACCCAGGTGCAACGCGACGATCCGGTCGGAGATGGACATGATGACCCGCATGTTGTGCTCGATGACCACCAGGGTCAGGCCCTGCTCCCGCAACCGGCCGATGAGCTGCACCAGCGTTGGGATGGTCCGCTGGTCCACGCCCCCCGTCACCTCGTCCAGGAGGAGCAGGCGCGGGCGGGTGGCCATGGCCCGGGCCAGTTCCAGCCGCTTCCGCTGGCCCGTGCTCAGGTCGCGCGCGTAGCTGTCCCGCTTGTCCAGGAGCTCCACGAACTCCAGGTAGGAGAGCGCCTCGCGCCGGGCCGCGGAGGGATCCGCTTGGTGCCGCATGGCGGCAACCATGACGTTCTCCAGGACCGTCATGGCATGAAACGGGCGGAGCTTCTGGAACGTCCGCCCGATCCCCAGCCGGTTCACCTGATCCGGCCGGCGGCCCACCAGCCCGTGCCTGTCGAACCGGACCTCGCCCGCATCCGGCCGGTAGTAGCCCGTGATCACGTCGAAGAGGGTGCTCTTGCCGGCTCCGTTGGGACCGATGAGCCCCACGATCTCCCCCTGCTCCACGGCGAAGCTGATGTTGTGGTTCGCCACCAGGCCCCCGAACCGCTTGGTGATCCCTTCGACCGTGAGCAGCGCCATCAGCGCCTCTGCCAGCGCCGGAGGAGGCCCACCAGCCCCGCCGGCTGGAAGACCGCCACAAGGGTGAGCAGGGCGCCGTAGATGAGGAGGTCCACGGCCCGGCCTGTCCCGCCGAACTGAATGCGGGTGAACTCCGACAGCGGGATCAGGAGTGCGGCTCCGACGAGCGGCCCCCACAGGGTTCCCACGCCCCCCACCACCGCCAGGAGGCAGATGAGGATGGACAGGGACAGCGGCAGGACGCTGTCCGGATCCAGGTAGAGGACGTACTGGGCGTAAAAACTCCCGCCGGCCGAGACGAACGCCGCCGAGATGGCCATGGCGATCAGCTTGTACCGGGTGATGGGGATCCCGACGCTCTGCGCGGCCTCGGGATCCTCCCGGATCGCCCGAAAGTAATACCCCAGGCGGGTCCCCTCGATCCGCCAGCTCACCAGCAGGCACAGGATCAGAAGCGCCAGCACGATGTAATAGTACGGGTACTTGCTGGTGTGGAACTGGAAGGCCAGCAGGGAATCCTTCTGGAACGGCAGGGTGAGGCCGCGGGCGCCCCCGATGAAGTCCCAGTTGATGGCCAGGGTCTGGACGATCTCCCCGATGGCGATGGTGGCGATGGCGAAGTAGTGTCCTCGGAGCCGGAAGCAGGGAGAGCCGATCGCCAGGGACAGCGCCACTGCCACCGGGATCCCCGCCACGAGGCCCACCCAGGGATTCCAGCCCCATCGCATCTGAAGCATGGTGGAGGCATACGCGCCCGTCCCGAAGAAGACGGCGTGCCCCAGCGAGATCTGCCCGCAGTAGCCGGCCAGGATGTTCCAGGCTTGAGCCAGCATGGCGTAGAGGAAGACCCGAATCACGAGGTCGCGGTGATAAGGAAGCCGGAAGACCCAGGGGAAGGCCAGGGCCGCCAGGCAGAGCAGGAGCAGCAGGACCCCCGCCAGGCGCCTCCGGCCGGCCGGCGCCGCCACCCCACCCGTCGCCATCGGACAGTGCGAAGAGGCCTGGCCCCTCCGCGGCTCTCGCCCGCCTGCCTGCCGTCGGCGGGCAGGGCTCTCGGCTCTCGGCTCGTCCACCGTCGCCATCAGAACTTCCCGAAGAGGCCCTGCGGTCGCACCAGGACCACCACAAGATAGAGCACGAAGACCGCGACGTACTTGAAGGCCGGGGCGATGAGCAGGCCGCCCAGGACTTCGATCACGCCGATGATCACGCCCGCCACCAGCGACCCTGGAATGCTCCCAAAGCCGCCCAGGGCCACCGTGACATAGGCGATGAGGGCGAAGAGGCTGCCCACGTGCGGAAACACGTAGAAGAAGTTCGCCAGGAAGGCCCCCGCGACCCCCACGCACGCGGCGCCGATCCCCCACCCGAGGGCGAACATCCGCTCCGTGTTGATCCCCATCAGCTCCGCCGCCTGGCGATCTTGCGCCGTCGCCTCCAGAGCCACCCCTGTCTCCGTCCGGCTGATGAACCAGTACAGAAAGCCGAAGGCCACCAGGCAGGCCATGCTGGCCACCGCCTGGGGCAACCCCACCGAGACCCCCAGGATCCGCACCGGCCCCTGCACCCAGGCCTTGGTCACCTGGCGGAAGTCGGGCGTCCAGAGAAACTGCGCCCCCGCCCGCAGGAAGATGGCCAGGCCGAAGGTGGCGAAGATCTGGGCCAGCATGGGGCCGCCCAGGATGCGGCGGATGATCCCCCGGTACGTGAGCCAGCCAAACAGGAACAGCACCCCCGCGGAGATCGGAACGCTGAGGAGGGGATCCAGGGCGAACAGCGCGTACATCCAGAAGGTCGTGTACATGGCGAGCATCAGGAACTCGCCGTGGGCGAAGTTCACGATCTCCATCAGGCCGAAGATCAGGCTCAGGCCCGCGGCGATGAGCGCGTACACGAACCCCATGAGGATCCCGCTCAGGATCCCCTGGAACAAGATATCGGGTGGCGGGATGGTGAACATAGACGTGAAACGGGGGCGGGACCGCAGCAGTGCGGATCCTCGCCCCCCTCAGAGTCCGCCGGGTCTACCCCGGCGGAGGGTCAGGCGCATCGCCCGAACCCCCTGGTTCAATCAGGGGGTTCGGTGATCGGAACGCGACGCAGCCCTTCTCCGGGGGGATGAGCCTCCCGGCTACTTCCGTTGAGACCAGGCAGGGATGGGATACATCGCGTCCTTGGTCGCCAGCTCGAACGGATAAATCGTATGGTAGGTGCCCCCCTGAAGCTGCTGCAGGATGGCCCGCACCCCGGCGTTCTGCCCCTTCTCGTCGAACCTCACGCCGGTCCACGGCATGAGGAGCTGATCGGCCGGGATGTTGGTCTCGCGCAGAGCCTTCTGGATCGCCCCGGGATCGGTGGACCCCGCCCGGTTGATGGCATCCGCCAGGGTCAGGAAGCCCGTGAAGGCGCGGGCCGGGACGTCGCTGAGGTCGCGGCCGCCGCTCAGCTTCTTGAACATGTCGTTGATCACCGGGATGAGCGGCTTCTTGGCCGACATGTCCAGGGCAAACGGCGCCCGGGTGATGGCCCCCTCCGCCTCCTTGCCCATCTCGGCCACGAACTTGGGATCGGTGTATCCCGCGTTCTGGGCGATGATCACCTTCGGGTTATAGTCCAGGTTCCTGGCCGTCCGGGTCAGGAGGATGGCATCCGAGGTGTAGAGGCTGGGAAGCACGACGTCGGCATTCGCCGTCCTCAGGCGTCCCACCTCGGCGTCCAGGCTGGTCGTCCCCGTCCGGAAGGGGAGCCGGGCAACCACCTCGTAGCCGTACTTCTTCGCCAGCTCGTCCTGGACCTTTGCGCTATCCGCGCCGAATTGCGTGTCCTCGTTCAGGATGGCGACGCTCTTGAACTTGATGCCCCGCTTCTTCTCGAAGTCCCGCATGAAGTCGAACATCGCCAGGCTGAAGTGGCCGTCGTGCGGACTGGTCCGGAAGAACCACTTGAAGCCGCGCTCCGTGAGGGCCGGGGACGAGGACTCGGCATTGAGGAACGGGATCCCCATCCGCTCGGCCACCTGACTCGCCGTGTTGGTCACGCTGGAGAAGTAGGCGCCGAACAGGGCGTGCACCTTCTCCTGGGTGATCAGGCGCTCCGCCTCGGCCAGGCCGATGTCCGGTTTCCCCTGGTGGTCCACCACCACGATGCGGACCTTGGCTCCGCCGAGCCTGGGCAGCCCCGCCCCTCTGCCCAGCGGCAGGTTGATGTTCACGTCGTTGTTGATGATGTCCAGCGCCACCTTCAGGGCATTGACCGAGTCGATCCCGACCTGGGCCACGGGCCCGGTCATGGGATACAGGACGCCGATGACGACCTCTTTGGTCTGGGCCGCAGGCGTGCCCACCAAGGTGAGGAGGGCTATCAACACAGCCAGGAACAGATGAAGCCAACGCACGTAACGTGATCTTGTCATCTTCGTTCCCTCCCCTGTCAGCTCCGCGATTCTTAAGAAAGGCCACACCCAAAGGAGAAGCCGCCAGTGTAACTGGCCGAAATTCCGAAGCGGGCGGCATTGTATCCGGCCCCCCCAACCAAGTCAAGGTGGGGTTGGCCGCCATTCCGGAGCCGTCCCGTCCTCACGCTTCTGAAGGCGATGACCGCATCACGACTGTCTCCTTCTTCACGGTCTTGTCAAGCGGAGAAGCTTGGGGGAGGCTGCTTCCCCAGGGAGGGCAAGATCCAAGGAGGAAAGCATTCGCGCCTTCACGTCGGCTGCATGCAATCCGAACGAACCCGCAGAGAGAGGCGGGGGACTTTGCCGATATTGTCGAACTCGTGCGCTCGAACCCCGGAAGCATCAGCAAAGACGACCTGCACTCCCTGTGCACGAAGTATGCACCGGAAGGCATCTGGGAAAAGTTGGAGGCAGCCTTGTGGAAGACACCTTGAAATTCCCGGTCGGCAAGATCCCCGAGTTCCCCCCGAAGAACCTTCCGCCCGAGGTCATCGAGGCGTGGCGAACGGAGCTGCGCCTTGACCTGCATCGCCGCAGCCTTCTGGAGAAAATCCTGAACAAAAGAAGATTTGGGATTCGTATAGCAAGTTTCGCGCTGAATACGCGGAGTGGGGCCCGATAGCTTACGTCGACTAGCGGCGATAACGTCGCCCGGATACTCGGAATCTAAATCGATGCCGAAACCACGGTCACGGTGGTTTCGGCGACTTTCAACACGCAACGAGTCGGTGGCGCGCCACGTACCCGGTGCGTGCGGGCAACCTCTGGGTCTTAAAGCCGCGGGTGATGCGATCGCCAGGGGGTCGCGCGTTCATACGCATCAGCGACGCGAAGCACGGCGACTTCGTCGAAAGGTCTGCCGATAATCTGCATCGAGAGCGGCAGTCCGTTAGCGGTAAAGCCGGAACAAATGGAGATGGCCGGAAAGCCCGTCACGCTGAATGGGACCGTGATCTCCGTCTTGTTGAGCCGCGATTGCGCGGCAACATCCACCAATTTCTCTGCGGGATAGGCCCCGGACGTCACGAGCACGTCGAATTTCGACATGACCTTGCCCATGTGGCGAATGAGCTCCGACCGACGCTGCTGCGCCCGCACATAATCCACGGCCTTGATCTGATCGCCAGGAGCGATGCGATTTCTGAATTTGGGCCCGAATAATTCCGGACGATCGCGGGCATCCTCGCCATAGAGACTGAAAATCTCCGGCGTCTGAATGATCACTTTCGGTTCCGCGTAATCGGCAAGCGGCCGGAGTTCGGCTTCACGCAGATCAGCCCCGAGCTCACGCAGCTTTTCCAGGACGGCTGCCATGCCGTCGTGCACCGCCGCATCGGCGGGAAGATCGCGTTGCCAGAAGTGGGAGACCACGCCAACCCGCATCCCCTTGATGTCGCGGCCCAAGGTGGCCGAAAATTCGGGAACTGGCCGATCGGCCGAAGCTGGATCATTGGCGTCGTATCCTGAAACGACTTGTAACAGCAGCGCGCAATCGGCCACCGTCCAGGTCATCGGGCCGCAATGATCCAACGTGAAGGAATTGAGCATCACGCCATGACGGCTGACGCGCCCATAGGTCGGCTTGAATCCTACGATTCCGGAAAGAGCGGCCGGCACACGAATTGAGCCTCCGGTATCGGTTCCGAGCGCAGCGAGACAGAAACTGGCCGCCACGGCCACACCCGCTCCGGTGCTCGAGCCTCCCGGGTCACGGTCCAGAGCCCAAGGGTTGCGCGCCGGCGGCCAGGGCAATGTTTTGTCCACTCCGCCATAAGTGAGCTCGTGCGTTGCAAGCTTGCCAAGAAGCACCGCGCCCGCAGCGTTGAGGCGCGCTACAGCCGTCGCGTCCCGAAGGGGAATGTTGCCGAGGAATGCGCGAGAGCCGCCCGTCGTAAGCAATCCAGCGGTGTCATAGACATCTTTGACCGCATAAGGGATGCCGTGCAGAGGCCCCGTACGCTTGCCGTCGCGCAACTCCCTGTCGGCGCGCGCCGCGGCCTCGAGCGCGCGCTCGGGAGCCAAGGTTATGAAACTGTGCAGCTTGCCATCGTAGTGCTCGATGCGATCGAGACAGCGTTTTGTAAGTTCAGTAGAGGTTAGTCGCCGGCCGGCAATTTGCGCCGCCGCTTCCGCAAGGGTTGGTAATCTATCGTCGTCGCTTCTCAAGGCGCCCGGCCTGGCGAATTCGTGGCGCGTTCCGGCAACGCGAGAATCCGGCGAGCTTCTGCAGGACTTGCGGGCTCGGCGTCCAACATCGACATGAGATTGACTGCTTTTTCGACCAGAGCCGTATTGCTCGGAGCAAGCTTGCCCTCGGAGATCCAAGGGGTGTCTTCGAGACCCACACGGATATGGCCGCCGAGCATGACCGTTAGAGCGGCCATCGGGAACATCGCCAGCCCTTTGCCAAAGGCAAACCATATCGCGTCGGCCGGCAGCAGATATTTCATGCACATCAGCGTTTCCGGCGTGGACGGGGCGGACCAGGTCAATCCGAGACAGAGCTGAATCACCGGCGGCGAGTCGATCAGGCCTTTTTCCTGCAGATCACGGGTATACATGATGTGCCCGGTCTCAAAGACCTCGAATTCCGGCTTCACCCCGGCAGCTCGGAACCGGATGAGACAGTCTCGGATGTGCTTCTCCGGATTGAGGTAGATGGGATCGCCTTTGTTATTCGAGCCCATCGACAGGCTGCAAATCTCCGGTTTCAACTCCTCGACATGTCCAATCCGGTTCTCCGTGGTCGTAAGACTTGTTCCAGGTCCAGGATGCAAGGGATCGGGGTCGCCGGGATAGAAGATGCCGCCGGGGCCGGTTGTCAGGTTGAGGATCACATCGCTTCCTGTCTCGCGAATTCGCGCCACAACCTCGCGATAAAGCGCGAGATCCATGCTTCCGTGACCAGTCTTGAGATCGCGTACGTGAATATGCGCGACCGCGGCTCCTGCCCGCGCCGCCTCAACAGAGGCCTCGGCGATTTGCTTCGGCGTGATTGGAATCGCCGGATTCGCCTTGGGATCGCCGCCGCCATTGACCGCGCATGTGACTACGACCTTCTTAGTCATTCGTTTGCTCCGCGATCTGATGCGTCAGCATCTTTTTTCGATCCAACAGAAGTCGTTCAACGCCTCTTGAGCGACGGAATCGTAACTCGACAGGATCACATGCGGCTCGCCCATAGCGCTCACCAGCCAAACGCCTTCGGCAAGAACAAAACGAGTGGGGGCACAAAAGAAACAAGGAACAGCACGCCATAGCTGACGATGATGAAGGGCCAAATATTGGCGATCAGCGTCGTCATCGGCACCCTGGTCATTGCAGACATAACAAACAGGATGATACCGACCGGTGGAGTAATGCCACCCAAAACGACATTCATGGAGAACAGAAAGCCAAAATAGATCGGATCGATCCCGTAGGAACTGGCCATTGGCGCCAGCAGCGGTGCCAGCATCACCAAGATGGCATTCGCTTCAATGAACATGCCGCAGATCAGCAGCAGCAAGTTCACCAGCAACACAAAGGCGTAAGGGTTCTGCGTCAGCCCTCGCAGCAGTTCAGTCAATTGCTGGGGCAGCAGCGCGACGCTGAAAATGTAGGTCACCATCGAGGCGAAGGCGATGAGTGCTCCGACAATTGCGGTGACAATTCCGGCGTTAAGCAATGCCCCCGGAAGATGCGACACGCGAAGCTTCCGAGTGATAAAAAAACCGACGACCAGTGCATACACGACGCCGATTGCCGCACCCTCGGTAGCCGTGAAGGCCCCTGCGGTGATGCCACCGACCACGACAATCGGCATCATGAACACAACGAACGAACGCTTCGTTTGAAGCCAGATGTTGCCCAGGTCTATGGGCTCTCCCGTATAGGGATAATTCCGGCGGTGCGCGAGATAGCTGCACATAGCCATCAAGCCCGAGGCAAGAAGAATTCCTGGCACTATCCCCGAGATGAACAGTCCGCCGATCGATACGTTTCCAGCCATCACGGCATACACAATGAACGCGGCGCTTGGCGGGATGATCGGCCCGAGGTTGGCAGCCGCTCCAACAACACTGGCCGCAAAGGGCCTGCCATATGCCTTGGATAAAGCAGGAACGATCGTGCCCCCCAACGCAGTGGCGTCGGCCACCGCCGTGCCCGACACGCCTGAGAGGATGAGCGCTGCGATGACGGTGACATGGGCGAGTCCACCGCGAATCCGACCGACAATGCTATTCGCGAAATCAATCAGCCGATCCATGATCTGGCCGTTGATCATAAGCTGGCCCGCCAAGGCGAATAGTGGAATCGCCATGAGCGGGAATGAATCGATGGAATGCACCATTTTCCCAGGCAGCAGGCTGAGCGGCAGGTCTCCGACAACCGCGCCGGCGAGAGCGCTGAGACCGATAGCAAACGCGAGGGGCATACCAAGCCCGCCCAAAACGACGAAGCCGATCGCGATTGCGAGGATCATTCCGAGAGGGACTCCGGCTTGGGTGCTGTCCCAGTCAATGCCACCCGGATCAAATGCAGTACGGAATGGAAGTTGCCAACAATCAGCACGACATAGAACGTGCCGGTGCTGAGCTTGAGGGTTGGCGTTCGCTGGTCCCAAGTGGAGTGCGCCAAGCGTGCGGCATAATAGGCGATGATCACTAGCAGTACCGCCATCATCGCTGCCGTGACTCGCAGCAACACCCGTTGAATATCGATGGGCACCTGATTCACGAAAAGGTCAACACCGACATGCAGGCCGCGCTTGAAGCCGAGCGGGATCGCCAGAAAAACCAAACAAATAAAGGAGAGTCTGGGTACCTCCCAACCCCAATCGAGCGAGCTATTGAATCCGTAACGGAACACCACCTGAAGCACCACGACAGCGGTTAAGACCGCCATCAGAACGATAATAACGAACGCGGCGGCGCGGTCGATCACCTCAACCAATGCATCGTATTTTCCAAGCCACGAATTGGGAGCATCAGGCTCGCTCTGCCGAGAAGCTGTCGTGTTGCTTACCGACACTTCTCACTGCCCATCATCGCAAGGTCCATGACTTTGTCGCCCAATTCCTTTCGAAAGTTGTCATGGATGGGCGAGTGGCGGTGCGGAATTGGCACTTAACTCCAACTCCCTACTGACACCCCTCAATGCCTTTCACTGCGAGGTCCATCACCTTGTCCCCTAGTCGCTTTCGCATCTCGGCATACACCGGACGAGCGGCCTCGCGGAATTTGACGAGTTCGGCCTTCGGAATCTCGTAGTATTGCATGCCGCGCTTGGTCAGCTCTGCAAGTCCGGCAAGATTATCCTTTTCTGCTGCCGCCCGCTGACCGACGATTGCTGTATCCATCGCACTGCGTATGGCCTTTTGGTATTCCGGCTTAAGCGCGTCGTATGTCGGCTTATGCATCAGATAGAATGCCCAGTCGAAGAACTCGGCGGTGTTGGAGAGGTGCTTTTGCACTTCGTACATTTTTAGAGCCACCATATTGCCGTAGGGATTTTCTTGCCCATCGACCACACCCTGCTGGAGGGCGGAATAGAGCTCTTTGATATCGACCGGAGTTGGGTTTGAACCCAACGCGCGGAAGGTTGCCAGGAAGGTCTCGCTGGCCGGTACGCGAATCTTCAGGCCCTTCATGTCCGCGACGGTCTTGATCGGCCGCACATTGTTGGTCACGTGTCGCAAGCCATTTACCCCCCAGCCGAGAACCACGAGGCCTTTTCCCTCCATTTTTTGGTTGAGGTAGCGCCCGAGTTCACCATCGATGAGACAAAGCGCTTGCCGACCGTTCGATACCGCGAAAGGTAACGTCGCAGCATCCAACTCGGGAAGCAAACTACTGAAAAAGTTGGGAGCGCCCCAGATGATCGGAATTTGCCCAGTTCGAACTTGATCGACCTGTTCGATATTACCGCCAAGTTGGCTGCCGGGGAAAAGATCGACTCGCACCGCTCCCTTGGTGAGCCGCGCCAACTCTGCCTTAAACGTCTCCATGTAGATACTCGCCGAATGCCCTGCGACGTAAGTGCCGCTGGCGCGCAGCGTTATTTCTTGAGCATTCGACAGCGAAGTGGTCGCTAGGCCAAAACCGATCACGTAAAGCAAACGACTGATTTTCATGATCCGCCCCCCCCGGCTGTAGACTTCAATTGGAAGCCATCGAGGTTATGCATGGCCGCACATCGGTCACAAGAACCGCATCGACGGCGCGAGACATCGAGCCTGTGATCCCGTCACGATCGAACCGAAGAACACCAATCAAATACGATCGCGATGTTTCCAAGCGGCGCAATCGCATCGAGCGATGCGTCAACCTGAAACAATTCCGCCGCATCGCGACACTCTACGCAAAGACCGCCAGGGCATTCCTCTCGATGCTAGGCATCGAAGCCGCAAGGCTCTGGCTCAAAACCGTCAACACGGGCGAAAATCTGCTCCGAGAGGAGGTGATACGTGATGGTGATGGCGTGATAAGAATTTTCTTTTGGGCCGCGCAGCCCAGGGGGCGTCAGGAACTCACGTCACGAGCTCAGCCCAGGACCGGCCCACGCACAGATGTAGCGAACTATACGCCAGCCGGGGGATGCGCTGTCAAGCGAATACTGATTCGGCGAGAAGTGGCGGGGGAATCTTCGGGAAATTCTCGAGGGGTCAATACACCGCAAGTGCCTCGTCGCGGAGGTCGGTGACAAACATGTGGCCGGGGGCGTGCGAGATCATGAGGGGCGGCTTGGCCTGCATGGCCACGGCCTGGGGGGTGACGCCGCAGGCCCAGAAGACGGGAAACTCGCCGGGCCGGATCGTCACCGGGTCGCCGAAGTCCGGCTTCGAGAGGTCGCGAATGCCCAGGGCGCCCGGGTCTCCGACGTGCACCGGTGCCCCGTGCACCGCAGGAAATCGCCCGCTGATCTGGACGGCCCGCGCAACCAGGGATGCCGGGATGGGTCGCATGGTCACCACCAGCGGGCCGCTGAAGGCGCCGGCCGGCATGCAAGGGATCGAGGTGATGAACATGGAGACATTCTTCCCCTCCTCGATGTGGCGGACGGGGATCCCGGCCTGGAGGAGCCCAGTCTCGAACGTGAAGCTGCAACCGAGGAGGAACGCGACAAGGTCGGATGTCCAGACGCCCAGCAGGTCCGTCACCTCCTGGACGAACTTCCCATCCCGGTAGATGCGGTACTTGGGGAGGTCGGTCCGGAGGTCCGCCCCCGGGGCCGTGAGCATGGGCTCCGGCGAGCCCACGTCCGTCACCTCGAGGATCGGGCAGGGCTTGGGGTTCCGCTGGGCAAAGAGGAGGAAATCGTAGGCGAGCTCGCGGGGCAGGACCACCAGGTTCGCCTGGACGTAGCCCGGCGCCAGGCCGGCTGTGGGCTTGCGCCACCGGCCCTGGCGGATCATCGTCCGGACTTCAAGAGGCGGGGCTCCCTTCGAAATCTCCGGCTGCTCCCCCATACTGCGCTACCCCCCCCGCCAGCCTCCGGAAGACGTGTGGCCAGCCTTCGATGCCAGCCCGTGCGAGGCCAGGATACCTTGGGAGCACGCGGCTGTCACCTTTTGATCAAAAGGGATTGGCCCCTCGTCGCTTTTCATGGTAATTTCACCTTGCGCGTTTGAAGATCCGGTGATCTCCCTCGTGGGACTGAGAGCATGGACCGGAGAGAACTCCTCACCCTTCTGACACGAGTTCGGACAGGGAGCCTGAGTGTTGTCAGGGCGCTGGAGCGACTGCGCCACTTTCCCTCCGAGGATCTCGGGTTTGCTCGGATGGACAATCACCGGGCCATCCGGCAGGGCTTCCCCGAGGTGATCTTCTGCGAGGGGAAGACGGTCTCACAGGCCACGACGATTGCCCGGCGGAGCCTCCTGCGGCACGGCATGCTCCTGGCGACCCGCGCCTCCCCTGAGATCTTCAACGCCATCAAGGCCAAGGCGCCCCGCGCGGCATATCACCCTCTCAGCCGTGCGATTGTGGTGAAGCCCCTCCATCCCGCTCCCCCCGTCGGCCAGGTTCTGGTCCTTTCTGCCGGGACCTCCGATATCCCCGTGGCCGAGGAGGCCGCGGTGACCGCCGATATCTTGGGAAGCCGGGTGGAGACGCTCTACGACGTAGGCGTCGCGGGCCTCCATCGGATCCTGGACAACAGGGCGGCCATGGATGCCGCCCGCGTCCTGGTCGTGGTGGCCGGGATGGACGGGGTGCTACCGTCCGTGGTGGGCGGGCTGGTGGACAAACCGGTGATCGCAGTGCCAACCAGCGTCGGTTACGGCGCGAGTTTCCAGGGCCTGGCGGCGCTGCTCACCATGCTGAACTCCTGCGCCGCGGGCGTGGCCGTCGTCAACATCGACAATGGCTTCGGCGCCGGTGTCCTTGCCCATCGGATCAACAGTATGGGCGACAGCGATGGCCGGGTACCCGCTGGGTGGCGACGGACCCGCCTCAATACTCCAAAAACAGGAAAGCGCGGACGATAGGAGCGTAGAGAATGCGCATCGGCTACTTCGATTGCTGGAGCGGCGTGAGCGGCGACATGATCCTGGGCGCCCTGGTGGATGCCGGCCTGGAGCTGGAGCGATTACAGGCGGCCATCTCCGGCCTCGGCGTGCCGGGCATCCAGCTTTCCGCCGAACAGGTGAAGCGCGGTGCGTTTGTGGGGACCCGGGTTCACGTCCGGACTGAGGAGCAGGGCCACCCGCACCGGCGGCTTCCGGACATCGAGGCCATCCTGGACCGCGCCGACCTTCCGGAACTCGCCCGCGCCGACGCCAGACGTATCTTCCGCCGGCTGGCCGAGGCCGAGGCCTCCGCGCACGGCACCACCCCCGATCGGATTCATTTCCACGAGGTGGGGGCGCTGGATGCCCTGGCGGACGTCGTGGGCGCCGCCTGGGGGATTCGCCAGCTCGGTCTCACGCGGATCCACGTCTCGCCCATCAACCTCGGCAGCGGGTCCATCCAGGCGGCCCACGGCAAGATGCCGGTGCCGGCCCCAGGCACGGCCGCCCTTCTCACCGGGGTTCCCGCCTATGGCAGCGAGATCGCCCTGGAACTCACCACCCCCACGGGGGCCGCCATCCTCACCACGCTCGCCGCGACCTACGGGCCCATGCCGGCCATGATCATCCGGCGTGTGGCCTATGGCGCGGGCCACCACGACCTCAAGGAACAGCCGAACCTCCTCCGCCTGATCATCGGGGAGCTGTCGGGCGACCTGGACCGCGACCAGGTGACCGTTTTGGAGGCGACCATTGACGACATGAACCCGCAGTTCTTCGAACCGCTCCTGGATCGCCTGTTCGAGGCGGGGGCCCTGGATGTCTTCCTCTCATCCGTCATCATGAAGAAGTCCCGGCCCGGCACCACACTCACGGTCCTGGCGGAGCCGGCCGTCGCCGACCAGTTTGCCGCCCTGATCCTGACCCACAGCAGCACCTTCGGGGTCCGGGCCCACACCGCCACGCGATGGAAACTGTTCCGGGACTTCATCACCGTGAGCACGACCCACGGTTCCGTGCGGGTCAAGCGCGGCTGGTCCGGCGACCGGATCACGATCCTCTCGCCGGAATACGAGGATTGCCGGCGGGCGTCCCAGGCCACGGGCGTTCCCATCCAGGTGATCTACGACGAGGCCCGCCAGGCCGCCGCTCGCGCCGAGGGTGCGGGGGCCGCCGGGGTTCCCCGGGATCCGGAAGCCTGACCCATGGCCGCGGCCGACTCCCTTCGTCACATCCTGACCCAGTTCGAGGCGGCGGCCGAGCGCCTCGGCCTCGACGCCGGCATGCGCCGCCGCCTCGTCGCGTGCGATCGTGCCCTCATCGTCTCCGTCCCCACCCTCATGGATGATGGCCGCCTGCACGTCTTCACCGGCTATCGCATCCAGCACAACAACACGCTGGGTCCTGCCAAGGGAGGCGTCCGGTACCACCCCGACGTCACGCTGGACGAGATCACGGCACTCGCCATACTGATGACCTGGAAGTGCGCCCTCATGGGTCTGCCGTACGGCGGGGCCAAAGGCGGCATCCCGTGCGACCCTCGGGCCATGTCCCGTGGAGAGCTGGAGCGGATGACCCGGCGCTACACCACCGAGATCTTCCTGATCATCGGCCCCGACCTGGACATCCCCGCCCCCGACATGGGCACCGACGAGCAGATCATGGCCTGGATGATGGACACGTACAGCATGCAGCGTGGGGTCACGGTGCCGGGCGTGGTCACGGGGAAGCCGCTGCTCCTGGGGGGCTCCCTGGGGCGGCGGGAGGCCACGGGGCGCGGCGTCTACTACGTGGCCGTGGAGGCGGCCAAACTCCTCGGTCTCACGCTGGAAGGCGCTCGCGTCGCCCTTCAGGGGTTCGGCAACGTGGGGCGGACGGTGGCGCAGCAACTCAGCCAGGAGGGCTGCCGGATCGTGGCGGTGACCGGCTCACGCGGGGGACGGCACCAGGCCGACGGCCTGGACCTGGAGCGCCTGGCTGCCCATGTGGCGGACGGCGGGCGACTGGAGGAATGCCCGGTCGGCGACCGGATCACCAACGCGGAGCTATTCGGCCTCCCCTGCGATATCCTGGTTCCTGCGGCCGTCGGTGGCCAAGTCACCGAAGCGAACGCGGATCAGATCCGCGCTCGGATCCTGGCGGAGGGGGCCAACGCCCCCACCACGCCCGAGGCCGACGCGATCCTGCGCGAGCGCGGCGTCCTCGTCATCCCGGACATCCTGGCCAACGCCGGCGGCGTGACGGTTTCGTACTTCGAGTGGGTCCAGGACCTGCAATTCTACTTCTGGACCGAGCGGGAGATTAACCTGCGCCTGCGGGAGATCATGAGCCAGGCCTTCCGGCGCGTCCACGCCGCTGCGGACAAACACAAGACGGACCTCCGAACCGCCGCATTGATGATTGGCGTGCAACGGGTGGCGGAAGGACACCGCCTGCGGGGCCTCTACCCCTGAAGGCATTGCGTAACCGCAGGTGGCCGAAGCTCTGGGCGTGGCCCCGATGGATCCGGCCGCCTACCTTCTCAACGCGGCCGCCATCAAGGCCCGCCTGTCCGCCCATGTTCATTGGTCATTTGCTGGGCGTCAGACGCGCCAGATAGTGCCCCTCCTCCTCTTGCCAGATGACCTCGCACGACCAGCCGGCTTTCCCGGCATGCTCAGCCAGGACCTTCGAATCCACGAACAGCCACGCCAGCGGAGGACCTTTCTCCCCCTTGTACTCCAACTGGAACCGCATCTCGCCGATGTAATGGGCCGTGGGAACGCGCGCTTTCAGAGCAGCCACCTCCGCGAGATCCTCGGTCCAGTCGGGATCGTACGAGTCCAGCAGGATCTGCCCGTCGGCCTTCAGCAGTCGCAGGGCATCCCCCAGGAAACGATCCAGGCCGGCGAGGTCGCCAACCACCCCGATCCCGTTCATCATCATCAGGAGCGTATCAAACGGCTCCTCCCGAAAATGGAAGAGGTCCGCGCAGCGAGCGTCTTTGACGCCGCGTTTCTGCATGACCTCGACCGCCTCGGGAGCGATGTCAATCGCGCACACCGGGAAGTCCCGCTCCTGAAGCGCGAGGGCGTGGCAGCCCGCCCCGGCGCCCGCGTCCAGCACCCGGCCCCGGCAGAGATCGAGGGCGGCCTCTTCCAGCGCCGAGAACTCCGAGGGACCCCGGAAGAAGACGTGGATCGGGACGACCTCTGTCTCCCCGTCGTCCTCGTGGACCACCACCTGTGCGGAGGTGTCCCCATGGAAGTAGTCCAGGAGCGCGATCCCATGCGGCTTCCAGGGCTCGGAGTTCATGGAGTCGCCTCACACATCCGACACTCAAGCGCCCGAGCCCAGATCGCCCGGTCGCCCGATCTTACTGCCCCACACCGTCCTTTCGGACCTCCACCTGCGACACCCGCTCCCACAGCTTCACCAAAGCACTGGTATTCTCGTCACCCAGCCCGCTCGCCTTGGCCACATCCAGCACGTTGAGCAGGCTGTTGACCATCGGGAGGGGGACGTTGTACTCGCGACCCACCGCGCTCATGTAGCTCATGTCCTTGTGGGCCAGCTTCAAATGAAACGTGACCGTGAAATCACGACGGCAGATCGCCGGGACCGACCTCTCGAAGACCCGGCTGTTCCCGCCGCTCACGTGCACGACATCGTACAGGGCCTTCAGATCGACGCCGGCCTTGGCGGCCAGGGGGAGCACCTCGGCGATCCCCGCGTTGCTCAGTTGCGCCAGGAAGTTATTGATCAGCTTCACGATATTGCCGTGCGCCGTGGCGCCCACGTAGATGATATTCTTGGCGATGGCCCGGAAGACCGGGAGGCACTTCTCATACACGGCCTTGTCGCCGCCGATCATGAGGTTCAGCTCGCCGGCGTTGGCGTGGGAAGGGTTCCCGGTCATGGGGGCATCCAGCATGTCGATCTTCCGCTCTCGCAGACACGCGGCCAGCATCCGCGTGGAGGCCGGCAGGCTCGTACTCAAGTCGATGACCACGGAGCCCTCCCCCAGGCCCTGCAACAGGCCCGGGGCGCCGAGAATCGCCGCCTCGACCTCTTTGGAAGACGGCACGCAGAGCATGATCGTCCCATTCTTCTCCGCGACTTCAGTGAGGGACCGCGTCACCTTGGCCCCCGCGCCAACCAGATCGTCCAGCTTCATCCCCTCCCGGTGGGCATGGACCATGACCTTGTAGCCTTTGCCCAGGAGGTTCTTCACAACCCCTCTCCCCATGAGACCAGGACCGAGAAAACCGATGCTCTCAGCCATCCGACACCTCCACCTGCCGTGTTTGCAATCCTGCAGTTGATGGGAAAGCCCCTGAGCCCTGTAGCGCGACCCTCGCAATTCGTTCTCGTGATGCACGCATCAATTACACCGCTTGAGGAGGAGCGCCCACATCTTTACCGGGGTGGCCCCCTCGTTCCGGGTTTCGTGGGGCGTCCGGGGCGGGAGCCAGCGAACCGCACCGGGCTTCAGCACCTCCCGCCCATTTGGCGTGATCAGCGTCAACTCCCCCTCCAGGATGAATTGTTGGAGGGTCTTCTTGCCGTGGTTCCTCTGCGTTTCCAATGGTCCCTCGGGTCCGACATTTCCGCCGGAACGACCGGGCCAAACAGCCGGGCTCCCTGGACCGAAATCATCGGGCCCGGTGTTGGGTATCGGAACAGACATCCCGAGCCAGGAACTGGTTCACCTGGGCGAGCAGGCGTGGCCCTCTCACGGGGGGCCCCGCCAGCAGGGCCTCCATCTCTCCATCTTGAAATCGGTACCGGTAGTAGAGGTCAAACCGCACCTCGCCGCCAACTGTCCGCAGATCCAAATGGAATGGAGAGGTCTGGTTCGTGCGGAGCAGGAAGTCCGGGATCTCACCCTTCGTTTCGGAGATGGCGCGGTCCCGTGCATCCACGCCCACCAACTCCAGTTCCAGGAACCGCACCTCTTGCGGCGACCATGGGTTCTGCGCCACGCCGTCCAGACGCTGCACGTTGGATTCAGGGCGACTGCAATTCCAATACAGAACTACGTGAGACGTGGCAACCCGATGGCCGAAGACGTCCGGCGGGTAGACCGAACGCTGTTCCTCCGATCTCTGCAGAGCCTCAAGAGGGGCACAGGCTGCCAGGCCCAGCGCTAGGCCCACAACCAGCATGGAATGGCGAATCATGAGGACCGCCTCCTCCACGCTCAGGACCCCGTTGCCGCTCTCCACGCCGTTGTGGGTCACGGTCATGGACACCGTGTCCTCGTGTGTTGATTCTTTCAGGGGGCCGGGGTGAGTACGATCGCCAGGGACACGCCCTCAGAGGAACAGCCGGCCGCTCCCCAGGCCACCACCCGGGGTGAGCTTTTCCAGGGCCTTCGCCAGGGCGGCATGCTGCTCCTCCGTGAGGCCGACGAACGTGAGACCGCTCTCGTACCGAAGGAGCCGTCTCTTTTCCGGGGTCTGCTCGCTGCCGATGACCGCGCTCCGGACAACGCGAGCCGAGAGCAGCACCGACCCGATCCCGGGCGGCAGTTCAAAGGTGCAGGGGGTTCCGGGGGGCAGGGGGTTGAGGTGCGCGATGCGGGCGCCGCTGAGGCTGATGTCGAGAATGCGGGCGTCCAGGATCGCGCGCGCTCGGCCGCCGAGCCGCCCGGCAACTGCGATTCGGGGTGCCTGGCGACGCTCTCGAAACTCGACCCCCACCAGTTCCCTCCGTGCGACGGCAGGCGAGCAACCGGGTGCCCTCCGCGCTCCCGGTTTTTTAGAGGACCTGGCACGTCCGGCAGGGAAGCCTATGTGTGCCCAGGGCTCCTGTCAAGTTCTCCTTTCTCGTCTTCCAGCTTTCGCGCCCCCGTCCGGCGCGCCATTGCCTCTGGGTTCAGCGTGCGGGGCGGGAGGTTCCCGTCCAGGTAGCTTTCGATGGTCTCGACAACCTGGCGGAAGAACAGGTCATACGCCTCGCGCGTGACATAGCCCACGTGCGGTGACAGCACGACATTCTGCAGCGCCAGAAGGGGAGAGTTCGGCGGCAGCGGCTCGACGTCATACACGTCCAGGGCGGCCCCGGCGATGCGGCCCTCGCGGAGGGTCACGACCAGGACACCCTCGTCCACCAGCGGGCCTCGCGCCGTTTGGTCTCCGCCCCCGCCGGTGCGGCCCGTGGCCTACGAGCCGGCGGCCCGGTCAAGAGAGAAGCGGCTCATGTCGGTCCCTACTGGCTTCCTGCCAAGCTGCCGGAGCATGGTGGTCACCTGCCCGCGATGATATGTCCCGTGGTTCACGACGTGCTGCAGGCTGTGAACGAGAGGCAAAGTGTGTGCGTTTCCCACCAGATCCCGGTAGGGGAACGGCTTGGCCAGACCCTCTTCCGACAGAGACTCCAGGAATGTGCGGCGCTCCCGCTCAATGGCAGCGAACCGGTCCTTCAAGCTGGCCACGGTCGGAAAGTCGGTCACGGCCAGCACCACGGGTTGAGATTCGCCGTGCCACCGGCGCAGCCAGATCCACTCGGCGCTCAGGATGTGCACCAGGGTATCCCGCACCGACGGAAAGCTGTTTTTCAGGTCCCGGAGAAACTCCTCGGAGGTGAGTGGCTCTACGGCGCCGAGGGCCCGCGCATTGGCCCAGGAGTTGTACTCAAACAGCGTGAAGATATCTTGCCGATTCATGATCATGACCTCCTATTAATTGAACCAAAGCCGTTCCGCGGTTCCCCCCATGATCGCATCCAGTTGCACTGTGGAGAGGAACTTCGCCTCCCGCGGCAAGAGGTTGCGATTGCGCACGTACCCGCAGCCGGCGAGGACGTGGGGAAAGTCCGACCCCCACATGCAGCGGTCCGCGCCGAAGGCCTTGACCGCCGCCTCCACGAAGGGCATGCCGTCTCGGTACGGGTAGCGCTCCTCACACCAGTGGTGAAACCCGGACAACTTGACGGAGACGGTGGGCAGGCTGGCGAGCTCGAGGAGGGCCTTGAAGACCGGCTGGTGCAGGCTCGCCTTTGGCACCGGGTTGTTGAGATGGTCAATCACCACGCGCAGGGACGGAAATCTCTTCAGCAGCCCGTGCAGCCTTGCAAGGCCTCTCCCCGCCCAGAGCAGGCAGACGATGGTGTCCGTCTCGGCGATGGCTTCCCACAGCGGCATGGTCTCTTCGATCCCCAACCAGGGTCCCGTCGTCGGGCCCTCTCCCTCGCGGTAGGCTCGCAAGCGGATCCCGGTGGCACCCTGGGCGCGCCATTTCTTCAGGGCCGCGGCCGCGCCCGGTCCGCGCGGATCAATCACGCAGACGGCCCGGAACCGGTCCGGGTACCGCCTGGCGCACTCGATCATGTACGAATTGTCCCAGTGGTACAACCAGGGCTGGACGAACACCGCCTTGTCCACGCCGGCCTCATCCATGTAATCCATGAACAGCTCGACCGATGCCTGGGCCTGGGCGCTGTAGTTGCCGGGGCCCATCGGTCCCGGGGCTTTCCCGGCTGCGGTCTCGTCCCAGACGTGCAGGTGCGAATCGATGATGGGTGCCATGCGCGGTTTCCTCTCAGGTGATGGGTCGCAGGGATCTGCGTGCGTTCTCGCTCCGGGGGTCAGAGTGCGGGCCGTCGCGCGTGCCAGGGGGTGGCCGCCTCGTAGGCCGTCCCGACCCGCAGGATCGTGGCCTCGTCGAAGTGGCGCCCCACGATCTGCAGCCCGAGGGGGAGACCCGGGGGCGCGAAGCCCATCGGCACGCCCAGGGCGGGCAGACCAAATGTGCTGGAGGGCGCGTTGAACACCGGATCCCCCGTGGATCCCAGGCCCTCCGGCGCGGGACCCGGCGCCGCGGGCGTGACCAGCACATCCACCTCGCGGAGGAGCCGGCGGATGGCCGCAATGGCCTCGGACCGGACCTGTTGCGCGCGAAGGTAGGACGCGGCCGGGATCAGCAAGCCCGCCTCGATCAGCGCGGCGAGCTTCGGCCCGTACTCCTGCCGCCGCACCCGGAATCGGTCCCGGTGGAAGGCCGCGGCCTCGGCGTGCAGGACCACGCGGCCCGCCTCCACGCCGGCCTCGAAGCAGGCCGGAAGCTGCACATCGCGCACGCGGATTCCGAGCCCTGCCAACACGCGAACGGCGTCTTGAAAGGCTGCCATGACGGCCGCGCTCGAGCGCGCCGGAAAGTACCGGTCCGGAATCCCCGCGGCCAGCCCTCCGGGTGGCTCGGCCATCTTTTCGACATAACACGGTACGGATCGGTCTGCCGCACTCGGATCGTTGGGATCCGGTCCCGCCACCGCCTCCAACAGCAGGGCCGCATCCCGGACCGTTCTGGCGATCGGGCCGGGATGGTCGAGCGACCAGGCGAGCGGGAGGATCCCGTAACGGCTCACCCGGCCGTAGGTCGGCTTGAGCCCCACGACCCCGCAGAACGCGGCGGGCCGGACAATGGAACCGACTGTCTGGGTCCCGAAGGCCCCCAGGCACATGCCCGCCGCCACGGCCGCAGCCGACCCGCTGCTGGACCCGCCGGGCGTGTGGTCTGTGTTCCAAGGATTCCTGGTGGGGGCCGGGTCGGCGTACGCGAACTCCGTGGTGGCCGTCTTGCCCAGCACGATCGCGCCGGCCGCCCGCAACCGCCGGACGACCGTCGCACCGTAGGTCGGGATGAAGCCGGCCAGGACCCTCGAACCACCAGCCGTCTCGAGGCCGGCCGTGTAGTAGATGTCCTTGATGCCGACCGGGATCCCGTGCAGGGGTCCCAGGTGCGTCCCCTTCCGGAGGAGTTTCTCGAGGCGTTCTGCCTCTGCCAGCGCCTGCTCCGGCACCGTCCGTGCCCACGCCAGGAGGTGCGGGTCCACGGCGGCGATCCGGTCGAGGTGAGAGCGCACCAGATCCACGGGCGACAGCGCCCCCTGGCGGATCAGGTCGCTGGCTTCGGCCAGTGTCAGCTCCCACGGCTCTCCCATGTCGGCGTCCCCTCAGTACACCGAAATGTGATGCAGCCTTCGTCCTCGCCCGGATTATTCGCGAACATGTTCGCGAATAATCGCGGGGAATGACCAAATCCCAATCCGCCGCGGGCGGAATGACCAATTGCGGATGGCAGTTCCGTGAAGCCCCGTGACGGCGCGCTGTGCGCGCCCACCATCATTGGTCATTGGAAATTGGTCATTGGTCATTTGATCCGGGGATCACCAGAACGGTGGCCGGCTCGGTCTCCATTGCGACGGTCGCCCCGTGCACCGCCGCCAGGGCCGGGCCGAGCATCGTCCAAGCCTCCAGGGGCTTCCGGGTGCTGTCGCCCTCCAATGTCATCCCCAAGAGTTCCCCAATCCATTGTCGCACCTGCTCGGGTGGTTCCATTGTCGTCACCCTTCCTATCCGATCGCCCGCGCCAGCCGGGCCACGCCCTCGTCGATGTCGGTCAGGGGTGGGCTCACGAAGTTGAGCCGCATCGTCCCCTCGCCCCCACCGGCCGGGAAGAAGGCGGCGCCGGGCACATAGGCGACCCCCTGATCCAGCGCCTTGCTGAGCAGACCCGTAGCCGACTGGCCGGAAGGTAGCCGCAGCAACAGGAACATTCCTCCGGCCGGGCGGGTCCAAGTCGCCCGTCCCGTCAACTGCCGCTCCAGCGCCCGGAGGAAGGCATCCCGCTTTTCCCGGTAGGCGGCCCGCAGATGCGCCACCTGCGCCGGAAGGTGCCCGGCAGCCACGTAGCGGTGAACCATGCGCTGCGTGAACGAGTTGGCGTGGAGATCCGTGACCTGCTTCAAGAGGGCAAGGCGGGCAATGACTGGCGCCGGCCCGGCGATCCACGCGACGCGCAGCCCGGGGGAGATGGTCTTGCTGAAGGTCCCCACCGTCAGGACCGGTGCCTCCGGGTCGGCCGCGGCCAGAGGGGCCGGCTCGCCGGCGTCGTAGCGGAGGTGGAGGTAGGCCTCATCCGCCAGAACCGGCACGCCGGCCGCTGCCGCCGCGCGAAGCACGGCGACGCGCCGATTGGTGGCCAGCGTCGTTCCGGCGGGATTCTGATGGTTGGGCATGCTGTAGAGGAGCTTCACGCGGGATTGCTTGAGCGCCGCGGCCGCGGCATCGGGATCCAGGCCGTCTGCATCCGTGGCGACGGGCCGCGCCGTTGCTTCATACGAGGCGAAAACCTGCAAGGCCGCCAGGTAGCTGGGCTCTTCGGTGAGGACCACATCCCCAGACTGGAGGAAGGCGCGCGCAACCAGGTCAATCCCCTGCTGCGAGCCGCTCACGATGAGGACCTGCTCCGCCTTCGTCGGAACGTCTCTGGCAGTCAGGTCCGCCGCCACCCACTCGCGGAGCGGACGGTACCCCTCAGCCTCCCCGTACTGGAGCCCTGCCCGCCAATCTTCGGCCAGGATTTCTGCCGCCGCCTCCTGGAGGGCCTTCACGGGGAACCCGGCAGGATCCGGCAGCCCCGAGGCGAAGTTGATGACCGGGCGCTGTGAGAGCACCCGGATGAGTGCCATGATCGGGGATGGTTCAACCCGCCCCATTCTCCTCGCGTACAGCGTCTCCCACTCCATCGCGCCTCCCTTTGTCAGCGAGCGTCTCAAGCCTTGCTAGCCCGCATTATTCACGAACGGACCCGTGAATTCTCCGGATCAAATGACCAATGACCAATTTCCAATGACCAATGATGGTGGGCGCGCACAGCGCGCCGTCAAGGGGCTTCACGGAACTCCCATCCGCAATTGGTCATTGGTCATTGGGATTTGGTCATTCCCCGCGATTATTCGCGAACATGTTCGCGAATAATCCGGGCTAGGGTGTGTGGCCGGCCTGGCGGGCCCTCCAGACGCCGTGGGCAGCCACGGCGTATTTCTGGTGCAACTCATGCCAGTCAGGCACCTCGTTGATCCACCAGTATCGAGCCTCCGTGATCTCGTGCGACGGCTGCGGTGTCCCTCCCACCACGTCACAAAGATAGACGATCGCAATGGCGCTGTGTGGACCGAATCCGACGTTCGGCTTCCGCGTGAACACCCCCACGAGCTGCCGGGATTGAACCTCGAGCCCTGTCTCCTCCCTTGCCTCACGGACGGCAGCCTCCTCGGGTGATTCGTTGGGCTCGACCCAGCCGCAGGGCAAACACCACAGCCCGTCATCGGATCGCCGCACCAGCAGGATCCGACCTTCACGATCGAAGATCGCGGCGTCGGCCCCGACCTTGGGTGTGATATAGCCCAGCTCCCCGACCAGCCGATGCCGGACAGCGTCAGGCGGGAGATCGAGCGACTCACCGTAATACTTCGTGGCGAGCGCCAGGAGACGCTCGAACCGCTCCCGGTCGTAGGGATTGGTCGTGTAGTTGAGGCCGTTCCGGGCGATGGTTTGTAGCTCGTCCAGCAACGGCAAGATATCCATCCGTGTGCTCTCCTTGCTTCTGGCGGGAGTCCCCAGGTAAACTCTCGCATTACTTTGGCGAGCGCCGCCGGTTGCTCTTCGGAACCCTTCGCATGTTGTCGCCGGACCCATGAGCTTTTCGAGGAGTAGCTGGGCGCCGCCGGGATCCTGATCCTCAGGCCCACGAGCCGACGAAGGGAGAGTGATACTGGTGTGCCGTCCCCACCAGCGCCTCCTGGGCAGCGGCGTCCAGGGGGCGGAAGCGCTCTGCCGCCGCGAGGAACTTCGGCAGCACCGTGACGTCGCCGACGCTGCATAACGTCGTGATCGGCTGGGAGAGGTTGAAGGCAACCGCCTGGTCGATGATCTTCTGGTCCGTGAACGGCTCGTACCAGGTGGTGTGGGTCTTGGGCCGGTCGCCCCAGGGGTCCTTGGCCAGCGTCTTGATGATGTGGACCCCCACGTCCTTCTGGCGGCAGGTCTCCAGCAGAGCCTGGACGTCGCGGCGGTACTCGGGCATGGACCAGAGGACGAAGTTCAGCGGGAACATCACCGTGTCGAAGTCGAAGCGGCGGAGGGCCTCCAGGTGCGTGCGCGGCGCGTCGTGGGTGTGGCCGGTGATGCCCAGCCAGCGCACTATCCGCTCCTCGCGTGCCTCGATCAGGGCCTCCAGTGCCCTGCCCTTGGCAGTACATTCGTCCAGCTCGCGCAGTTTGCAGACGGCATGCAACTGGTAGAGATCGAAGCGGTCCGTCCCGAGCCGCTCCAGCGAGCGGTGAAGCTCGGCCTTGGCGCCGTCGCGGGTGCGCTGGGCGGTCTTGCAACCGAGGAAGATCTTGTCCCGGATCCTGGGCATCCATGGCCTCAGTCGCAACTCGGCGTCCCCATAGCGCGGCGCCACGTCAATGTGGTTGACGCCGTAGTCCAGCGCCGTCTGGATGGCGCGGTCCGCCACGTCCTGGTCCACCCGGCCGATCCCGGCGGACCCGAAGGCCACCACCGTGCTCATCTGCCCCGTCCGCCCCAACCGGCGCCGTTCCATACTCGGACCTCCCCTTGCGGCGTTTTGTTGGCCAAGATTACCCCAGGTCGGTCGGTTCGGCCAAGTCCATTCTTGACAGGCGGGAGGTATCCTTTTTCCCCGGCGGCTGAAGCGCCTCGGCCCCTCTGAGCCTCGTCTGTACCCTAGAGGGAAGCCTGGAAGGCGACGTCGATCACCTTGAGATCGTCCGGGGACAGCCTGAAGTCGAGTGCGGCGGCATTCTCACGGGCGTGCTCAGCCCGGCTGGCCTTGGGGATCGTGAAAAGCGATGGGCGCCGGGTCAGGAAGTTGAGTGCCACCTGGCGGGGGGTCCGGCCATACTTCTTGGCAATCTCAGCGATCACGCCGCGATGGAAGCCCCCCCTGGCCAGAGGCGTGTATCCGACGACCGCGATGTTGTGCTTCTCGCAGGACGGCAGGAGGTCCCGCTCGATCCTGCGGTCCCGCAAGTGGTGGAGCACCTGATCGCACACAAGGTGCTCCCGTGTGAGGGCCGCCTGGGCAGCCTGAAGTTTCGCCACGTCGAAGTTGCTGACACCGATGAAGCGGATCAGGCCCCGCCTGACCAGTTCCTCCATGGCGCGCATCGTCTCGGCAATGGGGTGCTGGCTTGGCCAGTGGAGAAGGTAGAGGTCAACGTACTCGGTGTCGAGCCGTTTGAGCGAGCGCTCGCACGCACGGAGCGTGCCCGCGTACGAGGCATTGTCCGGCCAGACCTTGGTGGTGATGAAGACGTCCGCGCGCCGTCCTGCAATGGCCTGGGCGACGACGCGCTCTGCACCACCGTCGCCATAAGCCTCGGCGGTATCAATGTGGGTCATCCCGAGCTCGATACCGAGGCGCAGCGCCGCGATCTCGTCTCTTTCCGTGCGGCGGCTCTCCCCCATCCCCCACGTCCCCTGGCCAATGACGGTCACATTCACCCCTGTAGCTCCGAACAGTCGCGTAATCATGACACCCTCGCGGGGATGGATGTCTGCGTCTCAAAGTCACTCAAAGCCACTAAAGCCGCAACGTCCCCCTCTCCCATCCCCCTCCCCGTTCCTCCCGTCCTAAGCCGTGCATGTGCCTATCCTCTCACTCTGATGATCCTGATCTGCCCTCAGATCCTCGGCAAGGTGATCTCGCGCTGGGCCTGATATTTGCCTTTCTTGTCCGCATACGAGGTTTCGCAAATTTCGT
>METI01000084.1:0-12610 GCA_001771285.1 candidate division NC10 bacterium RIFCSPLOWO2_12_FULL_66_18
GTCTGTGCAACCTTCACTTGCACCGTTGCGACAATCTGCTGGACAAAGGCATCTACCGTTATCCCATGACTTTCCCAGACCGAGCGACCGACACGATACCGGATCTCATCGACGTGCTCCAGCTCCACGCCTTCATTGCGAGCGGCCTTGACAGCGTCTCCAAGCTCAGCCTGCGACGGCGAAAGCATGTGCCCGATACCAGGCACGAAGCGCGCTCGCAGCCGAATTTCGTCGCTGTCGAGCGTGTCCACGGGCTGGTCAGCGTTCACCGGCACCACGCATAGCCAGTATCGGTCCGGACCGGCGGCGGCGGTCTTCGCCTGAACATTACTCATGCTTACGGTGCTAGAACGCGTTGCCTTGATTTCGATCTTTGCAACCCCGACCTCAAGTCGCCCGATGTCTTCCTCATCTGGGGCAGTGAGCGTCCCGAGGTATGCCTCCAGATCGTAGCCCACAAAACGAACCTCTACTTTGAGCTTCAGATAGTTCAGCTTCAGATCGTCCAGCACTTCCTTAACCAGCCTTTCCACCTTTCGACCCAGAGCCTGGCTTGATTCCCACTGTCTCTGCATCCGGCGTGCGGCCTCAATGTTCTTAACGAGTTCGTCAATCTCGTCGGGACTGCTGACCAGTTTGGTCAATTCGGCCAGTTTCCGTCGCAGCTGCAGTCGTCGGCCTTCGTCGAATCCTAGCAAGGCCTGTTCCAGGACGTTGACACCAATCAATTCCAGGAAAGCCTGAAGCCCCTCGCGTGTCATCAACGGGGCCAATTCAGGTTCTCTGTGCATCAGGGCAGCAAGGCTCTCGGTTGTCGCGTACTCGGTGTGCTTGCCTCTAGGAACCCATTGCGTACGTCGAATCCAGGCCAGCCAGTCACATGGGATGATGGCGTGTTTCTTGCCGCCTTCGCACGCAACTTCTGTTCTTTTTTGCCACGAATCATCAGCAGTCGCAGCGTACTTTAATACAAAGTGCAGGAATCTCGCAGCACGCTCGTGACTCTTCCGAACCGCGTCGGAGAACTCTGATGTGCCGACCAAGGCGAGTTTACCGACCACCACTTTCTGTTCGTCACCTTGAACTAGAGCGTGGTCGCCTTCGGGGAGGCGGTCCAACGCGAGCCGCTCGATCTGTTCGTCCGTTATTTCGACCTCCTCTGACCAGAGCAGGTTCCGCAAGACGATCCCCTCGGCTGCCAAGAGGTCCCACGCGGAATGCGGCACGCGTTTAGAGTACTCGTCTACGAGGATCGAACCAGGCGGGAAGGCGTCCCAGAAGGTATGAGCCTCGAGAGGCCACAGAGTTCTCGGCGCGAGCAGTTTGGCCTCGCCCGAGGATGTCTTTCGCACTACCTCCTTGCCATCGCGATCGAGCGCGATGACAGGGAATGAGTCTTTTAGATCCGTCCAGCGGTCCTTCTCCGTGAACCAGCGAAATGCCGATAAGCACGAACTGCGGAACGCGGGGTCAGCCGCTGCTGTGGGGTCCTCGCACCGCCTCTTGAGTCGGTCTTTGACGCGGGGCACGACCTGGTCTTCGGATTCGAGCCGTGAAATGACTGAATCCATGTGACGTACACCCCGATGCAACAGTGTCCTACGGATCGGTTCGCCCAGGGCCTCCAGCACGTCCTTGAGGAGGTCGTCAATACCGCCGTCTCGGGATAGGTCGTTGTGTCGACGGAACACCCCATTCTGATCCGGCAGTAGGCCGTCGAAGCTGGTACCTCGCTGGGCGACAGGGAACGCAGCAATGAGATTGTTCAACCACCCTATCGCTTCGTCGACTTCGCAGCCGAGGGAGGAAGCGAGGGTCGCGAGGTCTCGGAACTCTCGAACGGTGGTGAGGAGCCGTGAGGGCTTCAGGATGGAAGAGGCGATGAGCGGATGCTCGCCTCCGAGAACCTGGAACCAGTCACCAGCCATGCAGGAACAAGTGCCAGTGATGGAGGCATCCGGCAGCCTTTCGGCGAAGAGTGGCGACGCGAAGCGGAATAGGACATCGGATGGTAGGATTCCGTCTCCGATTGGGAAGATAGCCCTCTTGGACGGGATTACTTCGTCCCGCCGCGTGCGAACGAGCGGGATATCCGCGAGTGCTTCAAGCAGGCTCCTCTGGAAGTCTTGGTACCACTTCAGGTCGGTGAGCCAGGAGTTCTGTCCCTGGGACGAGTGGACCAGGAGAAGTTCGTGCAGGTTGCCACAGCCTTGCCTGGAGCAGGCCGACGCGGCCTTAGCCAGCACATCAACGCACCGCGAGAGGAGGCGCTTGTTTGTTTCGGTCTTCGGCCCCTCACCCTGGGCGAGGTAAAGACCATCGCGATCCTGGGTTGGCTCGAACGATGCGCTGTGAAAGACGGCGGGGAGGCCAAGACCAGACGTCCCTATGAGAGGCAGAAAGTAAAAGAGACGGGGAACAGCATCGATCGGCTGCAGCGCGTAGACCCCATTCGCCGCTCGGGCAATAGGAAAAGCTACGACGGTCTCTTCCCCACGAGCGAGAGCTAGCCGCACGGTTGCGTCACCATCCTCAGCGAGCGATAACACCAGGATCGATAGTCCGTCCAAGTCCCGCTCCTCGCCGAGTCGGCAGATGATCGGGGTGATTCCGTATAGCCCTAACTCGATGCGGCCAATATTCTGGTCGAAGGCAAGGACATACGGGATCGCCGCAACTTGGGTCCCTATGTCTTCTGCTGTCGAAGCCTCTCGTGTGCGGGGAGAACGGTAGATGTACTCCGTCCACGGAGACGAAGGAACGGCTCCCGAATTAGCCGACTCCAGGAAGCTGTCGTAGGAATTCTCCATGGCGTTGCCGATCTCAGTGGCGGTGGACCCTGATCGATCCAGGACAAACCGGAAGCCGCTAATGGGGCGTCCTTCTTGGGCCAGCGAGCCGTGAACCCCCACCGTCAGAGACAGGAGGTGCGAAGAGAGGAATCCTGTGCCGAACTTCCCGAGCTGGGGCTCGGCAGCACTCGCCTTTGTGGAGCCGTGGTAGATGAGGCTGAGGATCTCCTCTTGGGTAAACGGCCGGCCATTATGGCGGAAGTGGATCTCGTCGTCCGCCACGGTGATCGCGATTGTCATTTGCTGACCCGGCTGGTGGGCATCTCGGGCGTTTTGAATAAGCTCCCAGAGCCATCGGCTGCGGTAGTGTGCCCGGTGCTCCTCCAGCTTCCCAAGTGCCTCGTGGATAGTCTGGGCGTTGTTCCGGGTCAGGATCTCTGTGCGCTTCCTGTCTAGCTCGTTGCGGTCAACTGTCATTGCACGCTCGTTCGGACTGGCATGGCCCTGCCATTGGACCTGGCCAGCCAGATAGGGTGACATTGAGGACCCGGGCGCGGTGTAGGGTATCCCCTCGATAAGCCTGTGATGATGCTGAAGCTGGAAGATGGCTTTTTTTTCGATGTGGGTCAAGGAAAAAGTCCAGGATAAAGAGGCGGTAGCGTTATGAAGGATTGGGGACGTCTTTGACTAATTTAACCTGCTCCGTCGCCCCCGGGCGTAGGCTCGTGTCGCTGGCGGGTGCGCCTCTGCCCGGCACCGGAGCCACCGCGGAGGGGAGCACGCCCCGGGCGAGGAGCGACCGCCGGACGCGCAGGGCGCTCCCCGGAGCGAGGGCCGTTCGCGACGAGGGTGAAGGACGCCGGTGGCTGGCACCGGCCACCCGTCCAACCCGCCGGGCCGGCGCGGGCACGTCCTGGCTGGCGAGGCCCCCTCCGGGTCGCTCCACGTCGGGGTCGCGCAGGCCGCCGCCAGATGCCGAGCATGAGGAAGTTTACTTGGTCAAATACGTCCCCCATTATGGCGGGCCTGAAGTGCGCAAGTTGGGCTAGGGGAAATTGGCACCTCGAATTGGTACCTGACGCCTATTCCGACCTTATGCCGTGATTAAATGGTGTCCGGTACCATTTTTCTTCCCGGAAAGTGAAAGGGCCTCGCCGGATACCGGCGAGGCCCTTCAGCGATCGCGACGCGATGGTCTAACGGTATAGCGGGGGGCTCAGGTCAGGGCCGTGCGAGACGGCGAGGACCGCCTCAATCGTCGTCCTTCCACTTCTTCTTGCCCTTGCCGTGTCCCTTCGCCGCGGCCCAGGGCGGAGGACCGTGCTTCTTCTTCCAGTGGCCCGGCGGGACTCGATAGTATTCCACCGGCACCGTGAGGATGGGCTGGGGCACGCGCTGCAGGGCAACGACCGTCCATGGCCCATTATAGGACAAGGCGTAGTGCCATGCCCCATTATGGTGCAGGTAGTAGCGCCCACCGTAGAAGAAGTAGTTGTAGGCTACCCCCGGGGCGTGATAGACGGGCGTCCCCGGCACGACGACAAGCTTCGGGGGTTCCCCGATGTTGATGCCGAGGCTCAGGCCATCCGTCCTGATGCCAATGCTGACGTTGTCTGCCATGGCGGGCACCGCAGGCAGCAGGCCCGCCGCGGCCACCGCCAGGATACTCGCGAAGACGATGGCGGGTCTCATGATCCATCCTCCCTTTTTCGGAATCGAGGCAGCACAGCGGGCTCCCGGTCCCGCTGGCCTCCGCGCACCCGGTAGCTCTCGCTGGAGGTTAGTCAGGGTCGAGCGAAACACCGCCTGCGGCCACCCGTCTCTCCCTATCCGGCCGTTCAGGCGTTCCAGGGGACGGCCAGTGCGGTCCCGATCCCGTAGTTGCGTTAGCGCATGTGACCGGGAGGGATCTTCCCCTTTTTCTGCAGCCCAGGCGGCAGTTGCCTGTGGAACTGCCCTGGAGGCAGCTTCGCCAGCATCGGCGGAGGAGCGCTGACGATCCCCCAGGGTCCGGTGTATGAGCCGGACACGTACCAGCGTCCCCCGTACAGGTAATAATACTGGCCGCCATGATAGACGATATCGTGCCCCTCCAGGATGTAGACCCCCCACTGAGGCACCCAGATAAGCTGCGGCGAGGGAACGACCACGGGCGGAGGCGTGACGACCGCCACCTGCGGGGCCGCCGCGGGTGGTGCCGGCGCCGCCTGCCTTGGCTCGTTGGCCTGCATGGCATCCCCGATCAGGGCGCCGCTCACCGCCCCGACGCCGGCCCCGATGAGGGCGCCGGTCCCCGCATGGCCCGTCGTGCTCCCGATGGCCGCTCCGGCTCCCGCCCCGATGGCTCCGCCGGTCAACGCACCCTTCTCCCGGGTCGTCAGCGGGGTCGCGCATCCGGCTACCGCAAGCGCTACCGCGAGGGCGATCACGATTTGCTTTGAACCCATTGCCTTATCCTCCTGCAGGAGATCGGTCCCACTTCCCAAGAGACTCGCTAGAATGGAGAAAGACCCACCCTTGCTCGCCCCCTCAAAGCAGCGACGTGGGTGGTACAGTCTCGAGGGGTGCAAGCAGGGTACCACCTGGCTGTCTCGGATCGCCCGATCCTGTACAGTGTTATAAATCAAAAAGTTAGGCGATGTGCCGTTGGCCAACTGCGGTTACATCCCCAAGCAGGTGACGCCTATTGACACAGCCCGGGAGAGATATTTCAAGGGTGTCCGGTAACTTTTTACACACCTCGCGGGCGGGCAGGGACGCTGGATGCTGAAAGATCGGGAGGGGCATCTTGTGGCGCCAGACGCCGTGGCACTTCAGCCTCCAACGTTGAGCGTCGAGCGGGTAGAGCGTGATGGGCAGCTTCTTGGCGTGTGTCTCGAGGAGCAGGGGGGCATTGTTGAGGCGCCGGGAAGTAGGGGCCCGGCCGTTTCTCCGGTGTCAAGGCGGATCCCTCCTCTCGATGCCGGTGCATCCCCGTGAGTGCGTTTATGCCGTCCCACCCCGTACAGAGAAGGGGACGGAGAAGGGGACGTTCTTGACTAACTATACCTGCTCCTTCACCCTTGGCCGTAGGCTCTTGTCGATGGCGGGTGCGCCTCTGGCCGGCACCGGAGCCACCTCGGCGGGGAGCACTCCCCGGGCGAGGACCGACCGCCGTCCCCCATTACTTCCGATGTATCCTGCCTTCGGAGTCCTCTTCTGAAGCCGCTTGATCACCTCCAGAACCTCGCCCCGCGTGATGAGGCCCTTCCGTTCGAGCACGCTTGGCAGTAGCCTACTCGATGACCGGGATCTCGTCGCTAAAGTCGGCGCCTGTGAGGACCTCTGGGCCGGCCGCGGTGACGAGAACCAGATCCTCCAACTGGTAGGCCGATCCGTCCGGGTCTGCATGAATGTGCTCAACGTTCATCACCAGATTTTCGCGGAGCGGGGCGTCGTTGCCCGGGGTGATCATCGGGGCCTCGTGGAGTTCCACACCCAAGCTGTGTCCGATGTGTGGCAGGAAGAATCGGAGCCCTTCGCTGAGGTAGATCTCTTTGCACTGGTTGTAGAGGTCGCAGAACCTCGTGCCCGGTTTCATGTTCGATATGACCGCCTTGTGGGCCTTCATCATCTTCCGATACACCGCCGCCTGGTGTGGCGTGGGCTTGCCCACGGCGGCCACCCAGGCCATGTCTGCATGGTACCCCTTGAACAGTGTGCCCACATCCTGGCGGACGATGTGACCGGGCTCCGTGGGGATGTCCGCGGGAATCGGGTGCACGATGCTGCTCCGCTTCCCGGTTCCCAGAACCATGAAGGTCATCTCATCCGCCCCAAGCTCGAAGAGGTTCCTCAGGATCCGATTCGCGATTTGCCGCTCCGTGTCACCAGGCTTGGAGACCAGGAAGGCGGCCTCCACCGCCTTGCGGGTCGCCCGGGCTCCCTTTCGGAGACAGGCCACCTCCAGGGGTTCTTTGTAGGGTCGGAGTGCCTCGAAGACCTCGCGACAGTCCACGAAGGCGGTGTCCCGATCTGCCGCGACCAGAACCTCGAAGTCCTCGGCACATAGGAACCGCTTCTCGATCCCCACCCGTCGCCCTCGGCACCCCTTCGCGCGGAGGATGTCCGCCAGCATTCGTACCGGATTCTCCTGGAATTCCACGTAGGTGCGGATATCCTGAATCCACGACTCCGCCCGCGCCAGGCTCTCCTCGATCCCGCACACGAGAAAGGTCGGCTCTCCGTTTCTCGGGAATATCGCCGCGGCGATTCGATCCCGAACGAGCTTCTGAGTGATGATGTAGGCGCCGGTAGCATACAGCACATTCTCGGGGGACACAGCCACGACCGCATCGAGGTCTCGCTTTGCCAATTCGGCATTCAGCTTCGTCAGGTCCATGGGACACCTCCAGGGCGGTGAATGCGCCGCCGAGTTCACTTCGGGAAAAACAGGTACGGAAGGAAGGTGGCCAGCGGCGGCACGTACACCACCAGGAACAGAACGGTCATCATCGCAGCGACGAAGGCCCAGATGGTCGCTTGGCGGACCGGGATGCCCGCAATGGCACAGGCAATGTAGAGCTGGAGTCCCACGGGGGGCGTCACAGTCCCGATCAAGAGGATCACGATAACCACGAGGGCGAAATGGATCGGGTCGTAGCCCATCGTGAGGGCAACGGGATGGAGCACCGGCACGAAGATCAGCATGGCAGCCAGGGCTTCCACGAAAAGACCAATGATGAAAAACACGACCACAATGAGGAAGTAGAGGATGAGTGGGTCGCTGGAGATCCGAAGCAAGAGTCCTATAAGGTGAACCGCGAACTGCTCGCGCGCCAGGACCCAGCCAAAGATCGACGCCATCCCCAGGATGAGCATGGGGATGGCGGTCATGTTGGCCCCGTCCACGAGAATCCGCGGGAGGTCGCGCCACCGGATTTCCTTGTACACGAACACCCCAACCACCACGGCATAGCCCGCCGCGACGGCCCCTGCCTCCGTAGCGGTGAAGATGCCCCCGATGATCCCGCCGAGGATGATGACCGGCACCACCAGCGCGAGGGTCGCCTCCTTCGTCCGGCGGAGGCGCTCCCGCCAGGCGGCGCGTGCTCCCCGGTGGTATCCCCGCCGCCGAGCGTAGATTGCGACAATAGCCATCAGCGAGAATCCAATCAAGACACCGGGGATTGCGCCCGCAAGGAAAAGCTTGCCGACCGAAACATCGGCGATGGCCCCGTAAATCACCATCACCAGACTGGGCGGAATGATCGGTCCCATGGTTGCCGCCGAGGCGATCAGCCCCGCGCTGAAGGATTTTTCGTAGCCGTCCTCGGTCATGGCGGGGATCAGCATGGATCCCAGGGCGGCCGCTTCCGCCGAGGCCGAGCCCGACACCCCAGCGAAGAACATGCTGGCCACGACGCTGACGTGGGCGAGGCCGCCTCGCCAGTGACCGACCAGGGCGCTGGCCAGGGCAACGAGGCGTCGGGTGATGCCGGCCTCGTTCATGAGCAAGCCGGCGATGATGAAGAAGGGTACGGCCATCAGCGGGAAGGAGTTGATGGTGACGAACAGCCGCTGGGGAACCAGGATCAGCGGGACCACCTGGAGGTGGATCAGCGTCAGGGTCGCGGCAACACCCATCGAGAAGGCGATCGGCATCCCGAGGAACATCAGTCCCATGAAAATCAGAAACAGCTCCAAGATGGTCACATCTGGTCTCCCAAACTCGATAGCCCGAGAGGCCTGCGCTCTCCACTCCCCCGGTGGGCCCTCCACATGTTCACGATCATAAGGACGGCTCCAAGCGGGACGCTAGCGTAAATGATCCCCTGGGGCAGCCACTCCATCGTATAAGACGGTGCCATCATGAAGGTGGCAGCAAGCTCCACGCCCTTGACACTGATGAAGAGCAGAAAGACTGTGACGACCCACATGAACAGCCAGCGAATCCGCGACTGGAACTGTGGCGGCAGGTGCCGGACGAAGTAATCCACCTCCAGGTGGGCCGCCCGGCGACTGGCGATGGCTGCGCCCAGGTACACGATCCAGATGAAGAAGTAGCGCGAGAGCTCTTCGGCCCACGGGAGAGGCTCATTGAACACGTACCGCAACACCACCTGGGTGCACATCACCAGAATGGTGGCGGCGTAGATGGCCGCAACAGATCCCTCCAGCAGGCGATCCAATGCCCTCGCAACTCGCCTTCGCACTTCCATTTGGAGCCTCCGACCGTGAGGGTGCCGGGGGGAGAGATCAGGGCTTTCCTCCCGTCTCTCCTCTCCCGGCACCAGAGGTGATGCCGCCGTCTATTTCGCCGATAGCCTGTACACCATGTCCAGCAGTTCCTTCGCCTCTGGCCCTTTCTGCTTGACAAACTCCTCGTGCTGCGACAGCACCCTCGTCCGCCAGGCCGTGCGATCCGTTTCGCTGACCGTTATGCCCCGCTCTTTGAGCTTCTGGTACGCGGCCTGTTCCGCCGGGTTCGCCACATTCCAGTTGATGTGGTCCACGCCCTCCACGGCGGAATCGCCGAGGACCTTGCGGGAGGCCTCCGGGAGCCGCTGGTAGAACTTCTCGTTGACGACCATGGTGAGGACCGCGAACATGCTGTTGGTCTTCAACAGGTGCTTCGACACCTCGAAAAACTTCATGTCCAGGAACATCTGAGGCGGCGCGTCCACCCCCTCTACCACCTTGGTCTGCAAGGCACTGTAGACTTCCCCCCAGGTGATGGGCGTCGGCTTTGAGCCGAGAAGCTCGTACATGCGAATCCATGCCCAGGCCTCGGGGGACCGCATTTTGAGCCCGCGCATCTGGTCGGCCGACTCGATCTTCTTTTCCACGAACAGCATATCCCGGAACCCGAGGTGCAGGAATCGCAGGATCCGGATATTGCTCCGCTTGAGCATCAGCTCGGCCATCTTTGCTCCCACGGGGCCGTTGAGGGCTCGGTCCACGTGCTTCCAGTCATCGAACAGGTAGGGAAGGGCATCCAGGCCCATGGCTGGATGGTATTTGCCCATGAGCGACGGCGAAACAATGGACATGTCCACGGTCCCTAAGTGCACCCCGTCGATCGCCTCCATCTCCTGGCCAAGCTGGGCCCCCGGAAAGACTTGCACTTCGATCGTCCCGCCACTTTTGACACGGATCACATCCTTGAACTTGTTGGCTGTCTGGTCCACGACCCCGCCAGGGGCGTGATGATGCCCTAACTTGATCACCACCTTCTCCCCCGCCACGGCCCATCCACCCATCCAAAGAATGAGCACCATCCCGACAATCGCCATCCAGAGCTTGCGCCACATGGCTCGTCCTCCTCCGGGACCTGCGCCCAAAATGCACTGCTGGAAACTACTCGGAACGGGCTCGGCCAAGGGGGACCCGGTTTCCCTTGGCATACGCCTACTCCCTTCGCTGCATTGGTCCGCCTTGTCCGGAGGGACCCTACACTAAAGGAGCGAGGGTCAGGTCTTCCGGAACGCCTTCAAATCTGAAATGTCGCGAATGCCAAGATCTTCCAATCGTCAGCGGGCGCGTCAAAATCAGCGAACGCTATCCCGCACCTAACTGCATTGTCAAGACCAAACTAGTCTGATATCCCGCATCGGAAGATGAACATCTTGCCTGCGTGGAGAGGAGGACCAGGTATTATTGTCAAATTGCTTTTCCTCCCGGTCAGGATGGTGGGTTGAACTCACAGGAGAGCGGCGAGGATGGCGCGGGTGAGGTCCAGGTCCCCCCGGAAGCAGAGGATCTTCTTTGCTTTGCATTCGGGGGTGGCGACAGGGTAGCTGAGTTTCATCGCATGCATCTCAGCATCGTGGGCGAGGAATTCGCCGCCTGCATTCTTCTACGGACGATTCGGCAAGCCCCCTCTGGAATGTGATCAGGCGCCCGGGGACCCGGTCAGGATCGCCTTCAGGCGGGCGACGGCCGCGCTGGGGCTGGTGAGGACGGGCACGCCGACCTTCGCCTTCACGGCCGGCCGCGCCCGCGCCATGGAGAACTGGGCGAGGCAGATCACGTCCACGCGGGGGGCCAGGCGCTCGGCCTCCTCGGCGACCAAGCGGTCGTGGGTGGCGGTGTCCCCGGCGTTCAGCGCCTTCAAAGCCTCCGGGACGGCCGCCGTCTCGACCTGGATGGTCTTCCTTTGCTCGGCCGCCGCGGCCTGAAGCTGCGCCGCCTGGATAGGCGCCGTCGCGGGGAGCGTCGCCAGCACCCCGATGCGGAGGCCCGTATCCAGGGCAGCGGCGATCATCGCCTCGTCCGGCTTCAGGACGGGGATGGACACGAGCTGCTTGGCCACGTCCATGGCCGGGGTGAAGGCGGAGCAGCTGAACAGGATCCCGTCGGCGCCGGTCCTGGCGGCGTAGGTGGCGAGGTCGCAGATGCGCCGCACGATCCGGGGCGTCAGGCCGCCCTCGCGGCTCAGGGCGCCCGTCAGCCCGTCGTCCAGCAGGTTGCTAACCTCCGCCTCGGGCCAGCCCTCCCTGAAGGCCTCCAGGATCGGCTGGAGGGATACAGTCACCGCATGGATCAACACGATGCGTTTGCTCACGGCTCTCCTATCCTTGTGCCGCTTTCGACCGCTGTCGCTATCCCTGTCGCCCTAACAGGCTGCTGAAAAAGGCCCATCTGCGGCGTTGGCGCGCTCGCGCAGCGCTGCGGCGTACGTACTAAGTACGCCTCGCATCTCGCATCGCGCGCCGCCTTGCATCTGGACCTTTTTGAGCAGCCTGGGCAAAAAGGGGTTTTTCCGCATCCTGCTAAAGGCCCGCCGGCAGCGGGACGCCAAACCGCTTTGACATGTCCCGCAGCTTCTGGACGGTCCCTTCCGGGAGAGGAATGCCGTTCCGAAGGCGCTCGTCGTACACCTTGTCCTCCGGCTCGCCGGGGACGAGGATCTCGTCAACCCCCTTGGCCTTGGGCAGGGCCTTGAGGCCCTCGATGATGGCATCCACGTGGGCCTTGTATTTCTCCACATCCGTGAACGTCCCGATGTTGACGGCCGCCACCACGCTGTTCTGATGGTGAATCATGGCCCCCTCTTTGCCCTGGAACGCGGGCTCCAGGAGCGGATTCCCCACCATCAGGCTGGAGAGGCACTCGAACATCATCGCCAGGCCGGAGCCCTTGTATCCGCCGAACGGCATCAGGATGGTGGCGAGCTTCGGGTCGGTGGTGGGGTTCCCGTCCTTGTCCAGGGCCCACCCCTCGGGGATCGAGACCCCCTTGTCCATCGCCAGGGTCAGCTTCCCCCCGGCGGCCACGCTGGTGGCCATGTCCAGCAGGAGCGGGCGGTGCCGATTCCCCGGGACGGCGATGGCGATCGGGCTGTTGTGCAGCCCGGCCGCGCGGGCGCCGTGCGGGGCCATGTTCGGCGGGTTGCACACCAGCGCGATGCCCGCCATGCCCTCCCGCGCCGCCATCAGCGAGTAGTACCCGATGGCCCCCTGGTGCATGGTGTTGCGGATGAGGCCCCAGCCGATCCCCACCTCCCGTGCCTTCTTGATCACCCGGTTCATCGCCTGCACGGTCACCACCGGGCCGGGCGCGTAGTCGGCGTCGAAGAGGACGGTGGCCGGCGTCTCCTTCTGCACCTGGATCTGGGGCCGGGGATGCATGTGGCCCTTGTCCACCAGCTCCACGTACCAGGGGATCCGCAGCACGCCGTGCGAGTCCACACCCCGCAGGTTGGCCCAGACGAGGACGTCGGCCTGGACGTCGGCGTCCTCGGGTGAGAACCCCACGCGGATGAAGACCTCCTTGCTGAATTGCTTCAACGGATCTTTGGCGACGCGCACTTCCTTCGTTCCCATGGCCTTCCTTTC
>METI01000084.1:12623-14442 GCA_001771285.1 candidate division NC10 bacterium RIFCSPLOWO2_12_FULL_66_18
AGCTTCCGGATCGAAATCTTCTTCGGCGAGTCTCCAAGTGTTTCCGGGGCAGCGCTTTGAATACGGGCAATTCCTTTGCGTGCTTTGCGGTTGAACTGCACTGTTCGGGTTGAATAGATATTGGGCTCGGGACCGGGGATTCCCGGGCTGCTCCGTTCGCATGAGGGCAATATCAGCAGGGCGGAGTCGGCGTCAAGGGGAAAATCCGGCGAAGGGCCATAGACTTGATTTATCCGCAGATTACGCAGATTACGCAGATGGTCAATCCGGAGTCAATGAGACGGACGGCTGTTCAACAGGTCGGTCGCTGGGATCACCGCGGCGTTCTGCACCCACTGCGGTCGTGCGCTGGCGGGCGCCCCACGCGGGCAGGCCCATCCGGGCTAGGTGCGCGCTCATTTGACCCGGGATGTGGCCTTGATCCACTTGGCGATCGCCTCCACTTGTGGACGAACAGGGTCGGCAGGGCGATGGCCTTCAGGTTCACGTCCTTGAGGGACTCGCGCTCTCTCCTGCTGGCGCGCGTGACGCTGGAGGTGAGCACGAGACCGTCCACGCCTTGCGGGACACGCGCCGCGGCATTCGCCGCCGACACCGTGCCCATGCTGGTCCCGACCAACCATACGGGCACATCGGCTCGCTGCTTCAGGAAGGCAACCACGCCCGCGATGTCTTGGGCGTGAGCCTGGGTGCTTCGAAACCCTGTCAGGCCGTCGGCGGTACGGTCGGAGGGGGCATCAACGACGGCCGCCAGGAATCCCCGTTCGGCAAAGAGGGCGCGGCTCCTCACCAGGAAGTTTCCACTTCCCCTCCCGCCGGTTGCCCACTTGGCCACGCCGAGTAGGCCGTTGCCGCCGGCAAACAGGATGACGCTCGCCACCGGGGGGCGTGCCGGCTTGACGAGGAGGAAGGGCTGGGTGACGCCAGGCCGGGTGGCGATCGTATGGAGTTCTTCGTCGAAGGCGCGAACACTCGTGCCGGCGAGAAGCAGGGCAGCGACGACGATTGTTGCGACCGTGCGAAGCCCGATGCTTCTCAACTTGGCCCCCACGCGGGGAAGGTGATCCGACGGGGATGTCTCCAGTCCCCGCTCAGGGGCTCGTCACCACGCCCCCCAACGAGAAGATGTCGGAGCGACCGTCCAGCTTCAGGCCGGAAATCTGTTCGGGGGACATGTAGCTGGGGGTCCCCAGCGTCTGGCCGGTCCTCCAGCAGTTCGTAGCGGCCAAGCTGTTCCACCGCGCACTCTCCTACGCGCCAGCCTCGGGACACATCCGGCCGCTCCCGCGCTACTTGCTTTCCTTGATTTCCTTGGTCTCCTTCACCTCGACCTTTCCGGCGATGTAGGTCCTGCCCACGTCCACCCGGACCTTGTCGGCGATCTCCAGCTTGACGATGTGGTCGCCGCCGGCCACGATGGTGCCGTACAGGCCCCCGGTGGTGACCACGCGGTCGCCGACCTTCAGGCTCTTCAGCATGTCCTGCTGCTGTCGCGTCTTCTTCTGTTGCGGCCGGATGAGCAGGAAATAGAAGACTGCGAACATCAGGAGGAGGGGGACGAACACGGAGAATGATCCCCCAGGCGCTCCTCCGCCACCGGGGATGGGTCCCAGGGCATACGCGACGTCATGCATCGGTGTGCGTCTCCTGTGGGTGCTGCGGGGTTGAGGGGTCGGACGGCATCCGCGCCAGGCACTCCGCTTTCCAGGCGGCAAAGGCTCCCGCCTCGATAGCCTGCCGGGCCTGGCGCATCAGGTCCGCATAGTAGTGCAGGTTGTGGATGGTATTCAAGCGAAGACCGAGGATCTCGTCGGCCACG
>METI01000085.1 GCA_001771285.1 candidate division NC10 bacterium RIFCSPLOWO2_12_FULL_66_18
TCGCGGCCTACACGGCGGCAAAGGGGGCGGTGCACGCCCTGGCCAAGGCCATGGCGGTGGACCTGGCACCGCACGGCATCACGGTGAACGTGGTCGCGCCCGGAGTTGTGGAGACCCAGTACGTCCGCGCGAATCTCACGCCGGCGCAGATCCAGAAGCGCCTGGAGCGGATCCCGGCCGGCCGCTTGGCCAGCCCCGAGGACTGCGCCGCGGCCGTGGCGCACCTGGCGGCGCCCGACATGGGGTACGTGACGGGGCAGGTCGTCTACGTGGACGGCGGATTCCTGAGTGCCGGCGTCCTGGCGAAATAGTGACTGTTCCCCCTCTCCTCGCCTCTCCCCAGAGGGGGTGAGGGATGGGTGAGGGAACGCGGAAGGGAGGAGGAGTCTCCGATGGAATTTGCTGGACAGACAGCCATCGTCACGGGCGTTGCCAAGGGATTCGGCCGGGCCATCACACGCCGGCTGGCCCGGGGCGGCGCCCGGGTCGTGGCAGCGGACATCAACGTTCCGGGGGCCGAGGAGACCGTCACGCTCGTCCGGCAGGACGGCGGCGAGGCGCTGGCGGTCCAGGTGGACGTGGCGTCGGCCGCGAGCGTGGACGCGATGGTGAAGACCGCCCTCGCCCGCTTCGGCGACCGGGTGGATATCCTGGTGAACAATGCCGCCATCTGGCGGCTCGTGCCAACGGACGAGCTGAGCGAGGCCGACTGGGATCGGATCGTGGATGTCAACATGAAGGGCGTGTTCCTCTGCTGCCGGGCCGTGATCCCCATCATGAAGAAGCAGCGGCGCGGCCACATCGTGAACATCGCCTCCATCGCCGCCCGGAACGGCGGGACCTTCGCGGGATTGCACTACGTGGCGTCCAAGGGCGGTGTCCTGGCCATGACCAAGAAGCTGGGCAAAGAGCTGGGCCAGTTCGGTATCGTGGTGAACGGGGTGAACCCCGGCTCCAGCGAGACCGGCATGATGGTGGGCCTGCCGCCCACCGTGCGCGAGGGCATCATCAAGAACACCCCCCTGGGGCGCATGGCCGAGCCCGAGGATATCGCCGACACCGTGGCCTTCCTGGCCTCGGACGCCGCGCGCTTCGTCCACGGCGAGACGGTGGAGGTCAACGGCGGGATCCTGTGCGACTGAAGAACACGGAGATGAAACCGCAGATGAACGCAGATACACGCTGATTCTTCCGGACGGATCAATACCTTGCAACCACAGATGAACACAGATGCACACAGATAGGGGCCCGATTCGTTCCGAGCCATTCCGGACATAACCATCTGTGTTTATCTGTGTGCATCTGTGGTTGCAAGGGTTTGGAGATCAACAGTTTGTTTCTGACTCTGACCATTTGCGTTCATCTGCGTGCATCTGCGGTTGCATTGCCTTGAGGTGCCTATGACCTGGACGCTCGTGCGCGGCGGGCATGTCTTTGCTCCGGAGGACCGCGGGGTCGCCGACCTGCTGATCCTGGACGGCCGAATCGCGGCCGTAGGGTCCAATCTTCCAGCGCCCACCGGGATCGGCGAGGGGGAGGTCCTGGACGCCACGGGTCGGATCATCCTGCCCGGATTGATTGACGGGCACATCCACGTCATGGGGGCGAGCGGGTTGGGCGGCCCCACCACGCGGTCGACCGATCTGCAGATTGACCGCATCGTCGCCGTGGGCGTCACCAGCGTGGTGTCACCGCTCGGCGCAGACAGCCTGAGCCGGACGATCCCGGCCCTCTTGGCCCGGGCCGCCGCGCTCGAGGCCGAGGGGATCAGCGCGTATTGCTACACGGGAGGCTGGAAGCACCCGGTGCCGACGCTGACGGGCGACCCGCAGGCGGATGTGGCCTTCGTGGATCGGATCGTGGGGGTCAAGGTCGCCATCTCGGAGGCCCTGGCGCCCGCCTGCTCGCTGGACGACCTCTGCCGGCTGGCCCACGCGGCGTACACGGGCGGGCGCCTGGCGGGGAAGGGCGCGGTCCTGCACACTCACATCGGGGACCAGCCAGAGGGGCTGGCACCGCTCCAGGAGGTGCACCGACGGACCGGGATCCCGGCGAACCGGCTGGTGGCGACCCACACGAACCGGAACCCCCACCTCTGGCAGCAGGCCCTGGAGTATGCGAGGACTGGGGGCAGCATCGATCTCACGGGGATGCAGCGGCCGGAGACTGGACACCAACACGCCATCCGCCCCTCCAAGGCGATCCTGGAGGCGTTGGCCGCCGGGGTCCCGGCCGCGCGGCTCACCCTCAGTAGCGACAGCGGGGCGGCCTACCCGCGGCTGGACGCGGCCGGGCGCGAGGCGGGCCAGTACATGGCCGGCCCCGAGTCGCTCCTCCAGTCAATGCGCGAGCTGGTGCGAGACGGGCTGACCTGGGGAGAGGCGGTCGCTTTCGGGACGCGCCACGTCGCGGATCTCCTCGGACTTCATCGTAAGGGACGGATCGGCGTAGGGGCCGAAGCGGACCTGGTGTTCCTGACGGGGGCCGGCGATGTGGATCGGGTGTACGCACGCGGTCGCCTGCTGGTCGAGGGAGGGAAACCGATCCTCCGCGGGCCCTTCGAGGGACACCACCCGGCATGAAAGGGTCCGAAAGCGCTCTCCCCACATCCGAAAAGGCAACCCGGATGAATCCGCAGATTTCGCAGATTACACAGATTATTTCCGGGGCAGACCCTTCGTGAAATCTGCGCAATCTGCGTAATCTGCGGATCATTAGGAGGTCGTCTTTTTCTCAATCCGACTGCATACCGAGGAGCGTGACCATGGGATTCTATCGGATCGCCGTTCTGCCGGGCGACGGGATCGGGCCGGAGGTGATGGCAGAGGCCCTCAAGGTCCTGCGGGCGATGGAGGGTGCCTTCCCGGGCCTCACCCTGGAGTGCAAGCAGTACCCCACCGGCGCCCGGTGCTACGAAGAGACGGGGACCGACCTGCCGGCGGAGACGCTGGACGCCTGCCGAGCCGCTGACGCCATCCTGTTCGGCTCGGCCGGGCTGCCGGATATCCGGTTTCCCGATGGGACCGAGATCGCGCCGCAGCTCACGCTGCGCTTCGTCCTGGATCTGTACGCGGGCGTGCGCCCCATCAAGCGATATGCAGGCGTCCCCCCGGTCCTGGCCGGCGATCCGGCCATTGACTACGTGATCCTGCGGGAGAACACCGAGGGATTGTACGCGTCGCGGGGGGGCGGGATCCGGGTCGGGGACCAGGTAGCAGTGGACAGCATGATCATCACCCGCGCCGGGACGGAGCGGATCGTGCGGTACGCCTTCCGCCTGGCCCAGACGCGCCACGGGGCCCCGGCCGACGGGAAGCGGCGCGTGACCTGCGTGGACAAGGCGAATGTCCTGAAGAGCATGGCCTTCTTCCGGCAGATCTTCGACGAGGTGGCGCGAGAGTTCTCCGGCATCCAGACGGATCACGTGTACGTGGACGCCATGACCCTCTACATGGTGCAACGCCCCCTGCGCTTCGACGTGGTCGTGGCGGAGAACATGTTCGGGGATATCATTTCCGATTTGGCGGCCGGGACGATCGGGGGGATGGGGCTGGCCCCCTCGGCGGACGTCGGGGACACCTACGGCGTGTTCCAGCCGTCCCATGGAACGGCGCCGGACATCGCCGGCAAGGGCATCGCCAACCCGATTGCCCAGATCCTCTCGGCCGGGATGATGCTGGAGTGGCTCGGCGAACGGAAACAGGATGAGCAGGCCCGGGCGGCGGCCAAGGCGATCGAAGCGGCAGTGGAGGCGACGCTCCTGGACCGGCGCTTCCACACGGCCGACCTGGGGGGCAGCGCCAGCACGCGGGCCGTCGGCGACGCCGTCGCCGCCCAGATTGGAAAAAGATAGGCACAAAATTTAACCGCAGATTACGCAGATTACGCAGATTTCCCTACGGCTCTAATTCCGAAAGAATCTGTGTAATCTGCGAAATCTGCGGATGACTTGATTCCCCAAGGTTTCTCTGTGATGCAGTTGAGTCTGCTGGCCGGCACGCCGGACATCGCGACGACCGGCTACATGGTGAACCTGCTGCTGGGGACGCCGGAACTGGTGGCCGCGGAGGCGGAGGCAAGTTGAGCGTGCTGCTGTGCGGAAGTGCTGCCGTGCTGCAGTTCGAATCCGGGGGTTAACAGCAGCACCGCAGTACCGCAGCACCGCAGCACCGCAGTACCGCAGCACCGCAGCACCGCAGTACCGCAGAACACTCCTGAGGTGCCGCGCAATGGCTGACCTCCAGGGACTCATTGACCTGCACGTGCGCACAGGACCAGGTGTGCGGCCGCGTACGGATGCCGTGAGTGATTGTCCAAGAATGTGCGAGGCCTCGGAGCCATCGGATGACGGGCGTAGTGTGATATGATATACAGCACTCAGCCGTCAGCGACAGGCCCACCGACAGATTCATTCATCTGAACGCTGCCCGCTGAACGCTGACAGTTGCAAGGTCATGGGAGGCACGCCATCTATGGATCGACCGATTCTCGGCATCACCATGGGGGATCCCGCCAGCATCGGGCCGGAAATCGCTGCGAAGGCCCTGGCGGACCCGTCTGTGTACGTTAAAGCTCGGCCTTTCGTCATCGGCGACCGGAACGCCATGGCCGACGCGCTGCGCATCACGAAGCTGCCGCTCACGCTTTCGCCAATCAGCACAGTGGGCGACGCGCGCTTCACCCGCGGCACCCTGGACGTCCTGGATCTCGCCAACGTGGACATGGCCAAGCTCCAGTACGGCAAGGTCAGCGCCATGTGCGGCAAGGCCTCGGTGGAGTATATCGAGCGGGGCATCGCCATGGCCCTGGCCGGGGAGATCGACGCGGTGGTCACCGGTCCGATCCACAAGGAATCCATCAATCAGGCGGGCTGCCCCCACCCCGGGCACACGGAGATCTTCGGCGCCCTGACCAACACCAAGGACTACGCCATGATGCTCCTGGGTGAGGACCTGCGGGTGGTCCACGTCTCCACCCACGTCTCGCTCCGGGAGGCCATCGAGCGCACGAAGAAGCCGCGCATCCTGACCGTGATCCGGTTGGCCAACCGGGCCCTGAAGGCCCTGGGCATCGCCGAGCCGAAGATCGTCGTGGCCGGATTGAATCCCCACGCCGGCGAGCATGGCCTCTTCGGCGACGAGGAGATCAAGGAGATCATCCCGGCCATCGAGGAGGCCAAGGCGGAGGGGGTCCGGGTGGACGGTCCCATTGCGCCCGACACCGTCTTCGGGAGGGCCCGCGGCGGCCTGTACGATATCGTGGTGTGCATGTATCACGATCAGGGGCACGTCCCCCTGAAGACGCTGGGCTTCACCTTCGACAGGGCCACGCAGAAGTGGACCTCGGTGAGCGGGGTGAACGTCACCCTGGGCCTCCCCATCATCCGCACCTCCGTTGACCATGGGACCGCCTTCGGCAAGGCCGGCAAGGGCACGGCGGCGCATCAGAGCATGCTGGACGCCATTGACGTCGCCGTGAAGCTCGCCCACGGGCGCCAGGCCGGCCTCTTCGCCTAGCCTGCGCGTGGCAAGGCTGTCGTTCGGCCCTCCGAACCCAAACAGTTCAGTTCAACCGCCAAGCGCCAAGTGCGCCAAGGAACTCGCGATACTCACACTCCGAGGGGGGGCCGATCGGCGGCTCGGAACAGTCTGGTCCGGTGTCTGGCCCTGGACGGTTCAGGGCTGGCGTACCTTTGCGTTCTTGGCGACCTTCGCGGTGAAATATTTGGGCTGAAGCGGAGCCGACTCCACCGGCCCGGGGCTTCCCCTGGGCGGGGTCATCGCTGATCTTCGGCTCTTGGCCCTCCCGATCCCCTGCCGGGGACTCCGGCCATGCCCCCGCCGTTCTCGTGAATCATCCCCGCCACACCAGACCGGAAGAGGCCGGGCTTCAGAGCTCTCTCCGCCAGGGACGGACGTAGGTCTCGAAGATCGAACCTTGGCCGGTGACGGGGAAAGAATCACTTGACAGCCTCCCGCCGTCTCGGATAACTTCACCCCTTGAAAGTTATTTTCACCATCCGAAAACCGCCAGACCGGTGTGCCCCATGCTATCCCTCCTGCGCCCGGCCCCATCGGATCCCGCACCTGATGCCGCAGCAGGCCGCCCCGGACCCCCAGCCCCACTCACCTGGTCGAGGAATCCATGACGAAGCCGCGCGGACGGAACGAGAACGGCGGGGGCACGGTGCAATCCATCGGGCGGGCCCTCACCCTGCTGGAGGCCCTGGGGGACAGCCGGGGCGAGGTCGGCATCGCCGAGCTGAGCAAGCGGGTGGGCCTGCACGTCAGCACCACTCACCGCCTCCTGGCCACGCTGGTGGCGCGGGGATATGCGCGGCAGAGCCCCGAGACGGGCCGCTATGCCCTGGGCGCGAAGGCGCTCCACCTGGCCGAGTCGTACCTGGGCCAGATGGACCTCCGGCGCATCGGCCGCCCGGTCCTGGAGTGGTTGAGCCAGGCCACCGCGGAGACGGCGAACCTGGTCATCCTGGATGGGCACGAGGCGCTGTATCTGGACAAGGTGGAGGGCCCGCAGAGCCTTCGCATCTTCTCCCGGATCGGGCGCCGGGCCCCGCTGCATTGCACGGCGGTCGGCAAGGTCCTGCTGGCGTTCCGGAGCGCCGCGGACCTGGACACGCTGGTGGGCCGGGGACCCCTGGAGGCGCTGACCCGGCACAGCATCACCTCGGTGAGCCAGCTCCGGCGGGAACTCAAGAAGGTCCGCGATCAGGGGTTCGCGCTGGACCGGGAGGAATGCGAGGAGGGGGCGTCCTGCGTCGCCGTCCCCATCCGGAACGCTCAGGGGAACGTGGAGGCCGCCCTGAGCATTTCGGCGCCGGCGGTCCGCCTGACGCCCCGGCGCATGGAGGAGATGATCCCGCTCATGCTCCGCACCGGGCGAGAGGTGTCGGCCCAGTTGGGATTCCGCGGGCCGGCGCAGTGAAGACCGGTGGGAACGGTCCCCCGGAACGGAGCGCAAAACCAAAGGAGGGTCCCATGCCCAAGATGCCAGTCATGGAGGCGGTGGTGAAGATTCTGGAGGACGAGGGAGTGGACGTGGTCTTCGGCATTCCCGGGGCCGCCATCCTGCCACTGTACAAGGCGCTCACGAAGTCGCAGAAGATCCGCCACCTGACCGTGCGCCACGAGGAAGGGGCGACCCACGCCGCCGACGGCTGGGCGCGGGTCACCGGAAAGGTGGGGGTGGCCATCGGCACCTCGGGACCGGCTGGCACCAACATGATCACCGGCCTCTACACCTGCCAGGGGGATTCCATTCCCATCGTCTGCATCACGGGGCAGGCGGTCCGGCCCATCCTGCATAAAGAGGCCTTCCAGGCCGTGAACATCGCGGAGATCGCGAAGCCGGTGACGAAGAAGACCTACTGCGTCCTGGAGACGGCCCAGATCCCCCAGGTGTTCCGCGAGGCGTTCAAGATCGCCCGGGAGGGGCGCCCGGGCCCGGTCCTCATCGACCTGCCCCTGGACGTGCAGCGCGGGGAGGTGGAGTACGACCCGGCCATCGACGCCCCCCTGGAGGTCTTCAAGCCCTCGCCGGACATCCGCAAGATCCGGCGCGCGGTGGAGATGCTGCTCCAGGCACAGCGCCCCATCCTGATGATGGGCGGCGGGGTCATGCTCGCCCGCGCCTGCGAGGAGTTCGTCGCCCTGGCGGAGCACCTGCAGATCCCCGTGATCCCGACGTACATGGCCATGGGCGGGATCCCGGCGGACCACCCGCTCTACGGCGGGATGGTCGGGATCCAGACCAGCACCCGCGGCGGCAACAAGCTGTTCCTGGAGTCGGACGTGGTGCTCTGCATCGGCAACCGCTTCGCCGACCGGCACACCGGCGATGTGGCCGTGTACCGCGGCGAGCGGAAGTTCATTCACATCGACATCGAACCCACCCAGCTGGGCAAGGTCTTCCCGCCCGATCTCGGGATCGTGGCGGACGCCAAGCTGGCGGTGGAGGCCCTGCTGCGGGTGGCCCGGGAGATGACGCCCCGGCGCACCCCCAGCCCGTGGTCCCAGAAGGCCGCGGACTACCGCCGCCGCTTCCGGCGGAAGATGGACTTCGACCAGGTCCCCGTCAAGCCCCAGCGGGTCTTCAAGGAGCTGAACGAGTTCTTCAACCCGGACACCATCTTCGTGACCGCCATCGGCCTCTACCAGATCTGGTCGGGGCAGTTCCAGGAGATCTACAAGCCCGGCACCTACTTCTGCTGCGGCCAGGCGGGCCCCCTGGGCTGGGAGGTGCCGGCCTGCATCGGGGTGAAGCTGGGCAAGCCGGACGCGCAGGTGGTGGGGGTGGTGGGAGACTACTCCTTCCAGTTCCTCCTGGGAGACCTGGCCACCGCCGTGCAGAACAAAGTCCCCTACGTGCTGGTCATGCTGAACAACGGGTACCTCTCGCTGATCCGGCAGCCGGAAAAGTACCTCTACGAGATGAACTACGGCGTGGACATCGGTTACGACGACGGGTACGGCCCGGATTTCGTGAAGATCATGGAGGGCATGAAGGCCCTGGGCAAGCGGGTGCTGCGCCCCGAAGAGATCAAGCCGGCCCTGGAATGGGCCGTCCGGGAATCCAACCGCCTGCGGGTCCCGGCCCTGGTCGAGATCCGCGTGGACCGCGAGACCGACGCCTCCATGGGCGCCTCCATCGACAAGATCGTGGAGCGCGACCCGGTCATTGACCTCCCGGCCGAGGAGCCGGTTGCGACGACGGCCACCGCCCGCTAGCGCCCGGCTGAATTCCTCAGCGGTAAGGTGCCGGGGCCAGAGATCACATAGTGTGAGGTGCCCCATGGGTGGTTGATCTTGGAGGATAAGACCGTGTATATTACGTGACGGGGAGATTCCTGATCGGAGGGGGTTGTGGCATCCTGGAAATCATCGGATTACCCGACCACGGGAGCAGGGAGGACGGACTCTGTCCTCCCTGCTGAGGTGCATGGTCTGCCGATTGCGCGACAACACGTCCCCAAGCGCAAGGGGCAGTTTTTCAAACACGCCTACCCATACTTCCTGATTGCCCCTACCTTTCTGATCCTGACCACCATCCTGGCATATCCCTGGCTCGTGTCGCTCCACTGGAGCTTCCAATCCTTTAATCCGATTCTGGACATTCAACCGCGCTTCGTCGGATTTCAGAACTACGTAAAGGTCTTCGAGGATCCGCTGTTCTGGCGCAGCACGATCAATTCCGCCTACCTGATCGTCCCCTCCCTGGTGCTCGAATTCCTGCTCGGGCTGGGGATCGCGGTCCTCCTGAATCGGCGCCTCATCTTCGAACGCTTCATCCGAACCGCCATCCTCGTCCCCATGATGATGGCTCCCGCCCTGGCAGGGCTCATGTGGCGGCTCTTCGTCCACCCGGATTTCGGTCTCTTCAACTACTTCCTCACGATCGTCGGCCTTCCGAAGCTGCTCTGGACAGCGTCCCCGACTCTCGCGATCCCCACCATCATCCTGGTGGAGGTGTGGCAGAATACGCCCTTCGTCGTCCTCATTCTTCTCGCCGGGCTGCAAGCTATTCCTTTGGAGCAGTTCGAGGCCGCCCGAGTAGACGGCGCGACAGCGTGGCAGATGTTCAGGTATATTACGTTGCCGTGGTTGACCCCTCTCATTGCCATCGCCTTGCTCTTTCGGACCATCTTCATCATTCGAACGTTCGATACCATCATGCTCCTCTTCAGCTCCATCGGCGGAGTTGGAAACTCGGCGCTGGTGTTCGGGAACTACCTGTACTTTCAAACGTACAAGATATGGGACCTGGGGCTGTCCTCGGCCATTTCGTATGTGATCCTTCTTGTCACGGGTATCCTGACAATCGCGTATACAGTGTATCTGTACCGGGAACTCAAATTCTAGCGGCAGGCAGCCCATGAAACGATCGCTGCTCAGAACGTTATTGCTGTACCTGGCTCTCGCCGCCGTCGTGGTCGGCTTCCTGTTCCCGCCGGCCTGGATGGTCGTGACCTCCTTCAAGCTGGGCCGCGACATCGTCACCTGGCCTCCAACGTTCATCTTCACACCCACGCTGGAGAACTGGTACTGGTTTTTCTTCTCCGCGGAAGCAAGCGCCATGGCGCCGCAGGAGGGCCGCCGGATCCTGCGGGAGTTCCTCCCCAACAGCCTGATCGTGGCCGTCGTCACCACGGCCCTGTCCATGATCGTCGCGAGCCTTGCTGCTTATGCCTTTGCCCGATTCAACTTCCGGGGGAAGCGACCCCTCGCATTCGCCGTTCTGGGGACCCGGATGCTCCCGCCCATCGCGACCGTCATCCCGCTGTTCATCTTCATGAACAGCATCCATCTCCGGGATACCCTGACCGGGCTCATCCTGTCGTATACGGCGCTGAACCTCCCACTCGCGATCTGGATGCTGTGGGGTTTCATCAAGGAAGTGCCGCGAGAATTGGAGGAGGCGGGTCTGATAGATGGCTGCTCACGGACCGGCGCGCTCGTTCGTATCCTGTTCCCGGTCATCGCGCCCGGGCTGGCCGCCACGAGCGTGTTCAGTTTCCTGCTGGCCTGGAATGACTTTCCGATCGCGTTGTTCCTGGTCGCGCACAAAGCCAAGACGATGCCGCTGGCCGCGCTCGGGTTTTACGCCGAGGAGGGGGTCTACTGGGGGCCCATGTCAGTGTACGGCATCCTGTATATGGTTCCGACAATCCTCTTCGCGGTCTTTGTGCAACGCCACCTCGTGAAAGGACTGACACTGGGGGCGCTCAAGTGACCGCGTCATCCCCAGCGGATGGGGGCGCAGAGCGGCGGCGCCGTGCTGAACGGGCGTCGTCCGGGGTTCGTGGTAACCGTTTCATGAGGAGGGGGTGCCATGGCGATCAACAGACGGCAGTTTCTGGGCTCGTTGGGGGGAGTCGCAGCAGGCCTCACGATCGGAGATCCCTTCGCAGAATCGGCTCAAGGTGTTCAACAGCTCTCGGCACTGACCCAGAAGGGAGGGGCGGGACCACCGGCGGAAGTTGCCCTCAGCATGTACCAAGAGAGAAGCGGCGTAAAGATCGTGATGACCCCGGTGCCCTGGGAGGCACAGTTTGAAAAGACGATGGTCGAGTTCATCGGCAAGAGCACGAGCTTCGACGTCCTCTCCGCCAACCACGGGTGGAGCGGGGCCATGTATCGG
>METI01000086.1 GCA_001771285.1 candidate division NC10 bacterium RIFCSPLOWO2_12_FULL_66_18
CTCCGCAAGCACTATGCTCCGCAAAAACTCCATCCGTCCTCCCCGTGTGCTTCTTTCCCCGCGTAGTATCAGAATCCAAGGCTTCCCGTTGAATTGCACCCCAGAGGAGGGGAAGCCCGCCCTCCCCGCAAGACATCGAGCCGCACAATTAATATTGCTCTGCCGACACCATCGGCCCGACCACCACGAATGCGCCACGGAAAGATATATGACATATAATGCAGCGTCCCCTTCTCCGGCATGGAGAGGAACAGCGGGTTTCGCTGGCGAGGGAAGGGTCGCGGGGTGGACTACACCTTCGAGCCGGAGATCATCACGTACCAGTGATTGAGATACGGCTGGCCGTCCACGTCCCGCAGGTTCAAGGCCGCCCGCTGCTCGGGCGTCAAGCCATCGACTGCCTCGTGGATTCTCCGGACATTCTCCGGCGACACGTCTGCGGTGAACGCCGTCAGCGGGCGATGCTTTACATAGGGTTCGACCGCTTCCACCGCAAAGCCGTGGTCTTCGAGTAGCCGCTGCCATTCGCTCGGACGGTACTCGCGCACGTGCGACTCGTCGTGATAGCGATCGAGACGGTTCATGCAGTCGTCCACGAAGTCATCTTCCGGCACGCTCCGGTCGTCAATCACGACTCGGCCGCCAACCCGCAGCACCCGGTGTATTTCGCTCAGGGCCTGGCCGATCCGAGAAAAGTGGTGGGCGGCACGGCGGCAGGCGACCAGGTGGAAGATTTCCCTGGCAAACGGCAGATCGTGAACGTCGGCCAGCTCGAAGGCGACATTCGAAATGCCCCGTGCCGCGCCAAGCCGCTTCGACTCTGCCAGCATCTCCGGGGTCAGGTCAATCCCGATGACGGCGCGTACATGGCCCGCGAGCGCGAAGGCGGTATGTCCCGTCCCGGTCGCGACATCCAGAACCAGCCAGTCCCGTTGGGGAGCGGCCAGGTCCACGACTCGGGCCAGGACCTGGGGATCGGTGTGTGCGGCACTGGTCGTGTACCGTGAGGCTCGCTGCCCGAAGATCCGCTTCGCTTCTGCCTCGGCTCTCTTCATCGGTCCTCCAAGGCTTCTCCCCGCTCAGATCCCTCATGGCGCCGGTTCGTGATCTCCTGACGTCTCAGCGCCGTGTGGGATTTGGAAGAAGTGGCTCCCCTTCGCGTGAGGGTGTCGGTTGCGGGCAGGAACTTCCTCATCTTAGGAGAGTCGTCCCGATTTTTCAACGACAGCATCCCTGACGCCACCCGGAAGGCCTCTCCAATTGGAACGAGACGGATGATTTTCCCGCAGGCGAATGGCTTTCCTTCCAGTCGCCTGGCCGACGCCGACCTTCGAGAATTTCCGCTTGACAGGGCCATGTCCTTTGGTGCATGTTGCATTCAACATTCAATATGCGAGATGGTGGTCCCTCCTCCTGCCCCAACCTGGGAGACGCCATGCCGCCAGCCACAAAGGCCCTCAGCCCCCGGCGGGCAGCTCGCCCCACGGCACCCCACTCCCTCCGCATCGAGCATGAGAACCTCGACGACAAGATCTACGCCCGTCTCAAGGCCCTGATCGCAGAGCGCCGCATGCTCCCGGGCGAGCGGATCCTGCAGGACCGTCTGGCCCGCGAGATGGGCGTCAGCCGGACCCCCCTGGTGAACGCCCTGAAGCGCCTGGCCCAGGAGCGGCTCGTCGAGTGGGTGTCCCGGCGGGGCATCTACGTCAAGCGGTTCACCAAGCGGGAGATGGCCCGGCTCTTCGAGGTCCGGGAGATGCTGGAGGGGCTGGCGGCCCGCCTCGCGGCTCCGCGCATCGCCCGGGACGAGGTGGACCGGCTCGCGGAGCTGTTCCGTGGCCTGGATGTCACGCCGACCCCGGCCGCGATCCGCCGCTACGTCGAGCGGGACCGCCATTTCCACTGGCGCCTGGTGGAGATCGCGGGGAACGAGCAACTTGCCCACGCCATGGATTCGGTGAACATGATGTTCTTCGCCTACCAGGACGGCCTGGTCCGGCCCGCGGCGGAGACCATCCAGGAGCACTGGGCCATTCTGGAGGCCCTCCGCCGGAAAGATCCCGATGCCAGCGAGGCGGCCATGCGACTGCACATCCGGCGGTCGGTGGAGCAACTGGAGAAGGAGGCGGAAGCCGAGGAGGTGCAGGCGGAATGACGGCGGTCCGAGCAGGACCGCGAGTGGGCGAACGCACCAGGATGTGATGGCAGGGGGGCGTGGGTCCCCCGGGTGGCCGCACGGCCTTCGGCCGGGGGCATCCCCGCCGCCGAGGACGGCGCGGCACCCTCACAGAAACCGGGTCGTCATCGGCCCGGGGAGGGAGGACGGCATCATGGACGAGCGGCGACGCGGAAACTGTGGAAGGCGGTGGACATCGGTTCCCCGGCGGACGTTCCTGAAGGCGGCCGCCGCATCGGCAGGGGCAGCGGCGCTGGGCGGGATTCCAGGCATCCTGGCGGCGGGGCAGGCGCCGGCCTATTCCAAGGGGACAAAGCTGCACCTCCTCCAGTGGCTGAACTTCGTGCCTGCGGGGGACAAGGTCTTCCTGGCGCAGGTGGAGGAGTTCGCCAGGCAGATGGCCGTCGCGGTCCAGGTCGAGCGGATCGGCATGAACGATGTCCGCACCCGGACCACGGCCGCCATCGAGGCGAAGTCCGGACCCGACATCATCCTCATCCCGAACAACCTCCCCCACCTGTTCGGCGACGGGTTAGCGGACGTGAGTGACGTGGCCGAGGCCATCGGCAAGGACCAGGGCGGTTACTACGACCTGCCGCGGGCGAACGCCTCCTCCGGCAGACGCTGGATCGCCGTGCCCCAGTTCGTTTACTCCTGGGCGTGGAACTACCGGGAGGACTGGCTCAAGGAGGCCGGGATCACGAAGTTTCCGGAGACGTGGGAGGAATTCCGGGAGATGGGGAAGAAGCTGAAGGCCATGGGCCGGCCCATCGGGCAGGGCTTCGGCCACAGCGAGAACGACCCCAACAACTACGTCTATCCTCTGGTCTGGGGCTTCGGGGGATACGAGGTGGAGAAGGACGGCAAGGCGGTCGTCCTGGACAAGAAAGGGGCCCTGGAGGCGATCAAGTACAACACCGCCCTGTGGAAAGAGGCCCTCGACGAAACCGGCCTCTCCTGGGACGACGCGAGCAACAACCGGGCCTTCCTGGCGGGGAGCATGTCGGTGACGGGAAACTCCCCCAGCATCTACTTCGTGGCCCGGGAGAAATTCCCGGAGGTCTTCAAGGTCATCAACCACGCGCCCATGCCCAAGGGGCCGGCCGGCCGCTTCTACCAGCTCCCGACCCTGAGCAGCGCGGTCATGAAGTACTCCAAGAACCAGAAGCTGGCCAAGGAGTTCATCCGCTGGTACATGTCCAAGGAGCAGTACGGCAAATGGTTCGAGGTGATGGAGACCTTCGCCATCCCGCCGACCAAGATGTGGTACGATCATCCCGTGTGGACCAAGGACCCCAAGCTCACCGTGTTCCGCGACGTGATCAAGGACGCCCGGCAGATCGGCTACGCCGGGCCTCCGGGCCGAAAGGCCTCCGAGGCCCTGGCCAAGTACATCATCGTGGACATGTTCGTGAAGGCGATCCAGGGGGACAAGCCGGAGGTCGCCCTGAGGTGGGCCACCGAGGAACTCAGGAAGATCTACGGCGCCTGACCCAATACCTCCCCCGGCCCGGCAAGCCGTCGGGCCGGGGGATCCCGAATCCCCGGAGAGCTCTGGCGTGCCTCAACCCGCAGAGTCCGCACCCGCCACGGTCCTGTCCAAGCCAACCCCCATCCGGACGGCGGCATTCGGCCTGGGACGCCTCCGCCGCGCCAGCCGCACCGAGAGACGGGAGTGGCTCCTGGCCTTGATCCTTCTGACCCCGGCCCTCGTCATGCTTGGGCTGTTCGTGGCCTACCCCTTCGTGCGCGGGATCTGGCTGGGCCTCCTGGATTCGGTGGTGGGGCGCGAGGGCCAGTTCGTAGGGCTGCAGAACTACGCGAAGCTCTGGAACGATAGCATCTTCCGGCGGACCGCCCAAAATACCTTCATCTACACCGGCTGCGCGACCTTCCTGAAGCTCACCCTCGGCATGCTGGTCGCCCTCATGCTGAACAATCTCGTCGGGTTCAAGCGCATCCTCCGGGCCTCCATGCTCCTCCCCTGGATCGTCCCCACCGTCCTCTCGACCCTGGCGTGGAAATGGATGCTGGATCCCACCTTCTCCATCGTGAACTGGATCCTCTACCAGGTGGGGTTCATCCGGCTCCGAGTGGATTGGCTGGGCGGACCAGTGATGGCCATGGGCTCCGTCATCCTGGTGAACGTCTGGCGGGGCACGCCCTTCTTCGCCATCACGCTCCTGGCGGGGCTGCAGACCATCAGCCCCGACGTGTACGAGGCGGCGTCCATTGACGGGGCCAACGCCTGGCAGCGGTTCTGGAAAGTGACCTGGCCCCTGCTGATGCCGGTCACCATGGTGGTGGTCCTGTTCTCGGTGATCCAGACCTTCGCCGATTTCCAGCTCGTCTACATCCTGACGGGTGGCGGCCCGGCCAACAGCACCCACCTCTTCGCCACCTACGCCTATCAGATCGGCGTGGCCACCGGCAAGCTGGGCGAGGGGGCGGCCGCCTCGCTGGCCATGTTCCCCGTGCTCTTCATGGTGGTCCTGTTCCAGCTCTGGTACATCCGCCGCGGCGAGGGCGGCAAGGGAGGTGCCTGATGGCGGCGGTTGCCGGCGCCCGGTGGAAGCGTTGGGTGTTTCTGTACCTCCCGCTGGGCGCTTTCGTCGTCGTGACGCTGTTCCCCTTCTACTACATGGCCGTGACCAGCATCCGGCCGGACCAGGAGATGTACATCCCCTGGAACCGGCCGAACTTCGCCCCGTTCTGGACCCTCCGACCGACGCTGGAGCACTTCGCCCTGCTGTTTCGGGAGACACTCTTCGTCCGCTGGCTCCTCAACACGTTGATGATCTCCACGCTGTCCACGGTCATCGCCCTCTTCTGCGGCCTGCTGGCCGCGTACGCCCTGGCCCGGCTGCGCTTCCCCATGGGCGGGACCCTGGGGAGCGGCATCTTCGTGACCTACCTCGTGCCCCAGACCCTCCTCTTCATCCCGCTGGGCGAGGTGATCCGGAACTTCCACCTGGGCGACACGCCCTGGGCTCTCATCCTCACTTATCCGACGTTCCTGATCCCGTTCTGCACTTGGCTGCTCATGGGGTATTTCCGTACCATCCCCCGCGAGCTGGAGGAGTGCGCCCAGATCGACGGGGCCACTCGGGTCCAGGCCATGGTGCGGATCATCTTCCCGGTGGCGATGCCGGGCATCCTCTCGGCCGGGATCTTCGCCTTCACCCACGCGTGGAACGAGTTCATCTACGCCCTGGTCTTCCTGTCCAGCGCCCAGAACAAGACGATCCCCGTGGGCGTGGTGAGCGAGCTGGTGCGCGGGGACACCTTCTTCTGGGGGCCCCTCATGGCCGGGGCCCTGCTGGGGTCCGTCCCCGTCGCGTTCATCTATTCGTTCTTCGTCGAGCAGTACGTCAGCGCCATGACCGGGGCCGTGAAGGGATAGGAAAGCGGTCGAATTCAACCGCCAAGACGCCAAGAGATTCCGTCTTTCCAGGGGAAAGGGAGTTGTCCATGAATCTGTCAGGAAAGGTCGCCGTCGTGACGGGGGCGACCAGCGAAATCGGTCACGCCACCGCGTTGCGACTGGCGGCCGAGGGGGCCGCGGTCGCCGTGACGGGACACACGGCCGCCAAGCTGGACCGCGTGCTCGCCGACCTCCGGAAGGCGGGGGCGAAACTTCACGCCGCCGCGCTCGACCTGTCGCAACCGGCGACCGTCGAGGGCTTCTTCGCCGAGGTGGCGGGGGCGCTGGGGCCGGTGGACATCCTTGTCAACACCGCAGCCTGGCGCGTGCGCCAGCCGTTCCTCGAGACCACCTATGCCGATTGGCGGCGGACCTTCGAGGTCTGCGTGGACAGCTACTTCCTGTGCAGCCTGGCCGCCGCCCGCCAGATGGTGCCTCGGAAGTGGGGACGGATCATTCACTACGGTTCCATCTCGGGGTCCGTGATGATGGTGCCCTTCGCGGCCTACACGGCGGCCAAGGGGTCGGTGCACGCTCTGGCCAAGGCCATGGCGGTGGACCTGGCGCCGCACGGCATCACGGTGAACGTGGTCGCGCCCGGAGTCGTGGAGACCCAGTACGTACGCGCGAATCTCACGCCGACCCAGATCCAGAAGCGTCTGGAGCGGATCCCGGCGGGCCGCCTGGCCACCCCCGAGGACTGCGCCGCGGCCGTGGCGCACCTTGCGGCGCCCGACA
>METI01000087.1:0-147 GCA_001771285.1 candidate division NC10 bacterium RIFCSPLOWO2_12_FULL_66_18
TCAACCGGGACCTGATCGAGACGCAGAAGGCGATCCTGCAGGCCATCCCGTCCGACCAGTGGGCGGGTGCCTTCAAGCTGTTGGAGGCCCTGGCCCAAGGGGCCCGGCGCTGGCAGGAGACGTGCTGCAAGACGTAATGTTGTCCCA
>METI01000087.1:229-6382 GCA_001771285.1 candidate division NC10 bacterium RIFCSPLOWO2_12_FULL_66_18
TTTAATGCGTTCTACGCGGCGGTCTATGCGGACGGGGAGGTGGACGGCAAGACCAAGGTGCTGATCGGGATGGCGGTGGCCATGGCGCTGGGATGCCATCCCTAAATGCAGTACTATCTTGGCGTCGCCAAGAAGAATGAGGTTTCAGAGGGGGCCATTCGCGAGACATTGAGCGTCGCCATGGCCGTGAGCGCTGGGAGGGTGCGGGCACAATCCCGCGAGGCCCTCAAGGGCCTGCTGGACCCACTGCCTGTGCAGTAATCATCGGGGAGGCGTCATGAGCGAGCAAGAGATCGGCAAGGACAACATCAAGGAAGCCGTGAAACAGCGGTACGCGCGGGCAATCGAGCGGCCGTCACCGTCGTGCTGTGGTCCGGCGCCGGTCCAGCCGGTGCCGGTCAGGAATTCCTGTTGTGGCCCAGCGGTGACCGAGACCATGAAGGGATCACTGGTCAAGTCAGCCGGCTACCAGGAGGAGGAACTCGGACGGCTCCCCGCGGACGCCGTCCAGAATTCCTTCGGGTGCGGGAATCCCCTGGCCTACGCCGGGATCACGCCAGGACAGGTGATCCTGGACATCGGATCGGGCGCGGGCATTGATTGCCTGATCGCCGCCGAGAAGGTTGGGCCGACCGGCCGCGTGATCGGCCTGGACATGACCCCGGAGATGATCGAGCGCGGCCGCCAGAACACCCGGGAGGCCGGCGTGACCAACGTCGAGTTCCGCCTGGGCGACGCCGAGAAGATGCCTGTAGCGGACGCGTCGGTGGACTGGGTGATCTCGAACTGCGTGATCAATCTCAGTCCCGACAAGCCGGCCGTGTTTCGCGAAATTGCCCGGGTCCTCAAGCCGGGCGGGCGGATCTCCATCTCCGACATCGTCGCCGAGGAGCTTCCGGCCGCCATCCGTGACAGCCGGGACGCCTGGACCGGGTGCCTGGCCGGCGCCATCAGCGAGGCGGCATACGTGCAGGGACTCGAAGCAGCGGGCCTCCGGGAGGTTCGGGCGACATCCCGGCTGGTGTATGACGCCGGCCAGCTTCAGGGGCTGTTCGGCGATTCCGCCTGCGGGATAACCCCCGGGGCTTGCGGGGATGTCGGCGACCTCGCGCAGGCGACGGCAGGGAAGATCTGGAGCGCCCGGTTCGAGGGCGTGAAGCCGTATTTGAAAGCGGTGGCGTCTGAGGTAAGAGTGATGCCTGCCCAGGAGGCGGATATTTCCGCCATCAAGACGCTGCTGGCGGAGGCTGAGCTTCCCGGTGATGTCGAGGGGCACCGTGATGACTTCCTCGTTGCCAGACACGAGAAAAAGGTGGTGGGCTGTGTCGGCATGGAGGTTCGCGGCTCGGATGCGCTCTTCCGGTCGCTGGTGGTGACGCTGGCCTACCGCGGCCTGGGTATGGCCCGACGCCTGTACGAGAGCTTGGTCGCGCACGCGAGAACCAGGGGGGTCGAGCGGGCCTATCTGCTCACTACGACCGTCGAACCCCTGGCAAAGGCCTGGGGCTTCCGCCGGATTGACCGGGCGCAGGTCCCGAAGAGAATCCAGGATACATCCGAGTTCCGCGGCGGCTGCTGCGCGTCCGCCGTCGCCATGTCGCAGGATCTTCGGATACCGGACCGCGCTGCCTCGTGCTGTGGATAGCCGAAGGGCTGGAGCCTGTTTAGCGCGATACTTCAGGGAGACAAATGTCCATGGGCTCGATGGCGACTTCGCCGGAGCACACCCCCTCGGATTATGATGCCCTGTTCATCAGCGAGTGGGCCGGTGTAGTGCGCTACTTCCGCCGTGCGGTCGGTGACGACAGCCTGGCGGAAGATCTGGCGCAGGAGTCCTTCCTCCGGGCGGCGCAGGGGTTGGCGACGTTCCGTGGGGACTCCTCCCCGCGGACCTGGCTGCGGCGGATCGCCGCCAACGTGCTGCATGATCACTGGCGACGCCAGCCCCTCCAGGAAGGGGCGATGCTGCGGCCCTGGCGGCCGGAGGACGACCTCCACCTTGCCGATCGGGGGGAGTCGCCTGCTCTGGCGATTGAAAGGAGGCAGGCTCAGGCCTGTCTCGCTGGCCTGGTCGCCGAGCTTCCATCGGGGGAGCGAGAGGCACTCACCCTCGCGGTCGGGCACGACATGCGGCCGCGCGAGATCGCGCGGAGCCTCCGGCTGGCCCCCGAGGCCGCCCGCGCCCGCCTTCACCGCGCCCGCCGCAAGATGGCGGCCTTGCTCGCCGACCGTTGCGTTCTCGCGACCGACGAAGCTGGCGGCTTGACTTGCGAGGATCGTGACTCCAGCGATTCCGTGGCGGCCCGACCCTCGGATTCCCTTCCGCCTGCCTGATCCCGACCCTCCAGAATCCACCCCTCGATCTCCGCGTCACGGAATCACGCGGCCAGACGTCTAAGGTGATAGAGAACAGGGATTGCGGGAATCGTTTCGCATCCCCAGGCCTGGCGGCCGACTCATCGTCTCAGATGTCGTCTCGAAAGGCGCGCTCCCGCCCTCGATCCGGACCGACCCCGAGGCGTGGGCCCGCATGGCCGCCTTCCCCACCCACCATCGCAGTCGCGCAAGGAGGTTGCCCATGACGAATCCGCTCGAAGCCAGGACCGAGGAGCTCGTCGCCATCGGTGCTGCCCTGGCGGCCAATTGCGAGCCCTGCTTGCGCTACCACGTTCGCCGGGGCGCCGAAGCGGGCTGCACCCAGGACGAGATGCGCCGCGCGGTGGAGATCGCCCAGGCCGTCAAAGACACGCCGGCGCGTCTCCTGGCGGGCTTGGCAGGCCGACTCCTTGAATCCTCGCCGGATCGGCCAGAATCCGAGGCTACCCCTGAGATGCCGGCTGCCCAAACGGCCAGCGTCTCCTCAGGTTGCTGCGGGACCTCAGCGAATTCTGGAGGACATCGCCATGCTCCATGAGCCAGGTTCGAAGGTACACTATGCATGGGTCATCGTGGCGGCGGCCTTCAGCATGCTGGTCGTTTCTGGCGGAATGATCTCTGCGGTGGGGGTCTTCGTGAAACCCATCGCTGTGGAGCTGGGGGCCTCGCGTGGGGCGGTGTCCCTGGCGTACTCGCTCCACATGCTGTCCTTGGGGGCGGCCTGCTTTGTCTTCGGCGCCCTGGCTGACAGGATGGGCGTCCGGCGCCTGGCGCTCTTGGGGGGAACCGTCTACGGACTCAGCCTCGTCCTCACCTCCCGGAGCCGGGAGCTCTGGCACCTGTATCTGACCTACGGTTTCCTGGCGAGCGCGGGAGTTGGCGCACTGTGGGGCCCCTTTGCGCCGCTCATCGCTCGGTGGTTCGCCGTGCGGCGGGGCCTGGCCCTGGGGATCGTTTACTCGGGAGTGGGTGTGGGGACGCTCCTCATGTCACCCCTGGCCGCGTGGATCATGGCCAAGGCTGAGTGGCGCACTGCCGTGCTGATCTTTGGCGTCGCTGCCTTGGGGGTCAACACCGCCGCGGGTATCTTTCTCGTGGAGCGCCCCTCCGACCGGGGTCTCACTCCCTATGGTGCCGCGACAGCGGGCGACGGGGCGGTCCCCCGGGAAGGCGATGCTTCACGCCGGATGTGGACCTGGCGGGAAGCGTTCGGCACGTGGCAACTCTGGACACTCGTGGCGACCTTCTTCCTCTGCTGCCTGAGCCACTCCGCCCTCATGTTGCATCTGGTGCCCCATGCGACAGACCATCGGGTACCAGGCGGGACGGCCGCCGCCATCCTCGGGCTCACCGGGGCCTTCACCGTCGTGGGCCGCATTGGTGTCGGAGGGCTCGCGGATGTCCTGGGCGGGAAGCGCGCCCTCCTGATTGCCCTCGCGGCTCAAACCGCTATGTCCCCGTGGCTCCTGGCAACTACGGAGGTCTGGTCCCTGGTGGTTTTCGCGGTCCTGTTCGGTATCGGGTTCGGCGGAGGGTTCCCGACCTACCCGGTGATCAGCAGGGAGTACTTCGGGGTGACCAGTCTGGGCGCCGTCTTTGGCCTCCAGCTCGCGGGCTCGATGGCCGGTATGGCTCTTGGTGGCTATCTCGGAGGAGCGCTTCACGACCTGACGGGTTCCTACACAAGCCCGTTCCTGGTGAGCTTGGCAGCCGGCCTTGCCAGCATCGTTCTGGCCGCCTGTCTGGGCCAACCCGAGAAGATTTCGGGTCCGGTCACTGCTGGGTCGCGGCTGGAAGGAACGAAAATGGAAGTCGAACATATAGCCCGGAGGCAGAGGGCCGCCTCGCGGGATTTCGCCTAGACCTGGCCTGCGTTCAACGCTTCCGCCCTCAGGCCCCCCGGACGGCGGGCCGACCCTCCACGATCAGCATTTCCCGGCCTTGTCTCAATCATGAAAGGCCCTTGAGGTTATCCGCGCATTGCCAGGGCCAGCATGATGAGGCCGAGGGTGACCACGGCCGCGGCCGAGACGCGCTGTCCCCCGAAGGGTTCGCCCAGCACCCGCCATCCCAGGAACGCCCCGAAGATGACCGAGCTTTCCCGGAGCGCGGCGATATAGCTCACCTGCGTCAGGCGCATGGCGAAAAGTATCAAGAGGTACGCGCCGATGCTGAACAGACCGCTGGCCAACAGGATCCCCCAGCGCCGCTTCCAGGCGTCCCGGATTTGCCGGGGACTTCGATACAGCAGGACGTACGGCAGCAGGATGGAGGCGATACAACTCCACAGGGAGATAATGTAGGCAAGAAGAGCAGTGGCCAAAAGAGGAGGGGTGGGGCCAGGACGATCAGCCACGCGGAGAGGAGCTTATCATCCTCCCCCTTGACGATCAGGTTCCAGCTCGCGTGAAGGCCGGCAGAGAGCAGGATAAGACCGAGCGAGACCAGCCACATGGTCGGCGCCTCCAGGCGTGCAGTGTGACACAACGCCCGCGCGCAGGGCCAATCCCCTCTGACCTTCTTCCTCCTGGGGTGCCGGGCCCTGGATTGCCAGGAGCAGTCGTCGCGCTCGGTCCTGTGCCAGCCGTGGAATTTGCGCGGCCGGATGCCTAGCCACCAATCGCGAGTCACGCTGCAACGAGAGAATTCCTATACCGCGGGTGATAGCTGGGGGACAAGGTGACCCGAACTACCTCACCGACGGTTTCCTGGGCCGCCTCGCCGTCTGACCGACGAAGCCGATTGACGCCAGGAAAAGGCTCGTGTCCTTCGCGTAGGTCTCCGCCTGGTCATGTCGGATGAGAATCCACTCCTTTTTCCCTGGGTGACTTCAGGCCGCTCTGCAAGCAGGCGCGCCAAGACTTCCAGCACATCGGCTCGGTAACCGGGCGAAGCCGGTCGCCCTGAGAGGCAGCGTCTCTTATCGCTGGTTCCCATCATCTGCCTCCAGGCGCGAGACGAGCTAACCTGACCTCTTCACGACCGCCGATCCCACCCTCACCCCGGCCCTCTCCCTCTTCCGAGGGAGAGGGCCGGGCAGGGGGCCAATCGCAGGCAGAAACGCAACCCGTCACGATCAGGCAAATGGGTTCTCGTCGGCGCTCGGTCCATAGATGGACGGAACCGGGATGTCGAGCAAGCGCAGATAGACCGAAAGCTGCCCTCGGTGGTGATACCAGTGGTTCAGCATAATCGTGCGGGCAATCCCGATTCGCGGAGCCGTGAACACTTCTTTGCTCCCCTTGGTCAACTTCCAAGGCGCCATCGCCTTGTGGTCGTCAAGCCCGTTCAGCACCTCCTTGGCGGTCTTAATACTTTCATCCAGTGCCGGCAGGAGTTCAGCGGCGGATCCGGCGGAGGGTTGCTCGAAGTTCACACCCCCCAGATCTAGCCCATCGCTCAAGAGCATCTTTGCCACTCCACCCGGGGTTGTCGCGACATGGAGTGCGAGCTGGCCGAGGGACATGGACTTCGTGTGAGGCTTCCAATTCAGCTTATCGCCCGGAACTCGTTCCAGGACTCGCCGAGTGGTCTCCGCTTCCTGATCAAGTTCCGCGAGGAATGAATCCACAATACGTGCCATGATGGGCTCCCTCTTGTTTGAACTGTCTCGTGTGCACGACTCCTGGCCCTCTCCATCCGTCTCCGGATCACAGAGCCTTGGCAAGGCGGTCCAGGCAGCTACTCCACCCCTTATTGTGGTCATCCCGGACTTCCTGGTTCGGGAAGAACTCGTGAGTCAGGACGACCTCCGTTGCCTTTTCCACGTCGTGGAAT
>METI01000088.1:0-8119 GCA_001771285.1 candidate division NC10 bacterium RIFCSPLOWO2_12_FULL_66_18
ATCGGCATCACCGGAGACGAGCTGATCCCCTACGGCCGCCACAAGGCCAAGGTACACATCGCCGCCCTGGCCGCTCGACGCGATCGGCCGACCGGCAAGCTGGTGGTGGTCTCCTCCATCACGCCGACGCCCGCGGGGGAGGGGAAGACCACGGTGTCCATCGGCCTCGGCCAGGCTCTGGACCGGCTGAAGAAGCGGGTGGTCCTGGCGCTGCGGGAGCCGTCCATCGGCCCGTGTCTCGGGATGAAGGGGGGTGGGACCGGGGGCGGCTACTCCCAGGTGCTCCCCATGGACGAGATCAATCTGCATTTCACCGGCGACATCCACGCGGTGGGGACCGCCCACAACCTCCTGGCCGCGGCCATTGACAACCACATCTACCAGGGCAACGAGCTCGGCGTTGACTCCCGCCAGGTCCTGTGGCGCCGGGTGATGGACATGAACGACCGCGCGTTGCGGCAGATCGTCCTGGGTCTGGGCGGCCGAACCCAGGGCGTCCCGCGCGAGGACGGGTTCCTCATCACGGCGGCCTCGGAGGTGATGGCCCTCCTGTGCCTGTCGGAGGACCTGCAGGATCTCAAGGCGCGGGTGGGGCGCATCCTGGTCGGGTTCCGGTACGACGGGACGCCGGTCCTGGCCTCGGAACTCAAGGTGCAGGGGGCCATGGCCGCTTTACTCCGCGACGCCATCCACCCGAACCTGGTTCAGACCATCGAAGGGACCCCGACGCTCATCCACGGCGGCCCCTTCGCCAACATCGCGCACGGGTGCAACAGCGTCATCGCCACGAAGCTGGCCTTGAAGCTGGGCGAGATCTGCATCACCGAGGCCGGCTTCGGCTTCGACCTGGGGGCCGAGAAATTTTTCGACATCAAGTGCCCCTACGCCGGGCTGAAGCCGGACGCCCTGGTCCTGGTGGCCACGGTGCGGGCGCTGAAGTACCACGGCGGCGTTCCCGTGAAGGACCTGGGCCGCGAGGACATCGTGGCGCTGGAGCGCGGCATGGGGAACCTGGAGAAGCACATCGAGGACATCCGCCTCTTCCGGGTGCCCATGGTCGTGGCCGTCAACCGCTTCACCCACGACACCGAGGCGGAGCTGGGCTACGTCCTGGAGCGCTGCAAGGGGCTGGGGGTGGAGGCGGCGGTGACCGACGGCTGGGCCAAGGGCGGCGAGGGGGCGATCCCCCTCGGGGAGCGGCTGACCCAGGTCCTGGAGACGACGCCGTCCCAGTTTTTCCCGCTCTACGACTGGAAGCTGCCCATCCGGGCCAAGATCGACCTCATCGCCCGGAAGATGTACGGGGCCGCGGGCATCTACTACACCAAGGTGGCCGAGCGCCAACTGGAGCGCGCCGAGCGGTTGGGGTACGGCCAGTTGCCCATCTGCATGGCCAAGACCCAGCGCTCCCTGTCCGACGATCCGACTCTCCTCGGTCGGCCGCGCGACTTCGTGGTCACCGTCAACGAGGTGCGCATCTCCGCCGGCGCCGGGTTCATCGTCCCCATCACCGGCGACATCATGACCATGCCCGGCCTGCCCAAGCATCCGGCCGCGGAGCAGATCGACGTGGACGAGCAGGGCCGGATCTCGGGCCTGTTCTGATGATCTGGTTTCCCATGGATCCTCTGTTGTGTGCCCACGCTCGCCCTTCGCCGGTTCAACGGGCTGGAAACACAAGGCAACAGAGAAATCTCCGGATCCCCGCTGGCTGGATTCCACTTGCATCGACGTACCGCCTCGCGGTACGCTAAAAATCATGGAAGAGGCCGTCAGCAGGACGGGAACACGAAGGAGGGAGGGAGGGGGATCATGAGTCACAAACGACAGAGCCAACCACCCAGCAGAGCGAAGGGCAGGACCCGAGGCCACCGCGCCGAGGCGAAGATATCCCGCCGCCAGTTCGTCCGGAACCTCGGAGGCGCTGCGATTGCCGCAGGCGCGGCGGCCGAGGGGTCGTGGTCGGCCCTGCGGGCGGTCGCCTATGCCGCGACCTCCCCCGCGAAAGAGCTCTCGGTGGCTCTCTCGCTGGGGCCCTGGAACGGGTCCGTAGAGTACCTCTTCAAGAAATACGGTGAGGCGACCGGAACCACCTTCAAGACGACCAAGGCCCCGTATATTGAGCACTATCGTCGCATGGTGCAGGCCATGCAGCGGCAAGATGCCAGCTACGACTTCATCGTCATCGACCCCGCCATGTACGGGACGATCTTCTTCAAGAACAAGCTGGTGACTCCCATCAAGGAGATCGACCCATCCTGGAAGCCGGACCCCAACCTGATCGAGCCTCACATCAAGGTCGGCACCTATGAGGGTGTCACCTACGCGCTCCCCATCGTGGGCAACACGCAACTCTTGTTTTACCGCAGCGATGTGACTCGCGCCGCCGGTTTTGCCGGGCCCCCCAAGACCATCAACGAAATGATCGAGGTCAACAAGAAGGTCACCGACACCGGGCGGCCCTTCTATGGCTGCATCGTTCCCGCCAAGGCCAATTACGACATCGTCTACACCTCCTTGGCCTACGTGAAGAGTGCCGGTGGGGACATCTTCTCCACCGATTCGGGGCCGGACTGGACCATTCGGTTCACCAGTCCCGAGTCCGTCAAGGGCTACAAGGCGTGGCTCAGCCTGCGCCCGTGGTCGTCGCCCGACTCGGCCAACGTCCATTGGGCAGAGCTGATGAACTATATCCTTACCGATCGGGCCTGGGGTGGCCTGACCGTGGCGGCCCAGGTGTTCCAGATCGACGACCCCAAGTTCAGCAAGGTCCCCGGAAAGATAGACGTGGCCATGCCCCTTATTATCGATGGCGGCTCGGGCAAGCCGGCTCCCATCCTGGGGACCTGGTCGATGGCGATCCCGCTGCGGGCCCCCCGTAAGGGTGAGGCCTTGGCCTTTATGAAATGGGCCCTGACCCGGGAGAACCAGAGGGATTTTGCCCTCCAGGGGGGTATCGCCGTCCGACGAGATGTCCTGACGGACCCGGCGCTGACCAAGGATCCCAAGAACCGCTGGTTCGCCGCGGAACTGGAGAGCTCGGCCCTAGGGCAGCTCCGGCCGCAGATGGAGCACTGGATCGAGGTACAGGACCGGATGGTTCCGTATCTGCAAAAGGCCTTCACCAACGAGATGCCCCTGGTTGCGGCCCTGAACGCCGCGGCCAAGGATGTCCAGGAATTGCTCGACCGGTACGGGTACAAGCACGGTCCGCTCCAGCTGGCAAAGGAGTAACCCGGGTATTTGCAGACGAAGCGCGGAATGGGAGGATCGAAGCGCACGGGAATCCTGCTCCTGCTGCCGGCGGCCATTCTGATCGCCGTCCTGATGCTGTACCCGCTGGGGCACATGGTCGGAATGGCCGCCGTGCAGAACGGGAAGTGGGTGCTGACCCGGTCGGGCCTGGTGTTGTCCCGGGACGGTGTCTTCTGGCGGGCCCTCTGGAACACGCTGATATTCGTCGTCGCCTCGGTGACGGCCGAGATGGCTACCGGCCTGGTCTTTGCCCTCTTGCTCTGGGAGGGACGCGGTCGGGCGGCCAATTTCGCCCGGGGACTGATTCTTCTGCCCTCCATGCTCTCGCCGACGGTCGTGGGCATCGTCTGGCTGCTCCTGTTCTACCCCTTCGGACTTGTGAACTGGGGGACGACGCTCCTGGGGCTGGGGAGGCTCCAGTACCTGGCCGACCCACGGCTCGCCATGGCCAGCGTGATTTTCGTGGACATCTGGCAGTGGACCCCCTTCGTGTTCATCTTCGTCCTGGCGGGGCTGACCGGGATGCCGGTGGAACCGCGGGAGGCCGCCCTGGTCGACGGTGCCTCGGCCTGGCAGGTTTTCCGGTACATTACGCTCCCCCTCCTGCGCCCCACCCTGGCCGCAGCCCTGATGTTCCGAGTCATCGACGCCTTCCGGGCCTTCGACAAGATCTTGATCATGACCAACGGCGGACCCGCCGAGGTGACCACCATCCTGAGCATCTACCTCTACAAGGTCAGCTTCCATTACCAGAACTGGAACTACGGCGCGTTGCTGGCCCTGGTCCTGATCACCGTCACCCTGGCATTTCACTGGACCTACAACAGGCTCGTGGTCCGGCGGTTGGCCTGATATGGCGATCGCGAGCTGCGCTGCAATGCCTGCCCGCCCCTGGCGCCGCCTGCTCCTCCGGGGACTCCGGCGTGCCACCGTCGTCCTCGTCCTGCTGTACACCGTCACTCCCATTCTGTGGGTGGTGGCGATCTCGCTCCGCGATCCGGTCCGGACGATGACCATCCCGCCCGAGCTCCTGGTCCGGCCGACGTTCCACAATTACCGGGACCTCTTCGCAGGGATCTGGGGAAACTTCGCGGCCTACTATGTAAACACGGTCATCGTCTGCGGGTCGGCGGTGCTCCTGTCCCTGGCCGTCGGAATGCCGGCGGCCTTTGGCCTCAGCCGGGCCATGGTACGCCAGCGATGGGCCAATGTGTTCCTGGGAACCATGACGGTCATCTACGCCATCCCGCCCATCTCCCTGACGATTCCCTTCTACGACATTTTCAGTAGCCTCGGCCTGTTCGATACCAGGACCGCCCTGGTCCTGGCCTACCAGAGTCGTGTGCTGCCATTCGCGGTCTGGATGATGAAGACGTTTTTCGACGAGATCCCGAGGGAACTGGACGACGCCGGGATGGTGGATGGCCTGAGCCGTGTCCAGGTGGCCCTTCACGTGGTCCTGCCCCTGAGCCTTCCCGGGATCTTCGCCACGGCAGTTTTCTGCCTGATCCTGGTGTGGAACGACCTGCCGCTGGCGCTGGTGCTGACCAGCACGCCCCAGGCCCAGACGCTGACGGTTGGGATCCTGGCCTTCGTCCAGGAGAACGTCACGCTGTGGAATCCGATGAGCGCGGCGGCGGTCGTGGCGCTGGTCCCTGTCATATTCTTCGTGTTGCTGATCCAGCGCCGTCTCGTCCAAGGGTTCGGATCCGGCCTGAAGGGCTGAGGCCGAGGAGATGCGTGAGAGGGACGTCTCGGATGGAGGCGGAAAGGACGGCCATGATCCACGTGGGCATCATCGGCGCAGGCTACATCGCAGGCTTTGTCCACATTCCGGGCCTCCTGCACTGTCCGGACGCGAAGGTGGTGGCGATCTGCGACCGCAAGCGGGAGGCGGCCGAGGCGCAGGCGGCCCGCCATGGAATCCCCACCGTCGTGACCGACTACCGCCGGATTGTGGAAGACCAGACCATTGACGCCGTCGTGATCTGTGTGCCCAATAGCCTCCACCGGCAGATGGCCCTCGAGGCCATCGCGGCGGGGAAGCACGTCCTGTGCGAGAAGCCCTTGGGGCTGAATCTGGCCCAAGCCCGCGACATGACATCCGCCCTGTCCCAGGCCGGGCGCCGGGGGCTTGTGGCGTTCACCTACCGCTACGCTCCCTGTATCCGCTATGCACGGCACCTGGTCACTGCGGGCCATATCGGCACCGTTCGCCAGATGCGGGCGCTCTTCGCCCTCACTGCACCGGATACCTGGCTGGAGTGGCGATCCATGGGGACGGAGGCGGGCGGGGCCCTGGTGGACCTGGGATCACACCTCCTTGACTGCGGCCGCTGGTTCGTGGGCGAGGTATCCTCCCTGGCGGCAATGGCGAAGACCTTCATCCCGGAGCGCCCGCTCGCCGATGGCACGGAGATGCGCGCGGTGGGCGTGGACGATGCCGCAGCCGTGCTCTTGGAGTTCGAGAACGGCGCCACCGGGACGATCGAGGTCACCCGCATGGCCAAGGGCTGGGGTCGCCGGGAACGCGGCCATGTCCACCTGGAGCTGAACGGGACCGAGGGGACGATCGTGTGCTGCCTGGTGCGACCGTTCGAGGTCCGGGTGGCAGGCGGCCGATTCCTGGTCGAGGAGGATCACCTCGTCACGGTACAGGTGCCAGAGGCCTTTCTCACCCTGCCCGGCGCCTTCCGGAATCCCCGGAGCGACCCGCCCCAGGTCGGCTACCGATACGATCAGGCCCTGCAGTTCATCCAGAACATCCGGGAGGGGCGGGATGACGGCCCGACCTTCGAGGAAGGAATGCGGGTGCAGGCGCTCACCGATGCCGCGACCCTGGCGGCCCGGGAGCGGCGATGGGTGAAAATGACAGAGGCGGACGGATGACGGCACGACGCCGCATTCTCGTGACCGGGGGGAGCGGAGGGATTGGCCATTTCGTCCTTCAGGAACTCCGGGACCGGTATGAAGCCATCGTCTTCGACCAGCGCGAGCCCGCCGGACCGGCATCACGGTTCATCGCAGGCGACATCCTGAACCTGCCGGCGTTCACGGATGCGTGCCGGGGGATGGATGCGCTGATCCACCTGGCGGCGATCCCGAACCCGTTCAGTGACCCCCCAGAGCGGATCTTCCCGGTAAACGTCACCGGGACCTTCCACGCCCTCGAGGCGGCGCTTCGCGGCGGGATCCCCCGCGTGATCCTGGCGGGGAGCGATTCCGCCACCGGCCTCGCCATCAAGAAGGTCCCACTGGTCCCCGCATACCTTCCGGTGGACGAGGAGCACCCCAAGACCCCCTCGGAGGTGTACGGCCTTACCAAGCTTCTGGTGGAGCAGATCGGCAAGACGTACGCCCGCGGCTATGGTTTAGAGGTCGTGATTCTCTGTCCCGTATTCGTCGTCCTTCCCGGCAAGGAAGGCCAAATCGCCGAGCGGGCCGCAGAGCGGATCTCGCGGAACCTCTGGGCGTATGTGGAGCCGCCCGACGTGGCCCAGGCCTTCCGCCTTGCCCTGGAACTGCCGGCGGTGAGCTACGAGGCTTTCCTGATCGGAGCCTCGGACACGCTCTCCCCTGTCCCGAGCCTGAAGCTGATCGAGGAGGCGTTCGGGCGACTCCCGCCCATCAGGAGACCGGAGTGGTTCGAGCACAACCCCAATGCCTCTCTCTACGACATCAGCAAGGCGATGCGGGTCCTGGGGTACAGACCCACGTCGAGCTGGCGAAAGTTCTCCCGCCGGGAGATCCCCTGAATCCGACCAGAGGCCTCGGATTCAGGGTTTGCCTGCCCCTTACGGGCTGGCCGGGGGGCCGGATCGTGGCTCCCTTGAAAGCTGTGAGATCCGGGGCGTCATCCGGTGGCGCTGCCTTCGGGATGGAGCCAGGTCGCGGTTTTCTGGGGAGAACTTGAGCAGATTGATCGGGAGGAGCTTGCATGGTGAGTCGGAGGGCGAGACGAGGCTTCGGGCTCCACTCGCTAACTGTGAAGGGCACGGCAGCAGAACGTTTTGTGGGGCTGGCGGTGGAAGCCGGATTTGCGGGAGTCGAGTTTCGCTTGGATGACATCGCCGCCTATACCGAGGCAGGAGGCCGCCTCTCCATCCTGGCCCGCCAGGTCAAGGACGCGGGACTTACTGTGATCCGGATCGCCTTTCCTGTGGGATGGCAGGGGAGCGAGGGCCACGATCGTCAGGTCCGGGTCGACGGCATCCGGCAGACCCTGGATGCCGCAATCGAGCTTGAAGCGCTGACGATCGGCTCCCCCATCGCCACCCGGAATCTGGACCCACGACGCGCCTCGGCAGATCTCCAGGAGTTAGCCGCCCTGGCCGCCGCGGTGAACATCCCCCTCTCCATGGAATTCCTGGGGTTCGCCGAACGATGGCGGGACATCCGCTCAGCCTGGGCTCTGGTCCAGGAGGCAGGCCAGGACAATGTTCATCTCCTCCTGGACACCTTCCACCTCTATCGAGGGGAAAGCGACCTCCAGGACCTGCAGGTGGTCCCGGCCTCGCGGATTGCCCTGGTTCACGTGAACGATGCTCCGGCTCGCCCCCCCCGAGAGCTGCAGGACACTGATCGTGTCCTCCCAGGGCATGGCGGGCTGCCCCTGCGGACGATGCTGGAGGCGATCCACGCCCACGGCTACCGCGGGTGGTATTCCCTCGAGGTCATGGGCCCGTCCGTCTGGGACCGTGATCCTCTCCAGGTCGTCCGGGAGGGGGCCGCGACACTGCAATCGGCCCTGAAAGGGATCCTCGACACCCTAGACCGACCGGAGGGGAGATAATCTAGCCCGGATTATTCGCGAACATGTTCGCGAATAATCGCGGGGAATGACCAAATCCCAATGGCCAATGAC
>METI01000088.1:8232-10109 GCA_001771285.1 candidate division NC10 bacterium RIFCSPLOWO2_12_FULL_66_18
CCTGCCCAAGCATCCGGCCGCGGAGCAGATCGACGTGGACGAGCAGGGCCGCATCTCGGGCCTGTTCTGATTGAACCCGAATAGTGCAGTTCAACCGCAAAGCACGCGAAGGACGCAAAGAAACGCCCCCTATTCAAAGCACTGACAAAGGAAAACTCGGAGATGCGGTTCGGGAGATTTCGGTCCCGTAGCTCCTCTGACCAAATGAGAGTTGGCGACTCTTTGCGATCTTTGCGGTCTTGGCGGTGAAATCTTATGGTTGAAGGTCAGCCTGCCGTGTGTCCGAGCGCACTCGGGCCGTGTCGGACCTCCACGCCAGCTCCGCGGGCCGGCAACCCATCCGGCGTCATTCCCCGTTCGCGTACAAACGACACCGTCTTGCGCTTGGGATCAAGCACGGGAGCGCCCGAAGACGGTCGAGGGGGCGAGGTCAGAAACCCCTTGCTTTCCCTCCTGCTTTCCGCCTAGCATTTCTTGGCCGCGGAAACGTTCTATGCCCCCGGCCGACGAGGCCAGTCGCGCCTAACCTCCTGGCCGGATTCGCTTCCGCCGCGGTTCTCTGTTAGCGTCCTATGCCGACACCTGGGAGGATAGGGGATCTTAGGCGGAAACCCTAGAATCCATAGACTTCTCGGATGTAAAGAAGACTGCATCGGAGATCGGCTGCTCGCCCTCCGAACCGGGACCGACTCTATTTCCGAGAAGCAACAGCTGATGAGGGCGTGCAAGATTCTCCAAGAGGACCTCGACTTCCTCGTGCAAATCGCACGGGGGGATTTGCGGCTTCAAGTGTCGCATCGGGAGAGTCGATGGCGGTCGTGGTTCGGGCGGGGGCACACCGGTGAAAGAAGAGCGTCGCCCAACGAGCATATCCAGCAGACGGCCCCGGGGAATACGGAGCGCCCCAGCTGATCCGCTCCGTTAGACGGGCCGGGCAGGAGTGAACCGGGCATGAACGTGGTAGACCGGAAGCTACCCGATGATCCGTTGCGTTTCGTTCAAGCCTGCGTCCAAAATCGGCGGATCCTCTGGACATACCACGTGAACATGCGGCTCAAGGGCCGGTTCATCCCGCGCAAAGCCATCCTCGACGCGGTCGACAGCTACGAGATTATCGAAGCGTATCCGGAAGACAAGTACCTTCCCAGCTATCTCGTCCTGGCGAGATCAGCTGGCGACGTGTTTCACGTCTTGTTTGCTGTAGATGTGGAAGGGGATAATGTTCGGGTTGTGACTGCCTACCGGCCGAGTCCGGAGGAGTGGGAAGCCAACCTGAAGACGAGGAGAACAGCGCAATGAAGTGCACTGTCTGCGGGGCGAAGATGCGCGCGACGACGAGCGATCTACCGTTCAAGACTACCGAGGAGACGATCCTCATTCTCAGGAGCCTTCCCGTGCTTCAGTGTGTGAATTGCGCTCAGTACCTCATTGAAGATGCGGTGCTCCGCCGCGTGGACGAGATTCTCGAATCTATCGATGGGGCGGCTGAGCTTCAGATCATCCGCTATGCCGCGTAGGGGACGTCTAACCAGCCGCTCCAGGCGGCGGCGGAGAACGCGCCGCGCCTGAGCGCCCGGCGATGCGGCCAGTCGCACCTAACCTCCTGTCCGGATTCGCTTCCGCCGCGGCTCTCTGTCAGCGACTTATGCCGACACCCGGGAGGATACGGGATCTTAGGCGGAAACCATATAATCCATAGGCCGCTATGGCAATGAGCACAGTCAATATTGACTGGAATGCGATCCGCCCGCTGAACGGGTCGAGAGCGAACGGCTTCGAGGAGCTGTGCGCCCAGCTTGCCCGCGCCGAGAGCCCGGCCGGTTCACGTTTCGAACGGAAGGGTTCTCCGGACGCGGGCGTCGAGTGCTATGCCGTCC
>METI01000089.1:0-8672 GCA_001771285.1 candidate division NC10 bacterium RIFCSPLOWO2_12_FULL_66_18
CCCATCTCCCGGAGCGCCCCCACCAGGACGTCGCGCCGCTCCTGGTAGATCCTGGAGTTGTCGGCGATACACTGCTGGGGGCCGGTCAGGGCGGCGATGCCGGCGTGCTGCACCGCCTGGAAAACGCCGGAATCCAGGTTCGTCTTGATCCGCCCGAGGCCCGCCAGGATCGCCGCATTCCCCACGGCGAAGCCCACGCGCCACCCGGTCATGTTGTAGGTCTTGGAGAGCGAGTGAAACTCGACGGCGACCTCTTTGGCCCCGGGCACGTGGAGGACGCTCTCGGGGCGATAGCCGTCAAAGGCCATCTCGGAATAGGGCGCATCGTGGGCCAGGATCAGCCCGTGCCGGCGGGCGAACTCCACCGCCTTTGCCAGGAACTCCCGCGGCGCCACCGCGCCCGTCGGGTTGTTGGGATAGTTCAGCCAGAGGATCTTCGCCTGCTTCAGCACTTCGGCCGGGACGGCGTCCAGGTCGGGCAGGAATCCGCGGGCGCGGGTGAGGGGCATGGGGTACGCCACGCCGCCGGCGAAGATGGTGCCCGCCTGGTACACCGGGTAGGCCGGGTCGGGGACCAGGACCACATCGCCGGGATTCACGAAGGCCAGGGGGAAGTGGCCGACCCCCTCCTTGGACCCGATGAGGCTGAGGACTTCCATCGCCGGGTCGAGCGTCACGCCGAACCGGGACCGGTACCAATCGGCCGCCGCCTTCCGGAAGGCCAGCATCCCCTCGTAGGAGGGATACTGGTGATTCGCCGGATCCGCCGCGGCCCTGGCCAGCGCCTCGACGATGTGCGGGGGCGTCGGCAGGTCCGGATCCCCGATTCCCAGGCTGATGATGTCCACCCCCTTCTTCACCTGCTCTTGCTTCAGCCGGTCCATCTCGGCGAACAGGTAGGGCGGGAGCACCTGAAGCCGCTTCGCCTGCGTGTGCTCGACCATGCGATTTCCTCTCTGGAATCCAAATCCCGACAGCGATCTCCGACTACCAAGACCGTTCGGGTGTTCGAGTGTTCGGTTGTTCGGCTGTTCTCGAACCACCGAACCACCGAACTGCCGAACCACCGAACGCCTTTGACCGAAAGCTACTTCAGTCCCAGCACGTCCAGCATGTCGTACAGACCGGAAGGCTTCCCCACCACCCACCGCGCGGCCCGCAGGGCGCCGAAAGCAAAGTTGTCCCGGCTGTGGGCCCGGTGCGTGATCTCGATCCGTTCGCCCATCCCGCCGAAGAGGATCATGTGCTCCCCCACGATGTCGCCTGCGCGGATGGCGTGAACGCCGATCTCCTCCTTCGCGCGCTCCCCCACGATCCCGTGTCGTCCGTACACACCCACCTTGCGCAGGTCGCGCCCCAGGGCCTCGGCCAGGACGTGGGCCATCCGATCCGCGGTGCCGCTGGGGGAATCCTTCTTGAAGTGGTGATGGGCCTCGATCACCTCGATGTCGTACCCGTCTCCCAGCGTTCGCGCCACCTGGGCCAGGACCCCGTAGAGGACGTTGACCCCCACGCTCATGTTCGGCGACTGCACGCACGGAATCTTGCCGGCCAGCTCCCGGGCCCGCGTGAGGTCCGCCTCGGAGAGCCCCGTGGTGCCCACGATCATGGCCACGCCGGCGTGGGCCGCGGCCTCCAGATTCTGCATGGCGGCCGCGGGCGCCGTGAAGTCCAGGGCGACCTGGGCACCCGGAAGCGCCTTGCCGATCGTGTCCACGATGGACACCCCCAACGGCCCGACACCGGCCACCTCCCCGGCGTCGCGCCCCACGTCCACGTGGTCCTTGCGCTCCACCGCCCCGATGACCTGAAAGTCCGGGCTCTCCCGCAGCAGGGCGATCAGGCGCTTGCCCATCCGCCCCGAGGCCCCGGCGACGACAGCCTTGATCACGATCCTGCCTCCTTCGGTGGCGCTGTCAGGGAGCTCCCAGGCATCCTCGGCGCACTCCGGCAGTCCCGCCACGGCGGGGTCGCTGTCGGCTCTACAGCAGCCCGTAGGCGCGCAGCGCGGTCTCCAGCTTCTTCCGGTTGGCCTCGGTCATCGGGCACAGCGGCAGGCGGAACTCCTCCCGGATCTTCCCCATCATGGCCAGTGCGGTCTTCACCGGGATGGGGTTGGTCTCGATGAACATGGCCTGGGAGAGCGGGAAGAGCTTGAGGTGCAGCTCTCGGGCCCGCTTCCAATCCCCGTTGAGGAAGGCGTGGGTCATGTCGGCCACGTCCCTGGGCACGATGTTGGCGACGACGGAGATGATCCCGCGCCCGCCCACCGCCATCAGGGGCAGCGTCAGCGTGTCATCGCCGGACAGGAAGCTGAGCTTGTCCCCGCACAGGACGATGTCCTGGGTCATCTGCTCCAGGTTGCCCGTGGCCTCCTTCATCCCGACGATGTTGGGGTGGTCGGCCAGCTGCGCCACGGTCTCGGGCAGCATGTTCACCCCGGTCCGCCCGGGGATGTTGTAGAGGATCAGCGGGAGATCCACCGCATCGGCGATGGCCCGGCAGTGCTCGGTCAACCCCTTCTGGGTCGGCTTGTTGTAATAGGGAAGGACGATGAGGGCCCCGTCCGCCCCGGCCTGCTTGGCGTGCCTGGTCAGGCTGATCGCCTCCGCCGTGCTGTTGGACCCGGTCCCGGCCACCACGGGGATCCGCTTGTTGACCGCGGTAATGACGATGTCCACGACCCGGTTGTGCTCGTCGTGGTCCAGGGTCGGGGATTCGCCCGTGGTCCCGCAGGGGACGATGGCGTCCGTCCCGTTCTTGATTTGAAACTCCACCAGCTCCTTCAGCGTGGCCTCGTCCACCTTCCCGTCCCGGAAGGGGGTGACCAGCGCCACCAGCGATCCCTGAAACACCCGCTTTGCCATGGCCACACCTCCCAAACCTGCTGGGTTCCCCGGCCTACCCCAACTCGTCCAGCGTCCGTTCTCCCCGGACAAGGTCTTCGAAGGTCTCGCGCTCGCGCACGACGTGATAGCGGTTCCCGCGGACCATCACCTCGGGCGCCCGCGGCCGCGCATTGTAATTCGAGGACATGGTGTGGCCGTAGGCCCCCGCCGACATCACCGCCAAGAGCTCCCCCGGCTCGCAGCGGGGCAGGCCCCGGTCCTTGGCCAGGAAATCGCCCGACTCGCAGATCGGTCCCACCACGTCCACCGTCATTTCCGGTCGTCCTGAGACCTGCCGCACCGTCTGGATGGCGTGGTACGACCCGTACAGGCTCGGCCGGGCCAGGTCGTTCATCCCCGCGTCCACCACCACGAAGTTCCTGGCTGGGGTCTGTTTGGTGTACAGGACCCGCGTCACCAGGATGCCGGCATTCCCGACCAGGACCCGTCCCGGCTCCAGCACGATTGTCACGTCCAGATCGCGGATGACCCCGATGAGCGCCCGGGCGAATTCCGCGGGCAGGGGCGGCTCCTCGTCCTTGTAGGTGATCCCCAGGCCCCCGCCCACGTCCAGGTACCGGATCTCTGTGCCACGCTCCCGCAGCGTGCGAACCAGGGCCGCGGTCTTTTCCAGGGCGTCCACGAAGGGGCGGATCTCCGTGATCTGGGACCCGATGTGGTGGTGGATCCCCACCACGTCCAGGGAGGGAAGCGCCCTGGCCGCCTCGTACTCCTCCAGCGCGTGGCCGATGTCAAAACCGAACTTACTCTTCTTCAGGCCCGTGGAGATGTATGGATGGGTCTTGGGGTCCACATCCGGGTTCACCCGCAGGGCCACCCGCGCCCGCACTCCCATGCCCGAGGCCACCTCGTGGATCAGGCGGAGCTCCTGCCCGGACTCGACGTTGAACATCAGGATGTCGGACTTCAGGGCGTAGGCGATCTCCTCCCGCGACTTGCCCACCCCGGCGTACACGATCCGCTGCGGCGGCACGCCGGTCTTGAGGCCGCGGAACAGCTCGCCCCCCGACACCACGTCCAGACCGCCCCCCAGATCAGAGAAGAGCTTCAGGACGGCGAGGTTCGCGTTGGCCTTCATGGCAAAGCAGACGAGGTGGAGGACGCCGGCGAAGGCCTCGTCGAAGACCCGGAAGTGGCGGGTCAGCGTGGCGTGGCTGTAGATATAGACCGGGGTGCCGACCTCGGAGGCGATCCGGGCGACCGGAACCTCCTCGCAATAGAGGTCGTCACCGCGGTACTGAAAGTGGTGCATGCGGCTGTGCCTTTCCTCGAGACGACGGAGAAGGATGGCGAAATCCCTGCGGGCGGGTGGATCGCGAAATGGGTATCACAGGTGCGCCCGCCTGTCAAAACCAAAATCGCCCTGGACGGCGTGGCGGGAGTGGGGTGACGCGTGTGGGGCCGGATGGCCTCGCCTCGGCGCGCGATGAGACAAATGAGCCGCGACCGGGATAGGCGCTGGTCAACCCGTAGAAGCCTCGTGGGTCACCGGCAACAGCCGGCTGTATGGTTCGATTTCCAATTGACAAACCCTTTCGGTGTCAGTAAGAGAAGCTCTAATCGGTACGGAGGGGGCCAAGGAAATGGGTACCGGAGAGCTTCCGCAGCGAGGCAACCCGCAGAGCGATCCCTTGGGAGGAGTGTTTCTCAGAAGCAACACACCTGCGGGAGGCCCTCCAAGAGCTGAACGGGATCGAGCCGCAACGAGGCGAGATAAAGGCAGAGGGAAATTCCGCTCAAGGAGACGACGCGATGTATTTCAAGCAGATTCTTGACGAACGGTGTGGGTGCGCGTCCTATGTGGTGGCGTCCCGCCAATCGCACGAGGCGGCGATCGTTGATCCCTCGATCGATACGCAGCAGTACGAGGCGTTGTTGCGGGAGCGCAACTTTCGCTTGCGGTATGTCATTGATACGCACGTGCATGCGGACCACGTGTCGGGCGCGCGAGAGCTTCGGGCCAAGCCTGGGGCCGAGCTCTGCCTGCACGAGTCGGCCCAGGTGGCCTACCCTTTTCGCCCCCTCAAAGATGGGGAGGAGCTGGCGCTCGGGCAATTGCGCGTACGCGTCCTGCACACACCCGGTCATCGCGCTGAGCTGATCTCGATCCTGATCATCAATCCACCCCGCAGCCCAGAGCCGTCCATGGTGCTGACGGGCGACTCCCTGCTCGTCGGCGACGTGGGACGGCCGGACTTTGGCGGGGGCGACGCCGCCGCCCAGTATGAGAGCCTGACGCGGTTGCTGCGGCTGCCGGACTGGGTGGCGGTCTTCCCCGGCCACTTTGAGGGACCATGCGGCAAGGGGATGTGTGGGCGGCCCAGCACGACCATCGGCTTCGAGCGGCTGTACAATCCGCTGGCACGCTTGGATCGCGGGGCGTTCGTCTCAACTCTCACCGACGGGGTACCCGCGCGCCCGCTGAACATGACCGCCATCGAGGCGACCAACCGGGGCCTGGCCCACATGCCGTGGGCCATGCTGACCACGGCCGCTGGGGTGCGGGAGATCGACGTCAATGCCCTGGAATCCCATCCGCACGACGCCGTCGTGCTGGACGTCCGCGAGCCGGAGGAATACGCCCACGGACACGTCCCGGGGGCGATCAGTCTGCCCCAGGCGGATCTTGCGTCGCGGCTCCCCGAGGTGCCGCGTGACCGCCCCGTGATCACCCTGTGCGAGCACGGCATCCGCTCATTCCGGGCGGCGCAGTTTCTACGACAGATGGGAATCGATCAGGTGGCGAGCGTCAAGGGCGGGACCGCGGCCTGGCGCGCGGCGGGCAAACCGCTTGCCTTCGGCGACACCCGGCTGGAGAAGTCCCGCGTCACCGAATCCGAATGGACCCACGCCGGCGCATCTCGCTATAGCATTTAACGCAGACCCTCTCTGCTCCGCTCGCCAGCAAAGTTATGCTGCCGCCTGGATACTCTCCAGCGAGGGAGCATGGTGCCGTCCATGCTCTCCCCTCAACGTCAACTTCTCCCCGCAGTGGGGAACAGGGACGCTCCATTGAAGTATTGAAGAACCCAATGGCAGGAATACAGGGCCGGGAAGGGCCGACCGATCGAGGAATTTCTCGCTGAACTCAGGGCAGGGTGACCGTTGCTTCCGATGAGGGGGCGCTTTCGTTGCGGCGGGGCGAGCGGTCCACGGCGGTGACGGTGTAGATGTAGGTCGCCCCGGGCCGGGCCGTGCGGTCGGTGAAGGTCGTCGTCTGCACCGGGGTCTCGGTGAGGCGAATGGGAGTCAGGGCAGGCGGCTCCAGGCGGTACACGAGATAGCCGAGGAGATCCGGCTCGGTGTTGGCGTTCCAGCTCAAGGCCACGGCACCCGGCCCAGGGATGGCCACCAAGCCCCGGGGCGGCGCCGGGGGGGTGAGGTCCACGGGCATCGCCGACACCTCGCCGGAGTTGTGGCTTTCGCGCCAGGGGGGCCGTTCGATTCCGACGCTCCGCACCACGTAGTAATAGGTGGTACCGTTCTCCACGCCGGCGTCACGGAACCGGGTCTCGACGACCGGCCCCGCATTGATCGGCTGGGGCCCGTACGTTCCCGGCCGGAGCCCCCGGTACACGTTGTAGCCCCGCACGGGCGGCGTCCCGGCCGGCACGGGTCCGGAGGGCGCCTGCCAGGTCAGGGTCACCGTGCCGTCACCCGCCGAGGTGGCCAGGCCGCCCGGCGGCGGCGGAGCCGGGGCGAAATCCACAAAGACTTCCACCGACGGCGGACCCACCACCCCGCGGCGATTCACCGCCTGCACCCGATAGGTGTACCGAACGCCGGTCGAGAGGCCCGCACCCCCCCCATCATCCCGAAAGGCGTACTGGCTGCCCCGGACGATGGCGTTGTCGGGCTCGTCAGCACGGATCGTCGCGAGCAGGGAAAAAGCCGGGCGGTCCTGCGCCTCCCGGGACGGCGCAGCGCCGACGGCGCGATACAGCCGGAACTCCAGGAGGTCCGTGAGGGGCGCACCATCCTCGTTCCGGCTGGGCCCGGTCCAGGTCACCAGGATTCCGCTGTCGCGCGGCTCCGCCCGGATGCCGCCCACTGCGGCCGGGGCCACGGGCCGGGGCGGGACCGGTGCCCCCTTGCGGCCACAGCCCGCAAGGACGAAGACCAGCAGTGCGATACTGACAAGGATGCACGCATGAAGGGACCGCGCGGACGAGGAGTTCATGGGATGCGCAGGGTCTTCTTGGCCTGCCGGATGGCCTCGCCCACCAGGCGGGAGCTGGTGCCGCCCGCCGACCGCCGCCGCTCGATGCAGGCCTCCAGGGTGATATACTTGGAGACGTCCGCCTCGAAGGCCCGGGAGAAGACGCGCAGGCGCTGCAGCGGCACGACCTCCAGCCGCTGTCCCGACTCCAGGCACTCCCGGACGATGCGACCCACCGTCTCGTGCGCCTCGCGGAAGGGCACTCCCTTCGTGACCAGGTACTCGGCCAGATCCGTGGCGTTCAGGAACCCATCGGCCGCGGCGGCTCGCATCCGCTCGGGACGGAACTTGATGGCCTTCAGCATGGGCGGGAACACGTCCAGTGTCTGCCGGATGGTGTCCACGGCGTCGAACACCGGCTCCTTGTCCTCCTGGAGATCGCGGTTGTAGCTCAGCGGAAGCCCTTTGAGCACCGTGAGCAGGGCCAGGAGGGAGCCGTACACCCGGCCGGCCTTCCCCCGGGCCAGCTCGGCCACGTCCGGGTTCTTCTTCTGCGGCATCATGCTGGACCCGGTGGCGAAGGCGTCGGGCAGCTCGATGAACCCGAACTCGGCGCTGGCCCACAGGACCAGCTCCTCCGCCAGCCGGGAGATGTGCATGGCCAGGACGGCGCAGCACGCCAGGAACTCCACGGCGAAGTCCCGGTCGGCCACCGCGTCCACGCTGTTGGCGGCGATCTTGGGGAAGTTCAACAGCTTGGCCACGTAGGCGCGGTCGATGGGGAGCGTCGTCCCCGCCAGGGCCCCTGCCCCGAGGGGCAGGACGTTCACCCGGGTGAGGCAGTCCGCGAACCGGTCGCGGTCGCGCTGGAACATCTCGAAGTAGGCCAGCAGGTGGTGCGCCAGGAGGATGGGCTGGGCCCGCTGCAGGTGCGTGTAGCCCGGCATGACCGTTCCCAGGTGCACCTCGGCCTCGGCCACCACGGCCTCCTGCAGGCCGCGGATCTGGTCGCGGATCTGTCCGATGGCCTCCCGGAGATAGAGCCGCAGGTCCAGGGCCACCTGGTCGTTCCGGCTCCGCGCGGTGTGCAGCTTGCCGCCGGCGTCGCCGATCTTCTCCACCAGGCGCCGCTCGATGTGCATGTGGATATCTTCCAGGGCCGGGTCGGTGCGGAACTCCCCCCGCTCGATCTCCTTCAGGATCTCCTCCAGGCCCGTCACGATGGCGTCCCCCTCGGCTTTCGAGAGGATGCCGCATTTCTGGAGCATGCGGGCGTGGGCGATGCTTCCCGCAATATCATGCGGGGCCAGGCGCTGATCGAAATGAATCGAGGCCGTGAAGGCCTCGACCTGCCCGTGCGTCTCCGCCTCGAACCGCCCACCCCAGGGCTTCCTGCGTTTCATCCTGCACCCCCGCCCGTCAATCCAGCTCCTCCAGCGAGCTCACCCCCGAGATGATCTCTTCCCCCTCCAGCTTGCGCCACTGCCCTCCCCGCATGCCGTACACGCCCAGGATCTTGAGCGGGCTCCGCGAGGTGCGGGGATCCCGCTCGTGAAACCGGGAGAGGTCCAGATGGTACAGCCGCGTCTCCCGGCCGAAGCGGA
>METI01000089.1:8732-14779 GCA_001771285.1 candidate division NC10 bacterium RIFCSPLOWO2_12_FULL_66_18
GCAGCCGCCGCCCCTTGTGCACCAGGACGGCGCTGTGCCCGAAGCCGCTCCGGTCCTCCGCCACCCCCTCGATCCTCGTCTCCGAGGAGGTGTTGAGGAGGATCGTCGTGGCATTCTTCACCCCGGGCGTGAAGATCAGATGCTCCCCGTAGAAACCGACCGCCGTGTCCTGGAAGACCGGGTGTTCCGGCTTGGGGTTGCACTGGATCACGAAGAGGAGGTCCAGCGGTTGCCGCTCCCGGTAGTAGATCTCGTTGGCCCGCCGGATGATGGTCAGGATATTGGAGCCGTGCCGGTCCCGGTAGATATAGTCGAGGCAGATGAGCACGACGAAACTCAGGGGGGCGAGTTGGGAACGGAAGAGATAGAGGTACTGTCCCCGGTACAGGTCCCGGGGCTGGTCCAGGAACTCTTCCCCGAAGAAGGGATGGGTCTTGGCTTCGATGAAACACCGGAGGTCGCCGTGATCGTCCTTGACCGCCACCAGGCACCAGTTCACCGGGCGGTCCCCCTCCGCCCGAATCGTGCCATCCAGGATCGCCCGGTGGGCCTCCGCGTTGTGGACGTCGTACTCGGCCAGGAGCTGCCAGAACTGCCGCAGGCTGATGTGCTCGAACCCGGCGATGGTCACCGTATTCCGCGGGAAATCCTTCTGGATGATGGTCAAGAAATCGTCCTTGTGCTGGAAGGGGACCGAGACCTCGGGAAACACGAGGAAGGTGGCCCGGTCCAGCCCATCCTCCCCCCGCGCGACCATCTGGAGGATCCGTTCCACGGCCGACCACTGGGCCGCCGGGTCCACCAGGTGGTAGAAGTAGTTCCGATAGTGCAGCCGGCTGGGGATCTGGGCCAGGAGCATGGAGACCCGTCCCTCGGCCGGGAGCCGAAGGGGGATGAACTTTTCGATCAGCTCAACCATGGCGTCTCAGCCTTCAGCCGCCAGCCATGAGCTATGAGCCACTGATAGCTGATAGCTGAGTGCTCCCACCTCTTCAGGCTTTCTGGCGTTGCTGGGTCAGGGCACGGATGCGCAGGCGGAGCGCGTTCAGCCGGATGAAGCCGGTGGCGTCCCCTTGCTGGTACACCTGCTCCGCCTCGAAGGTGGCGAACTCGGGGTCGTAGAGGGACACCGGGGACTTGCGGCCCACCACGTCGCAGTTCCCTTTGTACAGCTTGAGGCGGGCGATCCCCTTGACGTTTTTTTGCGATTCGTCAATGGCCGTGCGCAAGAGGTCCATCTCCGGCGAGTACCAGTAGCCGTAGTAGACCAGCTCCGCGAAGCGCGGGACGAGTGAATCCCGGAGGTGCATCACCTCGCGGTCCATAGTGATGGATTCCACCGCCCGGTGCGCCGCCTGGAGGATGGTGCCGCCCGGGGTCTCGTAGACGCCGCGCGACTTCATGCCCACGTAGCGGTTCTCCACCATGTCCACCCGGCCGATCCCGTTGTCGCCTCCGATCCGGTTGAGATGCGCCAAGAGCGCGGCCGGGCTATTCCGGATCCCGTCCACCGCCACGGGGACGCCCCGCTCGAACTCGATCTCCACGTAGGTGGGTCGGTTGGGGGCCAGCTCGGGCGAGACCGACAGGACATACATCTTCTCCGGCGGCTCGGTCCACGGGTCCTCCAGGATGCCGCCCTCGAAGCTGAGGTGGAACAGGTTCCGGTCGCTGGAGTACGGGCGCTCGGCGGTGACCGGGGTGGGGATGCCGTGTTGCTTGGCGTACTCCACCAGGTCCGTGCGCGAGCGGAAATTCCACTCGCGCCACGGCGCGATGATCCGGATGTGGGGATCGAAGGTGTAGTAGGTCAGCTCGAACCGGACCTGGTCGTTCCCCTTGCCGGTGGCCCCGTGGGAGACGGCATCCGCGCCTTCTTTTCTCACGACCCCCATCTGTCCCTTGGCGATGAGGGGCCGCGCCATAGAGGTCCCCAAGAGGTAGCGCCCCTCGTACAGGGCATTCGCCTGGAGGCAGGGGAAGACGAAGTCCCGGACGAACTCCTCCTTCAGGTCCTCGACGTAACATTTGCTGGCGCCGGTCTTGACGGCCTTCTCGCGGACCGCCTCCACCTCTTCCCCCTGGCCGATGTCCGCCACGAAGGCCACGACCTCGCACCGGTAGGTTTCGATCAGCCATCGCAGGATGACCGACGTGTCCAGTCCCCCCGAGTACGCCAGCACGATCTTCTTGATCTCGCCCACGACTCCTCCGCTCTGTCACCTGATCAGTGCGTGAATGCTTCTCACCGATAAGCGTCCCGCCGATGCATGACCCGAAGAACTTTCACGAGCGTTTGGATATCATCCACATAATAGATAATTCGGTAGTCCACTTGGCGAAGCCGGTACACATCCTGCCCTCCCTGCAGCCGCTTACACCCAGGGGGTCTGGGATCTTCCTCCAGAGAGAGGATGCGCCGGTCGATCCTTCGAAAATCTTTCGGCGAAAGCGCGCCAATCTGCTTCTGCGCTCCTTTCGTCACCTCGAGGCGATACGGCTTCACTTCCTCAGAAGCCGCCGGCGAAATGTCCGGTAATCCTCGGCTTCCTCGCGCAAGGCGGCACGAACCTCTTTCCGAATGCGGGGATTCATTTCGAGCATCCAGTCCTCGATGGCTGGCTCAGCCAAAAGTTCCCTTAAGAGGCGAATCTTCTTCGCCTGAGGGAGCCTTGTTATGAGCATTGACAGCGAGTCAAAAGGGACATCAATCCGGATACCCTCAGGAGTTTCCAGACGGGGCATCGAAGCTCACCTCCTCTCCCGGTACGAAGCCGGCAAGCCCTTGATCAGAGGTTTCCGTCCTCGTCTACCACACCGCCAGGATCCGGGCGGGGCCGCCCAAGGCCCTTTTGACCCGGGGCACCCCCCACCTCTCCCACCCTCAAAGCGTTCAGCCGTTCAGCGAACCATCGAACCGCCGAATCCGCCTTTGGCGGAAACCGCCGAACACTTCCTCAGTGCATCACCACCCCGCCGTCCACCATCAGCGCCTGGCCGGTGATGTTGCGCGCCTCCTCCGAGGCCAGGAACACGGCCGCGCTCCCGATATCCTCAGGTGTCTGCTCGCGCTTCAACGGGACCCACTCCTCCACCCGCTTCTCGAACATCTGGCGCGTGGTGAGGTCCCGGTAGGCGGGATTCGTCGCCCGCAGCACCTCGCCGATGCTCTTCCACATGTCGGTCCAGAGGAGGCCCGGACAGATGGCATTCACGTTGACGTTGTAGGCCGCCAGCTCCTTGGCCAGGATCCGGGTGAAGGTGATCACGCCCATCTTGGAGACGCTGTAGGACGGCATGGTGGGACTGGCCAGCGGCCCGGCGATGGAGGCGATGTTGATGAGCTTTCCGGATTTCCGCTCCATGAAATGCGGCGCGATGGCCTTGCAGGTGAAGAAGATGGACTTCACGTTCACGTTGTACACCCGATCCCAGTCGGCCTCGGTCTGCCGGGTGAAGGGGTGGCCGATGCCGGGGATCACGCCCGCGTTGTTCACCAGGATGTCGATGCGGCCGAACTGCCGGATGCCGTCCGCGATGGCCCGCTGCACCTGGGCCTCCTGGGTGACGTCCACCGGGATGGCCGCTGCCCTCCGGCCACAGTCCCGCACTTCCTTCGCCACGGTTTCGGCCGTGCCGAGCTGAATGTCGGCCACAAGGATGTCGGCGCCTTCCCGCGCCAAGGCCAAGACAATGGCGCGGCCGATGCCGGCCCCGCCGCCCGTGACCATGGCCACCTTCTCTGCCAAGCGCATCATCACCTCCCGAGGACTTCCGCAACCGCAAATGAACGCAAATACACGCGAGGGGATCGCCCCGGAGGAGTATCAGTCTGCTTCATTGCATTAGGAAATTTGCGTCCATTGGCGTTCATTTGCGGTTTCATTGCTTTCGTCAGCTCCCCGATCCCAGGAGCCGCACCAGGAGCGCCTTCTGCATGTGCAGGCGGTTCTCCGCCTGGTCGAAGACGATGCTCCGCGGTCCGTCCATGACCTCGTCGGTGATCTCCTCGCCGCGATGCGCCGGCAGGCAGTGCATCACCAGGACGTCCGGCCCGGCCTGGTCCACCAGGGCCCGGTCGAGCTGGAATCCCTGAAAGTCGCGGAGGCGCTTCGCGTGCTCCTCTTCCTGGCCCATGCTGGTCCAGACGTCGGTGTACAGCACGTCAGCTCCCCGGGCCGCCTCCCTCGGGTCGTGGATCACCGCCAGGCGGGCGCCGCTGCCTTTGGCTTCTTCTTGAGCCCCCGCCATCACCGCTGGGTCCGGCTCGTACCCTGGAGGACAGGCGAGCGTGAAGTGTACGCCCATCTTGGCCGCCCCCTGAAGCCAGGAGTGGCACACGTTGTTCCCGTCACCGATGAAGGACACGCGCAGACCGGCGACCGATCCTCGCTTCTCCCACAGGCTGAACAGGTCGCACAAGATCTCGACCGGGTGGTGGCCATCGGTGAGGCCGTTGATCACCGGGACGCGGGAGTGGAGGGCCAGGCGTTCCACCATCTGATGACTGAAGGTGCGGGCGACGATCCCGTCCACCCACCGCTCCAGGTTGCGGGCCGCGTCCTGCACCGTCTCCCGCTGGCCCAGGCGGATGTCGGCCGGCGCCAGGTAGATCGCGTGTCCGCCAAGCTGGGTCATCCCGACCTCGAAGGTGACCCGCGTCCGCAGCGACGGTTTCTCGAAGACCATGGCCAGGGTCTTGCCCTGGAGGAGTATGTGGGGGACGCCCTGCCCCTGCTTGGCCTTCAGGGACGCGGCCAGATCGAAGAGGCCCTCCATGTCCCCCGGCGTGACGTCATCCAGTGTGATGAAGTGACGATTCATGTTATGCTAGGAAAGCCCCTTCAAGGCCCCCTCCAGGATCGCGACCGCCCGATCCACGTCGGCCTCGGTAACGATCAGGGGCGGGACGAACCGCACGACGTTGTCCCCGGCCGTGAGCACCAGGAGCCCCCGCTCCATGCACCCGGCGACGATGGTCCGGGCCGGGACCGAGACCTCCAGGCCCAGGATCAGCCCCTTGCCGCGCACCGCGGTCACCACCCGCTGCTTCTCCTTCAGCGCAGCCAGCCGGTCCAGGAAGTACTTGCCCACGCGGGCGGCGTTGCCCGGCAGGTCCTCCTGGATGATCGTGCTCACCACCGCGTGGGCCACCGCCGAGACGAACGGGGTCCCGCCGAAGGTCGAGGCGTGCGTGCCGGGCACGAAACTCGCCGCCACCGCCTCTCTGGCCAGCATGGCCCCCATGGGGATGCCGCCCGCCAGCGCCTTGGCCAGTGTCATGATGTCCGGCTCCACTCCCCAATGCTCATACGCAAAGAGCTTACCCGTGCGGCCCATCCCGGACTGGACCTCGTCCAGGATCAAGAGGATCCCGGCCTGGTCGCACAGCCGCCGGAGCCCGGGCAGGTAGTCGTCGCCCGGGACGTTGACACCCCCCTCGCCCTGCACAGGCTCCGCCAGGACGGCGCAGGTGTGCGAGTCAATCGCCCGCTCGACCGCCTGCAGGTTGTTGTAGGGGACGTGCTTGAACCCGGGCATCAGCGGCTCGAACCCGTGCCAGTATTTCTCGTTGCCCGTGGCCGTCACCGTCGCCAGCGTCCGGCCATGGAAGGAGTGGTGCATGACGATGATCTCGAACCGGTCGGTGCTCCAGTGGTCCTTGGCCCATTTGCGCGCCAGTTTGATGGCGGCCTCGTTGGCCTCGGCGCCGCTGTTGCAGAAGAAGGCCCGATCCGCGAAGGAGTGCTCGCAGAGCAGCTTGCCCAGGCGGATCTGGGGCTCGATGTGGTACAGGTTGCTCACGTGGATCAGGCTATCGGCCTGCGCCCGGATGGCCTCGACCATCCGGGGGTGGCAGTGGCCCAGCGCATCCACGGCAATGCCGCCCACGAAGTCCAGGTACTCCTTCCCGTCCGAATCCCAGAGCCGCACCCCCTGCCCCTTCACCAGGACGATGGGAAAGCGCGCGTAGGTGTTGGCCAGGTACTTCGCCGATGCCGCGATCAATTCCTGAGTGGTCTTCATCATCACTCCTCAACCGTCCA
>METI01000089.1:14814-22681 GCA_001771285.1 candidate division NC10 bacterium RIFCSPLOWO2_12_FULL_66_18
CAGCAGAAGGCTGGCTGGCCTCTGCTGACCTTCAGGCCCATTGGTCATTGGGTCATTGGTCATTCGTAATCGGCGCGTCACGCCACGATCTCCGTCCCGACCCCTTCGGGGGTCAGCAGCTCCTCGATGAGCGCGTGCTGCCTGGTCCCGTTGATGATGTGCGTCTTTCGCACCCCGGCCTTCAGGGCGGTGAGGCACGCCTGCACCTTCGGCAGCATCCCGCGGGTGACGGTCCCGTCCGCCATCAGGCGCTCCACGTCCTGCCGGGTGAGCGTGGACAGGAGGCGCCCCTGGCGATCCAGGATCCCGTCGGTGTCGGTCAGGAGGACCAGCTTCTCGGCCACCAGGGCAGCCGCCACCTCGCCCGCCACCAGATCGGCATTGATGTTATAGGTGGCGCCCGTCTCGTCGCCCGCGGTGGGCGCCACCACCGGAATGTATCCCGCCTCCTGGAGGGTGCGGATCGGCCGGGGGTCCACCCGCGCCACATCCCCCACCAGGCCCAAATCCACCAGGTGCCCGTCGGGGGCCTTGACCGGGGGCGCCTTCCGGGCCTGGATCAACCCCCCATCCTTCCCCGAGAGGCCGATGGCGGCGCCTCCCAGGCGCTGGATCCACGCCACGATCTCCTGATTGATTTCCCCCACCAGCACCCGCTCGACGATTCGCATCGTGTCGGCATCGGTGATGCGCAGGCCCTGCACGAAGCGCGGCTGCATCCCCGAGGTCTTCATCGCCTGGTCGATCTGCGGCCCGCCCCCGTGCACCACCACCGGCTGCATCCCGACCAGCCGCATCAGGATGAGGTCCTGGATGACCGCGGTGGTGAGCTCCAGGTCAACCATGGCGTTGCCCCCGTACTTCACCACCACTGTCTTTCCGCTGAAGGCGCGGATGAACGGCAGCGCCCCGATGATGATCTCTGCTTTGCTGGGAGGTGACGCCATGCCGTCTCCTCAGGCCCGCGCCGCCTGGTCCCGCAGCGCCTGCAGCTCCCGCAGCTGCGCCTCCAGGTCCACGTTGGCCCGGGCCAGGCGGGCGTTGGTCTGCGCGAGCTCGTCCACCGAGGAGGCCAGCCGCTCGAAGAGCTGGGCCGTGGCGAAGCTGAGGGACACCAAACAGGAAAGCGTGGTGAACAGGGCCAGGTCGTTCTCGTCGAAGGGCTTCCCGGTGATCTTGTTATTGGCGTTCATCACCCCGATGGTCTTGCCGTTGACCTTCAGGGGGACGCACATCAAGGAGTTGGTGCGATAGCGGGGGTGCAGGTCCGCCTTGCCGAAGGTGGGATCCTGCGACAGGTCCCGGATCAAAAGGGGCTCCCCCGTCTTCGCCACCCGGCCCGAGATCCCCTCGCCGATGGCGCAGACCGCCTCCCGCTGCACCTCCGGGTCCAGCCCCTTGGCCTGGGCAATGCGGAGCATCCCGTCCGGCTCCGACACCAGCATGAGGGACACGATCTCGACCTCCAGCACGACCGCGATCAACTCAATCACCCGCTGGTAGAACGACGCATTGTCCTCCAGGAACTCGCCCAGGGTATCCCACCGGATCATGTTGGCGAGCTCCATGGCACTCTCCTGTAGGAGCGCCAGTTGGGGCAAGTGTGGCTGCTCGGATGGGACGACCTCGGCCCGCGAAATCGCCCCGCTCACGATCTCCACCAGCTCCTCGATGTTCAGGGGCTTCCGCAGGCACTCCACGACTCCCAGGCGCCGGGCCTCCATCTCCGTGCGCGGAGCGTCCCGCCCGCCCACGACCACCACGGGGATGGCCGGATATTTCGCGCGCAGCCCCGCCAGGAAGTCCAACCCGTCCAGCTCCGGCATGACCACGTCCAGGATGATGGTCTGGATCGCCTCCCGCTCCAGGATCTGCAGCGCCTGGGTCCCGTTGTCCGCGATCCGGACGGCGAACCCCGCCTTCTCCAGCCCGTCGCAGGCCAGCGTCAGAAACAACCGCTCGTCTTCGATGATCAGGATGGTATCCATGACCGACGACCCTGATCCGGAGAATTCACGATTCTGTTCGTGAATTCTCCGGACTACCGGACTAGAGGATGTACCGACTGAGATCCTGGTCCTTGACGATGTTTGCCAGCTTCTTCTGCACGTACTCGGCGTTGATCTCCACCTTGACCCCTGCCATGTGCGGGGCTTCGAAGGAGATCTCATCCAGCAGGCGCTCCATGATGGTGTACAGGCGGCGCGCCCCGATGTTCTCGGTCGCCTGGTTGACCGTGCTGGCGATGGCGGCGATCTCCTCGACGGCGTCCCGCGTGAACGTGAGACCCACCTCCTCCGTCGCCAGCAGGGCCGTGTACTGCTTCGTCAGGGCGGTCTCCGGTTCGGTCAGGATGCGCACGAAGTCGTCCCGGGTCAGGCTCTGGAGCTCGACCCGGAGAGGGAACCGGCCTTGCATCTCGGGAATGAGGTCCGACGGCTTGGAGACGTGGAAGGCGCCGGCCGCGATGAACAGGATGTGGTCCGTCCGGACCAGCCCGTATTTCGTGTTGACGGTGCAGCCCTCCACGATGGGCAGCAGGTCCCGCTGCACCCCCTCGCGGGAGACGTCCGGGCCATGGGTCCGCTCGCGCCCCGCGATCTTGTCGATCTCGTCCAGGAAGACGATGCCCGAGTTCTCCACGCGGGCGATGGCCTCGCTGACCACCTCCTCCTTCTCCACCAGCTTGTCCGCCTCCTCTTGAAGGAGGATACGGTGCGCCTCCCGAATCTTGACCTTCCGCCGCTTGGTCCGTTGCGGGAGAAGGTTGCCCAGCATCTCCTTGAGGTTCTCCTGCATCTCCTCCATGCCCTGCCCGCCGAGGATCTCCACCATGGGCAGGCCCCGGTTGGCGACCTCCACCTCCACCGTCCGGTCGTCCAGGGCGCCCTCGCGCAGGCGCTGTCGCAGCTTCTCCCGCGTCTCGTGAGCGGTTCCGACCTCCGGGGCCACCGCCTGGCCGAAGGCCCCCATCCGGGACGCAGGAAGGAGCAGATCCAGCAACCGCTCCTCCGCCAGTTCCCGCGCCCGCTCCTCCACCTGGCGGGTCTTCTCGCCGCGGACCATGTTCACCGCCAGCTCCACCAGGTCCCGGATCATGGACTCGACGTCGCGGCCCACGTATCCCACCTCGGTGTACTTGGAGGCCTCCACCTTGATGAAGGGCGCCTCGGCCAGCCGGGCCAGCCGGCGGGCGATCTCGGTCTTGCCCACCCCGGTCGGGCCGATCATGATGATGTTCTTCGGCGCGACCTCGTCCCGCAGCTCCGCGGGCAGGCGCTGCCGGCGCCAGCGGTTCCGCAGGGCGATGGCCACGGCCCGCTTTGCATCGTGCTGGCCGATGATGTACTTGTCGAGCTCCGCCACGATCTGGCGGGGGGTCAATCGGTCCATAACAAAACTACCTCAATTGAAAATGAACAACTGACAACCGACACCGCAACGCCAGGCTACCCGTCGAACACGCGCTGAGATTCGCGGATGAAGAAGGCTTTCACCTCGTCCCAGCGGCACGGCCAGCGCATGACCGGCATCCGTTCTTCCTCGGCCTCCACAAAATACACCAGGCTCTTGGCGACGTGGTAAGGCTCGTAGGCAATCCCGCGGTACTTTTCCCGAAACCACCCGTACACCTCGTCCAGCCCGTAGCCATGCTGGCACACGGCGTATAGATCCACGAAATCACGTCGCGACCCGCGACTCATGATGGCCGAAAGCTTCATACACGCGATGTCCCGGACCCCAGCCACCAGCGGCCCGAAGTCCGGTTTGGTCGGGGGATCGAGCATCGGGTATGCGTACTGGATGAAGCTTACCTGAACTCCCTCCAGTTGACCTGTGACGGTCCCCGGATCGTTCCGGCGAATCTGAAACTCCCCGATGTGTCGCAGGAGCAGCAGCAACCTCTCGTTCTCGAACGGCCCGGACGAGAAGAAATCCAGATCCACGGATCTCCGATGGCCGAGGTGCAGCGCCAAGGCCGTGCCACCGGCCAGGTAGAAATCCGCAGCAGGCAGGGCGCGTTCTAATTGGGCCAGAACGGATTTCTGGGGCCCTTCAAGAATCTCTGGATGCATTCCTCGTCCTGGAGGCCCAGAACCAACGCCCAGTAGTTGACCGTCTTCCTTGAGAGGACCTGGAGCCCCCGACCCAGCACGAATTCCCGGATCCTTGCGGTCCCGTACGTTCCTACCGCCCACCGCACGGATTCCAGGGTGCCGTATTCCAGTACCCGTCCAAGGATATATTTCCAGTCCTCATGGATATCGAGTTCTCGAACGTCCACCTCCGGGAAGAGGAAGGTCGCGTCATTGGCCAGACTGACGGGAAGGGCTGCCCTCACTCCGACCATCTCTTACAGCTCCTCGATCGTGATCTGGTCGTTGGTGTACACACACAGGGAGGCCGCGATGCGCATCGCCTCCTCCGTGATCTCCCGGGCCGAGAGGTTGGAATGCTTCACCAGGGCGCGGGCGGCCGCGGCGGCGTAGCCCCCGCCGGACCCGATCCCGATGATCCCGTCATCCGGCTCGATCACGTCGCCCGTCCCGGAGATGATCAGGGAATGGTCCCGGTCCACCACGGCCAGCATGGCCTCCAGTCGTCGCAAGGCGCGATCCATCCGCCAGTCCTTGGCCAGCTCCACGGCGGTCCGGGGCAGGTTGCCGTTGAACTCCTCCAGCTTCGCCTCGAACTTCGTGAACAGGGCGAAGGCATCCGCGGCCGCGCCGGCGAACCCGGCGATGACCGTGTCGTTGTACATCCGCCGGACCTTGCGGGCGGTGTGCTTCATCACCAGCTCGCCGAAGGAGACCTGCCCGTCCCCGGCGATGGTCGCCTGCCCCCGGTGCCGAACGGACAGGATCGTCGTGCCTCGCACGAGTGGCATCCCGCCGGGCGCAGAGTGTCCCGTCTTCTCCGCCCGGCGGGGCGTTCCCGCTCTCCTCATGGCTCCCTCGGGCCAGGGGCTGACGCCTTCTGGCCTGCTCGCGCCCTCGGATGGGCGCGGTCATAGACCTCGAGCACCTTGTCCAACCCGACGTGGGTGTAGCGTTGTGTCGTGCTCAGGCGCGCGTGACCCAGAAGCTCCTGGATGGCGCGGAGGTCCGCCCCCGCATCCAGGAGGTGCGTGGCGAAACTGTGCCGCAGGCCATGGGGCGTGATCTTCTTCCCCAGGCCGCTGGCAAGCAGGTGACGCAGGACGATCTGGGAGACTCCGCGAGTGGTGATGCGACCGCCCCGGTGATTCAGGAACAGCGCCTCGGCGTCCCGGGGGCCACCCGCGCTCCGAGGGCACAGGACGCGGCGCACTTCGAGATATGCGCGCAGGGCCTCCCTCGCCTTCTGGCCGGTCGGGACGATCCGCTCCTTCCGGCCCTTGCCCCGCACCCGCGCGAGGCCTTCCTTGAGATCCATATCGGGCAGGTTCAGGCTCACCAACTCACCGATCCGAAGGCCCGAGCCATAAAACACCTCCAGGATCGCCCGGTCGCGCGCACGGAGAGCCTCGGCCCCCCTCCCCGCCTTCTCAGATTTCGCGACAGCCGGACTGGCCGGCGCGGCGAGCAACTGGAACACCTCGTCCACCGACAGGTGCGGCGTCGTCCGCACCGGGAGACGCGGGCCCTGGACCAGCCTCGCGGGGTTGGCGCTCAGGCGCCCCTGGCGGCAGAGGAACCGGAAGAACGAGCGGAGGGTGGCCAGCTTCCGCGCCACGCTAGCTTTCGCCAGCCGCGCTCCATGCAGTCGTGCCAGGAATCCCCGGATGGCCAGGTGGTCCACCGCGGAAGGACTCGGGCTGCTCCCTTCGCCTCCCCGGTCCTGGAGATAGGCCAGGAACTGTTCCAGGTCCACCCGGTAGTTCCGGAGGGTGTGGGGCGACGCATCGCGTTCCGCCTTGAGGTAGGTCAAAAACTCTTCGATGGCTGACTGCATGGCTCCCCCAAAAAGGCGAAACGGCCAGCCGCCACCCCGCCCCAGGCGGGGCCGGCAACCGGCCACCTCGCGTGAAATCTACGCCGGATGGTCCAAAAGATCAAGGAAAAAGGCGGTTTGCCTCATCTTGCTCACAGGGCATGCGGAAGCCAGAGAAGGCAGCAACCGCCCTCGGCGCACGGTCCCCCGAGGTCGTCTGCTCACTCTCGAAGGGGCTACTGCAGGTCCTGCTGCCAGGCGTGGAAGTCGCCCAGGGCGCGCTCGGCCAGGAGGTGGTTGCGCTCGCGTCGGTCCCGGACGATCCGGGCGAGGGGGGGCAAGAGGCCGAAGTTCGCGTTGATGGGCTGGAAGGTCGCGGGGGCAGCCTGGGTGAGATATCGGAGGAGCGCGCCGAGCATCGTGGTGGGCGGCGGGCTGCACGGGGCCTGTTCCCGCGTCAGTCGCACGGCGTTGATCCCAGCCAAGAGGCCGGTGGCCGCCGATTCCAGGTACCCCTCGACGCCGGTGAGCTGCCCGGCGAAGAAGACCGCGGGATCCCCGCGGAACTGGAGCGTGTCGCAGAGAAGCAGCGGGGCGGTGATGAAGGTATTCCGGTGCACGCTCCCGTAGCGAAGGATCTCGGCCGTCTGCAGTCCGGGGATCAACCGGAGCGCCTTGAGTTGATCTCCACGCCGCAAGCGGGTCTGGAACCCCACCAGGTTGTACATGGTGGGCCGGCCGTCGGGTCCCCGGTTCTCCTGCCGGAGCTGGACCACCGCGTACGGCCGCTTGCCCGTGCGCGGGTCCGTCAGGCCCACGGGACGCATGGGGCCGAAGCGCAGGGTGTCCTCCCCTCGTTCCGCCAGCTCCTCGACGGGCAGACATCCCTCGAAATACTTCGGCTCCTCGAACTCGTGGAGCGGGTACCGCTCGCCCTTGAGCAGCGCCTCGCGGAACGCGAGGTACTCATCCCGCGTCATCGGGCAGTTGAGGTAGTCGGCCCCGCCCTTCCCATAGCGCGCCGCGGCGAAGGTGATCGTATAATCAATCGAGTCTGCGGAGACAATCGGGGAGATGGCGTCGTAGAAGTACAGCCATCGCGGGGTTGGGGGTTCGGGGCTGGGGGTTGGGGACGAAGTGCCGAGAGCCGCACCCAGCCCTGCGGGCCGGGTACCCGGAGAGCCGAGAGAAGCAGCAAAGCGCTGGGCAAGGTCCGAGGAAAGCCGATCGGAGGTGAGAGGGCCGGTGGCCACGATGACCGGCCGCTCCGCCGGGAGTTCCGGGACCTCCTCGCGGATCACCTGGATCCGGGGATGCCCGCTGATGGCCTCGGTGACTGCCGAGGCGAACCCCTCCCGGTCCACGGCCAGCGCCGAGCCCGCGGGGACCCGGTTCGCCTCTGCGCACTCCAGGATCACCGACCCCAGGGCCCGCATCTCGGCCTTGAGCAGTCCGCTGGCGTCCTCCAGCGATTCCGACTTCAGGGAGTTGCTGCAGACCAGCTCGGCCAGGCGGTCGGTCCCATGTGCGGGCGTCCGCACCGCGGGCCGCATCTCGAACAGGCGGACGGCGCATCCCCGCCGCGCCGCCTGCCACGCCGCCTCGCACCCCGCCAGACCCCCGCCGATGATCGTGACCAAAGGCTCACCCATTTTGGAGCGTCCACACTCCTTTACGCCTGCCCGACTCGCCCGGCGCGCACCTGCTTCAGATCCCCTTCCCACCTCACCTTCCCGCGCAGGCGACGGATGCCAGTTTGCGCCTTGACCTGGAGGAGCAGGCGGAGCCCTGCTTGGACCGCTGCCCTCTTCGTGGCCAGTCCCGTCGCCCGCATGGCCTTCCGCATCAATTCATCCTCGATCACAATGTTCGTGCGCATCGTATGGTCCGTTACCACCCAGGTGCACAAGATACCCCACGTGTATCTGTCAATCAAGCGGAGGGGACGCCTTCA
>METI01000089.1:22709-22851 GCA_001771285.1 candidate division NC10 bacterium RIFCSPLOWO2_12_FULL_66_18
AATGATGTGCCCAGGATGATGCAAGATATGAAGACAAGAACTCATGGAAAGGGATATTGCTTTCAAAATGAAAGCAATATATCCTCATTTAGGTGAAGCGCCGAGCGACTTTTGACAGCTCCTTCTGGGTTCATGCCGTCTA
>METI01000089.1:22935-25267 GCA_001771285.1 candidate division NC10 bacterium RIFCSPLOWO2_12_FULL_66_18
AGCAGACAAAGGAAGGAAAGACCTCATGAGCAGAACGAGAAGGGAAAAAGCGACGATCACGATCCGACTTACCCAGGAGCGGCATACCGTCATCAAGCGCCTCTGCGTCCTGAAGGGAATGACGCAGACTGGCTATCTCGCCAGCCTCGCGACCGACCAGGCAAGAAGGGAACTGGAGGAGCACGCAGTCCGGGAGTACCTGGGGGGGAAAGCTTCCCTGAGCGACCTCGCGAGGAAGACCGGCCTGGACGTCCCCACAATCATGGAGGCGGTCGCAGCCAGCGGGGCAGAAGAGAAGCGGGCCATCGAAGGCTTCCTGAAGGCAGCCAGGAGCCTGGCGGACACGCACTCCGATCCGGAATTCTATGACCTGGCTGTTAAGGCGGTAGCCGCTTAGAACCACATTTCCCCGTCCCCACTTTTACTGATACCGTTGGCGGGACATGACTGTCTCGTCCGCGAGGATTAGACAGACAGGTTCCCCTGAAAAGGCCAAAGCAGCCGGCTGCCATACTATGCGCCATTTTGCACCGGAGGGGCTTGATAAGGTTGCGATACCAGTTGCGAAAAGCTTCGAATCATGCTTAACATAGCAATCCTTGGCCAAGAAGGTTCCGACCTCCAGTAGGGGGAGGAAAGATGCCAAAGATTATTGAGGCTGTCTTCGAGAAGGGTGTCATCAAGCCGCTAGAGGCCGTAGACCTTGAGGAACACCAGCGCCTCAGAGTGGCGATCACCCCGCTTCCGGGAGCGGTGGCCGAGACTCGGGCGATGATCCCGGCATCCCAAGACGTAGTAGAGGAGGTGGCGGAGAGCGACGAGTTTCTGCCCTCCTGATGGAGAAACTGGGTGCCCACAGGTCAGCTCTCCGAGATTCCGGACGGTCTCTCGGTCTTTATTGACGCAAACATCTTCATCTACCACTTCTCCGGTCCTACGCCCCTCAGCCCTGCCTGCTCGGCGTTCCTACGGCGCATTGAAGACGGTGTAATCCGCGGACTCACTTCCACCGTCGTCCTCGTGGAGGTTCTCCACCGCCTGATGATTCTCGAGGCCGTAGGCGCCCTCCAGCTCCCTCCGCGGGATGCCCTGCGCTACCTGAAAGAGCACCCGCAAGAAGGCAAGAGGCTCCTCGTCCATCAGGCAAGCGTCTCAAAGATTCAAGCGATGGGGGTAGAAGTGGTTATCGTAGGGCTTGAAGACATCCTACGGAGCAACGAGATCAAACGACAACACGGGCTCCTGACTAACGACGCCGTGCTGCTCGCGGTTATGGAGAGGTCTGGAGTGGCCGCGTTGGCCTCAAATGATCCGGATTTCCAGGCAGTCGAAACAATCACGCTTTACCGGCCTGCTCCCGGTGGATAGGCTAGGTTACGTTCGTGCCCCCTGCCCCGGACGGGGCAGCAGCTTGAGGTCAAGGCCTTCTGGGAGCGGGGGGTGCAAACGGCCCGTCTGGGTCTTTGTTACTGTCCTCCTCGCCTGTCTGGCGAGTCCTCCGGTCACGGCGGCAGAGCGAGTTGCAAGGGTGATTGACGGAGACACCGTTCTCCTAGAGGACGGCCGCGAGGTGCGGTACGCGGGGATCAACGCGCCGGAGCAGGGGGACCCCGGTTACCAGGAGTCAAGCCAGGCGAACAACCTGCTGGTGGGCGGTAAGGAGATCAGGCTTGAATTCGGCCCGCGCCGGAAGGAGAAGCACGAGCGGCTTCTCGCGTATGTCTATGTGGGTCGGATGCTTGTCCAGGCCGAGCTTGTCAAGCAGGGGTGGGCCATCGTCACGCGCGCGCAGTCGCTCCCTCGATATCGCGAGGCGCTCCAGAAATACCAGGCAGAAGCCAGGGAGGCCGGGAGGGGGATCTGGACGAAGGGAGAGTACCGGGGGAAACTCGTCGTCGTGAAGGTCCACCTGCGCGAATCGGCGCGAAGCAGCCCGAACGACGAATATGTCGTGTTCAAGAATGTCAGCCCGACTCCACTCGTCCTAACCGGCTGGACAATTACCGATGAAATGAACCAGTCCTACCTCGTCCCGCAATTCACCGTCGGCCCTGGGAAGACCTTCACCTTGTACACGGGATCGGGGAAAAACACCAACGACGCGCTCTACTGGGGCCGCCGGAAGACCGTCTGGAACAAGGGCGGCGACACCGTAATCGTCAAAGACTCAACCGGTCACTTCGTCGTCAGCCACACCTATTGATCCCCCCGACTGGACTACCACCTCTTCGAGTCTCTCAGGTCAAGACCAATGCAATAACGGGGCGGCCGGCGACCCTTCCGCACGATAGCAAAATACCAAAGCCTGACCCCAAAACTGGAGGAGGTTGAA
>METI01000090.1:0-110 GCA_001771285.1 candidate division NC10 bacterium RIFCSPLOWO2_12_FULL_66_18
AAAGGGGGGCGGAGGGGGGATTTTACCAAAGGGGGGCGAGGGGGGATTTCGCCCGGCTGAGGGCCTAAATGAACAGCATTGCGGCTAGCCCTGTGACCGTGCCGCGTGGC
>METI01000090.1:231-9585 GCA_001771285.1 candidate division NC10 bacterium RIFCSPLOWO2_12_FULL_66_18
ACGTGCACTCCACCTGGAGCAGCGGTGATTTGACCCTGGACGAACTGATCGCCCGGGCGCGCGCCCTCGGCGTGGAGGTCATCTTCCTGACGGAGAACCACCTGCAGCGATTCGAATACGGGCTGCCCCCGCTCCGCAACGTCCTGCGGTATCGCGTGGAGTACCCCTCACTGCTCAGCCGGGGACCCGAGCCGTTTCTGGAGGCGGTCCAGGCGGCGAACGCGCGCCAGCAGGACGTCCTGTTGATTCCTGGCACCGAGGTGATCCCCCACTACTACTGGACCGGTGACCTCTGGAGCGGCAGCCTGACCATGGTTAACGCGCAGAAGAACATCCTGGCCTTCGGCCTGTATCGCCCCGAAGATTACCGGGAGATCCCCGCCATCGGGAACCCCGGCGCGGCGCACTGGAGCCTGGAGAGCCTCTGGTTGCTCTGGCCCGCCGTCCTGGCGGTCCCGGGAGTGTGGCTGCTCCGGCTTCGCCGCCGACGGCCGGTTCGCCTCCAGCATTTCCAGCTCACCGTGGAGCGGCGATACACGGGCTACGGGATCCTCTGTCTGGGACTCGGGGTGGTGTTGCTGGCCAACAACTTTCCCTTTCGCCGCCCCCCCGTCTCCCCGTATGATCCCAACGCAGGGTTGCGCCCGCATCAGGCGGTCATCGACTTCATCGCCGCGCGGGGGGGCCTCTCGGCCTGGTCATTGCCCGAGGCACGGGATCACCAGGTGGTGACGGTGGCCGGGATGCGGGCCACGATCCAGACGGAGCCGTACCCATCCGACCTCCTGGCCACGGATCGCTTCACGGCCTTCGGCGGCGTGTACGAGGACACCACGACGTTCACCGAGCCCGGTCAGGGGTGGGACCGGCTTCTCGCCGACTACCTGGATGGGAGGCGGGCCGCACCCGCCTGGGCCATCGGGGAGGCGGCCTATCACCGCGAGGGGCAGGCGGGCAAGCGGTTCGGCGACGTCCAGACGGTCCTGCTGGTGGACCGCAAGGACCCGGCCGCCCTCCTGGAGGCCCTGCGCACGGGTCGCCTCTACGCCGTGCAGCGCGCGCCGGAAGTGGGCCTGATCCTCGATCAGTTCCAGGTGAGCCTCCCTCCACGGCCCCCGGCCGAGGCCGGCGAGCAGTTGGCCCTGCGGGTGGGAGATCGACCCGAAGTGCGTGCAGTGGTTCGGGCGACGGACGGCCGACGCGTAGGAATTCAGGTGCGCCTGGTGCGCGCGGGGGCCGTGGTCCAAACTCAGCGGGGGGACACACCCGTCTCGCTCAGTTGGACCGAGGCGCCCTTGCCGGCAGACACACGCGTGTTCTATCGCCTGGAGGTCCACGGGCCGGCCGGGCAGCAGATCCTGAGCAACCCGATCTTCGTCCAGACGGCGCGCGAGGAGGCACGATGAAGGTCGCCATCCACCAGCCGCAGTACCTGCCCTGGCTGGGCTACTTCGACAAACTGGACTCGGCCGATGTCTTCATCCTCCTGGACACGGTGCAGTTCAAGAAGCATGAGTGGCAGAACCGGAACCGCATCCGTACCAAGGATGGCTGGCAATGGGTGACGGTCCCCATCATTGACCGGTTCCCTGAACGGATTGACCAGGTGGAGATCAACGCCACGACGGACTGGCAACGGAAGCACTGCCAGGCGCTCCGCCTCCATTACGGCCGCGCCCCTTTCTGGGAGCCGCTGGGGCCGGCACTCGTCGCCCTGCTGGAAAAGCCCTGGCTGCGGATCAGTGAAATCAATGCCGCGATCATCGGGCTTCTCTGCACACAGCTCGGCATCACAACCCAGATCATCCTGGCGTCAACGCTCCAGGCGCAGGAGGATCCGACCGGGCGCCTGATAGACCTCTGCCGCGCCGCGGGCGGCAGGGTGTACCTCGCCGGCCAGACGGGCCCGTCGTACATGGATGTCAGCCGGTTCACCCAGGCGGGGATCGGCGTCCAGGTCCAGGCGTACCAGCACCCCGAGTACCCCCAGCGATATGCGCCTTTCGTTTCCCACCTGGCTGTGATAGATTTGATGTTGAATTGCGGCCCGGAAAGCCTCGCCATCCTGAGATCCGGTCGTCGGTGGGAACCGGCCGAACGCCAAGCGGGCGCCTCACGCGGAGACGCAGAGACGCGGAGATGAAAGACCTCAATTCAATCTCAGGCACGATCGTGGATGCAGCCTTTCACATCCACCGCACGCTCGGGCCGGGTGTGTTTGAGTCCGTGTACGGGGTGGTTCTGGCTCATGCGCTGGAGAAGCGAGGTCTAAAGGATGGCATCCGCCGCATCGTGAACAGGCTGTAGGTCTGCTCTGCGCCTCTGCGTCTCTGCGTGAGGGAGGTGATCCATGCGCATCTTGGCCATCGGCGCCCACCCGGATGATATCGAGTTCGGCTGCGGCGGCACCCTCATCAAGTATGCCCGGCAGGGCCACGAGGTCTTTCTGCTGGTCATGACCGACGGAAGTGGCGGCGGGGACGGTGCGATGCGGCGCCAGGAGCAGGCGGAGTCCACGCGGATCCTCAAGACAGCCAAGCTGTTCTGGGGCGAGTACCCGGATACCGCCATCCCTTTGGACCGCCCCATCATTCAGCGCGTGGAGCGCGTGATCCAGGAGGTTCAACCAGAGTTCATCTTCGTCCACTATCACGACGACACTCACCAGGACCACCGCCACCTGGCGACGTCCACCATCACCGCCACCCGCTATACGCGAAACGTCCTCTTCTACGAAGGTCCCACCACCCAGAATTTCTCTCCCAGCGTCTTCGTGGACGTGAATAGCGTTCTGGAAGACAAGGTTGCCTGCCTCCGAGCCCACAGCTCCCAGGTCAGCAAGACCAATATCGAGGGGCTGACCATCGTGGACATCGCCCGCTCCTCCGCCCACTTCCGCGGCATCCAGGGCCGGGTCCGCAACGCCGAGGGGTTCGTTCCCCTGCGGCTGTTCATCAACATCAGCCCGTGAGGGCTGATGTTGAGGCACTCGGGCAATCAGGCACTCGGGCACCTGGGCAGACCAGGCGCGGATGTGTGACGAATCACAAGCGCCCTGGCTTCTCGGAAATCAGGCATATGACACTGGAAAACAAGTGGAGGGCGGGCGATGCCTGAGGGGATTGCCGGAATGCGGATCTATCAGTTAGCCGAGATGTTGGCGGATGAGGTCTGGGAAGAAGTCATGGCGTGGAAGCCGTTCGCCCAAACGACGGTCGGCAGGCAGTTGGTGGCTGCGTGCGATTCCATCGGGGCCAATATCGCTGAAGGCTACGGACGATACTCCTACAAGGACAATAGGCAGTTCCAGTTCTATGCTCGTGGGTCGCTGGAAGAAACAACATACTGGCTTCGCCGAGCAGTTCGACGGCGTCTCATCTCCGAGGACAGATTCAGAGCATTCATGACCAGGGTCGGCGAGTTGATTCCGCAGCTGAACGCCTACATTCGAAGTCTGGAACGACGCGGACAGGCTGCGAAATCAGCAAGGGTCCATGCTGGCAATCCCCGGACATCCCAAAGGGACGCAGAGCGTGTCTGAGAAGTCCCGAGTGCCGGAGTGCCGGAGTGCCGGAGTGCCAAGGGTAGTCCCGCACTCCCGACCCTGGATCACCGCCGCCGACGTGCGCGCCGTCGCCCGCGCGGTTCGAGGCGCCGCCCTGGCGCAGGGGGCCGAGGTGGCCGGCTTCGAGGCCGAGGTCGGAGGCTTCCTGGGGCTCCCGCCGGGCGTGGCGGTCAGCTCCGGAACTGCCGCGCTGCATCTCGCCCTCCTGGGGTTGGGGATCGGACCGGGGGATGAGGTGATCCTGCCCAGTTACGTCTGCGCGGCTCCCCTCCACGCCATCGAATACGTCGGCGCCACGCCCCGCCTGGCGGATGCGGACCCGGCCACCTATACCCTGGATCCCGCCGACGTGCGGCGGCGGATCACGCGCCGGACCCGCGCCATCATCGTCCCCCACCAGTTCGGCCTGCCCGCGGATCTGGACGGCCTGCTTGCGCTCGGCCCCCCGCTGATCGAGGATTGCGCGCAGGCGATCGGCGCCCGGTACCGCGGGCGGCCCGTCGGCTCGTTCGGAGCGGTGAGCATCGTGTCCTTCTACGCAACCAAACTGTTGACCACGGGAGAGGGCGGCATGGTCCTCAGCCGGGACCGGCGGCTGCTGGCCCGTCTCCGGGACCGGCGAGACTACGACGAGCGTCGCCGGCATGCGGTGCGGTACAACTACAAGCTCACGGACTTCCAGGCGGCCCTGGGGCGAAGCCAGTTGCGCCGGCTGCCCGCCATGCTCTCCCGGCGGGCGGCCATCGCCGGACGCTACCGCCGCCGGTGGGCGGATCTCCCCATCACACTCCCCGACCTTCCCGCCGGGCGAAGCCATGTCTATCATCGCTTCGTGATCGGCGTGCCGGGGGCGGCCGCGCCTGTGGCACGCCGGCTCTCCCGCCTGGGTGTCACGGCCAGGCTTCCGATCTTCCAGCCCATTCACATCACGTTGGGGCTGGATGGGTTTCCAGGGACCGCCCATGCCTTTCGGCATGGCCTGTCCGTGCCGCTGTACCCGGCCCTGACTTCACGAGAAGAGGCCCTGGTGATCCGTGGCCTCCAGCGGGTCCTCGCATGAATCAAACGGCGCGAGAGAATAGCCTGGGGACGCCGGCCACCGTCGGCTGGAACGGCATCGCCTGGTGGTCCTGGTGGATGAGCCTGCTGGTCCTCGGTCTGGCGGTGTTCCTCCTGCTTCCCGTCCCCCGGACCACCTGGCACACGGTGTATGGCGCCCGCTGGGCGTACATTCTCGTGGTCTCCAGCCTCATCGCGTTCAGCCTCACGCCGGTCCTGATCCGCCTCGCGTGCTTCCTGGAGGTGGTGGATCTCCCGGCCGGGCGAAAGGTCCATACGGAGCCCACACCGCTCCTGGGAGGGGTGGCGATCTACACCGCCTTCGGGATCTCCATCCTGGCCAACTCGATCCTGGACGGGCAGGTCGTGGCCATCATGGTGGGGGGAACGCTCCTGGTGGTCGTCGGGATCCTGGATGACGTCCGCGGCATGCCGGCCGGAGTCAGGCTGCTGGGGCAGCTCCTGGCGGCGGGCGTGGTTATGCAGTCCGGTGTGGTCCTGACCCTGTTCCCCCCATCGGTGGCGGGCACCACGGCCAACGCTGCGCTGACCCTCCTCTGGCTGCTCGGCATCACCAACGCCATGAACTTCTTCGACGGCATGGACGGCCTGGCCACCGGCCTCAGCATCATCACGGCGGGTCTCCTGGGGTTCTTCGCGGCGCTGACCTTTCAGCCATTCCTCGGGTGGTTCGCGGCCGCCATCGTGGGGAGCTGTCTGGGATTCCTGCCCTTCAACTTCCGTCCAAAGCGCCCCGCAGCCATTTTCCTGGGCGATTCCGGCAGCACCTTCTTGGGGTTCGTCCTCGCCGCCCTGGCAGTCAAGGGGGAATGGGCCGCGGACAACGTCATTGACATTGGCGCCCCGGTCCTCATCTTCTGGGTGTTCATCTTCGACATGACCCACATCACCCTGACACGGATCCTCACGGGAAAGGTGCGGAGCTTTCGCGAGTGGATCGCCTACACGGGGCGGGATCACCTCCACCACCGGCTGGAGGCCCTGCTGGGCAGCAAGCGCCAGACGGTTCTCCTGATATTTCTGCTGTCGGTCTCCATGGGTCTGGCCGGCATGGCCCTGCGGAACGCGCGGACCCTGGAAGCGGTGCTGCTGACCCTCCAAGCGGCCATCATCGTCGTGATCGTCTCTATCCTGGAACGCGCCGGGAACCGCTAGCCTCCCCTCCCTCGCAGCCAAGTCTCCTCCCGTCAAGCTCGTCACGATTCCAGAGGCAGGCTTGCTTTCGCACGTCCGGAACCGTACCCCGAACGAAAAGACTCCCGTCTCGCGGCACGTTTCCGCGTCAAAAGGTGAGGGGGAATTCCTTGGTGCTCTTGGCGTCTTGGCGGTGAGCGGTTCCAGAGGTGGGTCAGGCCCGAGGCAGGTCAGGATACGAGTCCCGGTACGCCTCCAAGAGCGTCTGCATCCATCGGGCGGGATCGCGAAGCGCCCGGTCCCGAGCGGCGACCACGGCCGCCCGCCAGTCCTGCTGCCCCTGCAGATACTCCTGAATCGCTTGCTGACGTTCCGCGAGATACGCTTCCAGCTCGCCCCAGCGAGTCTGGATCTCGCCCTGCTTCTCGATGTAAGCGGCGCGGTACTCTTCGAACATCCGCTGGAGGAGGACGCGTCCTTCGCCAGGATCCGGGCTACGCAGTTTCCGCCACAGGGAGAGAAAGATCGGCTCCACGAATCCGAAGCGGAACCCGCCGATGTCATGGAATAGCTCGTAATTGTGGATCGAGGCAACCTCGCCGGACCGCGTCAGGACATAATGGGGATCCCGCAGGATGGTCCCCAGGACGTCGCCCAGCGCGTCGTGGCGCGCCACACCCTGGACGGCCATGGACCAGCGAGGCCCCACATCCTCTGGCGACAGGTCCTCGGCGTCGAGATGCATCCCGTCCAGGGGAATCTCCAACAGGATCTGGTCGCCCGACGCCAGTCGGTGGACCTGGGTCGTGGACGTGCGGAGCTGGAAGAGCCGCGCGGCGCCCGCGTACAGCTCTGCCGCCGCGGGGGCGAAGTGCGATACTGCGACCTGGCAGGTGCGACCGTCGTGGATCCGGAGCGTGGCAGCCGCCTCCGCGTGCACCTTGGAGAGGGCCACGAGATCCACCACCTCGAATTCGCGGGTGGACAGGCCCGCCGCGTCCAGGAGCGCCAGGATCCGCCCCCGCAGGCCATTCGCCTCGATCTTCAGGACGAACAGTCGCGCGCGGACCGGGGCCGGCAGCCCATTGAACGCCTCCAGCGCCCACTTGAAGTGAAAGTCGGTGGGCTCCAGGGGCCGGATCCGCGTGTTCGCCGGGTCCAGCAGGCGATCGATGCCCGCTTCCCACGTGCCGGTCCACACCTCCTCGATGAAGCGGGAGGGGTGCGGCACCCCCAGGGCCTGGAGGACCGCTTCGCGCCGGTCGCGCGTCCGGGCCTCCTTGGGCAGGGATAAGAACGCCCGGATCTGCTGGAGCAACGTGTCCAACGCGGCCTCCCTCTGCACTGGAGCGTCAAGGACCTGGATGGGTCCGGACGGTCACGGGTTGTCGCCGGGTCCTCCGCCCGGACGGCAGATGGTGTGCGTCCAGGGGGAGGAAATCAACCGGAAGGTGGCAGTGGCAATCCGTTGGATGCGCCGGAACACAGGAACAGGTTGACGCCGTTCAGCTGGCTCGGATCGAGACGCGCGAGAGCCCTGGCCGCGTGGCGACCGTGAACCTCGGTCGGGATGCCCGATTCGTCCAGGTGCCGCAGGGCCTCCCCGAAATCCGCCACCCGCAGGCACACTCCGAACAGCCCCTCTCCCCGGTCCGCAAGGAAGCACCCGACCGGCGAGACGGGATTGGCGGGACTGAGGAGAGTGAGCCGGCTGCTCCCGACCGATACGCCGGTCTGCATGGCGCCGAAGCGGGGATCCCCTTCAGGAGGCGCCACCTCGCCTTGGAAGTTCCGGGCGTACGTGGTCGCCGCCGCAGCGGGTTCTTTGACGGCGAGATACACGGTGCAGATGCCGACCGCCCGGACCCCGCTGGACGGCGGGTCAGGGTGAGCCGGCGGCGAGACTGGCTGGGCCAGTTCGACCAGCACACCGTGACTTGCCCTGGGATGCAGGAAGGCGATCATCCCGGCCAGGCCGGGACGCGGCGACTGATCGATCAGCGGGAGGCCGGCCGCCTTCGCCCGCGCCAGGGCGGCGGCAACGTCCGGCGTCTCGAAGCAGAGGTGGTGAAGGCCCTCGCCCTTTCGCTCCACGAAGCGGGCCACACCGCCCGCCGGGTCGGCAGGCTCCAGCAACTCGATCTCGCCGTCCCCCATGGGGAGCAACGCCGCATGCACCCCCTGGTCGGCGACGGTGGCCCGCTTTCCCACGGGGAGCCCCAGGACATCGCGATACACCGAGAGCGCCTGCTCCAGGCTGCGAACGACGATGGCCACATGGTGAACCCGCGTGAACATGGGACCATTCCGGGCGGTTGAAGGTGTGGGCGAGCCTGAAAACGACGGAAAGCTCTGCGCGGACCTTAGCAGGGACGAGGAGAACCTGTCAAGGTGGGCATGGGCGCCGGCTGCAAGTCTCCGCGGCATCTCACGATGAGAGCCACCAGTCCACGTGGTATGGCGCTGCATGAATATCGGGAAGATCGCATGAGCCCGCTGTGACCTCCGGCCCCGTTGAAAGCCTTCAGGACACTCAGGGCGGATGCCAGTCCTGCGCGAGCCGCTGCGGTCGCCGCCAGCTGCATGGAAAGAGGACGGGAAAGGGGACGTAGCTCACTTATTTCACTTGTCTAATCCCCTTCGCCAGGCGGTCCGGGTCGAGCCCGCGGGTGCGCAGTTCCGCCAGGCCGCGGTCGATCGCCTGGAAGATCGCCACCGCGCTCACGCCCAAGGCCTTGGCCACGCGGGCGGCAGAGAGACCCAGGCGGGTCACCGCCACGGCGGCGACGGCGGCCCGCGCCCGGGCGGCCGGCCGGCGGCGGCTGCCGCTCTGGATCTCGGCCGGGTGGACGCCGCAGGCCGCCGCGATCTGGGCGATGAGGGCCGGAAGGGACCGCCCCGCGACCGCGATGCCTCCGGGGGGTGGTGCCGCCTCCTTCAAGATCCGCTCCACAAAGGCGCCGCTGCCGAGGATTCGCTCGTCGAAGGCCCAGCGCTCCCGGCCCCGCTGGAGAGTCGCCAGCGTCTCCCACCCACCGGCACTGCGGCGGAGCCCGCCGCCGATGAGATCCGGTTGCCGGCCCTGGGACACGCCGTCGGCGACGAAGGCCCGGTAGCGGCGGCGAGCTTCGCGGCGCGTTCCCGCGAATTGCCCCAGGACATCGTCCAGCGCGTGCCAGGGGCGGGGGACGTGGCCCAGCAGGGCGCTGTGTCCCCCCCAGGGGTATCGTTCCAGCGCGCCCAGATCAGGCACCACCCCGGCCCGGAGCGGATTCAGATGAATGTAGCGCGTGAGCGCGAGCAAGTAAGGCTCTTCCTCCACCACAATCGACTTGTAGCGATTCTGGAACAGGTGACCGCGCCGCCGGTGCCGACGATTGAAGGCTCCGGCGAAGCCCGTGAGGAGAGAGCACATCACCCGGGCAAGGGGCACCCTCCCCGTCCGGACCAGCAGGTGAGCATGGTTGGGCAGCAGGGCCCAGGCGTAGACGATCAGTCCCCCCGCCTGGGCCTGGGCGGCCAGGCGGCCGACGAAGTCGTCCCGGTCCCGATCGTCGCGGAAGATCGGCCGGCCT
>METI01000091.1 GCA_001771285.1 candidate division NC10 bacterium RIFCSPLOWO2_12_FULL_66_18
GATCGCGCTCCGCGCCGTCCACAGCCAGGACGGCATGACGGCCGACTGGGTCCGCCTGCCCTACGACGTCCTGGCTGGCATCAGCAGCCGGATCGCCAACGAGGTGAAGGGCGTCAACCGGGTCGTTTACGACGTCAGCAGCAAACCCCCGAGCACGATCGAGTGGGAATGAGTGACGGTGCTGCGGTGCGGAAGTGCCGCTGTGCTGCAGTTTCGGACAGGAACCCGATGGCTTCCGACATGGGCCTGATTGCGTTTCCGCCTCCGGTTGGTCCGAATGATCGAGGTGGTCCAATGAGGAAGAAGCCTGAGCCGGCGCCGATGGCCGAGATCCACAAGATTCAGGTGCAGATTTACGAAGAGACGAAGCACATGTCAATCCGGGAGAAGGTGGCCTATTATCGCCGTGCTCGCAAGGAGCTGGGTCTCACGACTTTGGCTCCCCGGCAGAAACGGAAGACGGCATGACGGCCGACTGGGTGCGCCTGCCCTACGACGTCCTGGCAACGATCAGCAGCCGGATCGCCAACGAGGTGAAGGGCGTCAACCGGGTCGTCTACGACGTCAGCAGCAAGCCGCCGAGTACTATTGAATGGAAGTAGGCAGGTTTGATGAAGTCGCTCCCTGCAGTGGCAATGGAGTCCGGGGCGTCTGAGCGGATAGCGGAACACGATGCCTAACGTCCACAAAGCGAACCTCCTTGCAACGCTGCGTGCCAGGTTCGGAGACATCCGAAAGCTTGGCGGCAGTGAATCCCTGTATGCGGTAGGCAATGAAGCGGCCCGAATCTACATCCGGTATTCTAGGGTCCACCCTAAGGGGCGAACGTTCTTCGGTCTCCGGGAGGCAGATCTGCGCCAGCTCGAAGGTCATAATGCCTTCCTCTGTTTTCTGCTCGACGACGGCTCGCTACCCCTGTTCATTCCCTATACCGACTTCGAGGAAGTATTCCGTAGCGCCCAGACGGCGAAAGACGGTCAGTACAAGGTGCAGCTCTTTACGCAAGGTGATGCGCTGGAGCTGTACGTTGCACGCCGAGGACGTTTTAACGTAGAAGTGTACGTTGGGCTGGAACCGCTTGCGCATGGACTAGATACCAAGCGACTCCGTCAGGCGGCCGACCTCTCGCATTCTCAGGTGCAAACGCTCCTTGCTGGCATCGGCCATATCAAAGGCTTCGACGTATGCGTGCCGGAGAGTGATGCAGGAAAGCTTGATTGGTCCCGCACGGCGCGATTTTCGCTCCGCGGCGACATTCCAGCTGGTTTTGATCGCATCCAAGGAATCCTGTCCGAGATTGATGTGGTATGGATCGCGAGCGGCAGGAATGCGATTGAGGGCCGGTTTGAGGTCGAGCACTCGACACCGATTTACTCCGGCCTTCTCCGCTTCAATGATGTGCTTCTAACTGAGCCCAAGGTTTCAAGGTTCTCCATCGTCTCGAACGACACTAGGCGTGCAGTATTCTCCCGGCAGGTCTTTCGGCCGACTTTCACGAGGAGCGGGCTGGCCGAGCGTGTGAGCTTCCTCGAATACGCGAACGTTCTCGACTGGCACGAGCGACTGGCTAAGGGGGGAGGCGCGTGACCCGGACTCGCGCGAGAGCACCAATCTACACGGTCGTTGACGTATGGCGGGGGATTGCGGTAGGTGCGTATAGTTTCCAACGCCTGGAGAATGCACGAAAGTGCATGGCGCGGCTTCGAGCGGGACGCAACCTGCAAGAGGATGACGTACGATTGTTCGAGGGTGTCCTGGACGCTCATCCGGAAGAGAGTCAGGTGGCCGGGATCGACGTGCGGTGAGGCGTGAATGGAGCTATCGCGCATCCGGTCCCACGAGCGAGGTGAATCCGTCATTTTTGAGAAAAGCCTCGGTGAGGTATATGCTGAGGCGCGGGAGACGATGCTGGGGACGCGAGTCAAGCTGGTGCCGGATAGAGCGGAGGACAGTCTGCGGGTCATCCACGACCGCATATTGAGAGAGCTTGCAGGGCGCGGGTGGGAAATCGGTGTTAGCGTCTTCCCAGCGTCCGCTCCAGCCATGTTTCAGCGCGGACATTATCGTCTTGACGCGACCAAGAAAACGGGAAGCGGTAGCGGACTGGGATTGATCTGCCATTTTGGAAGTTCGGAATTCCTCTTGCGCAAGTTCATGCTGATCTCGGAGGCGGTGCGACGGGGGGCTGTGGAATGCGGTGTCTTGGCACTGATGACCCGCGACGTCAAACCATACGTCAGCGGTCGACCTGCTTGCTATGAGGAAGCGCAACGGTTGCTTCAAGTGTATGGGCAATCGGGATTCCGCGGCGTTCCGATGGTTCTGTGGGGACTAAGGCCGGAAAGCGTGCAACCAGGGCTCGCTTATGGGGCTACAGGCTTGCAGGCCAGGGCTCGGTGCTCGCGATGAAGGAGGAACCTCTCGACCTCGCCGATTTCATTCTGGAGCATGATCTACAGGCGGAGATCGTGGCGCCAGGTGCGCACATGCCCACGGTGGATGCCGCCGCGGCGGCGATGAAGGTGGCGCCGGAGCAGATTTTCAAGTCCATCCTGTTCCAAGCGAAGGACGGCCGGTGCGTGATGGTGATTGCCTGTGGGAATGGGCGAGTTGACCTCCAGCGTGTCCAGGGGATCACGGGACTCCATGCATTGAGACTGGCAAAACCCGATGTGGTCTTCGCCAAGACGGGGTACCCGGCGGGCGGGACGCCGCCGGTCGGACACCGGGAGAAGTTCCCGGTGATCGTGGACACCCGGGTCGCCGCGCGGGAGTGGGGCTACGCCGGCGGCGGTCAGCCGGCACTCCTCGTGAAGATCAAGTCGGCCGACATCATCCGCCTGACGGATGGGACTGTGCACGATGTGATTTCGGATTCCGTCAGCCCGGAAGGCGTGAGACGTAAGGCGGAAGGGGTAAGGGGCGGAAGGCGTCAGGCGTGAGACGTGAGGGGGAAAAGGCTGAGGGCTGAGTGCTGAAGACAGAGGGCTAGAAATGCCGCGCGCGGATTTTGTGCATCTGCACCTGCATACGCAGTACTCGCTCCTGGACGGGGCCTGCCAGCTCGACAAGCTGATGGGCAAGGCCAAGGAATACCGGATGCCGGCCCTGGCCATGACCGATCACGGCAACCTGTTCGGGGCGGTGGACTTCTACACCCTGGCCAGCAAGGAGGGGATCAAGCCCATCGTCGGCTGCGAGGTGTACGTGGCGCCGGGCAGCCGGTTCGAGCGGTCGCCGCAGGACGGCCAGTACGAGGGGGCGAACCACCTGACGCTCCTGGCGCGGGACATGGCCGGCTACAAGAACCTGATCAAGCTGGTGACGGCCGGCTACCTGGAGGGGTTCTACTACAAGCCGCGCATCGATCGGGAGCTCTTCGCGCAGCACGCCCAGGGCCTGCTGGCGCTCTCGGGCTGTCTCAACAGCGAGTTCTGCCACGCCCTGCTGGAGAAGGACGACGCCAAGGCGGAAAAGATCGCCGGCTGGTACATGGACGTGCTGGGCCGGGAGAACTTCTACCTGGAGATCCAGGATCACGGCCTGGAGGACCAGCGGACCGCGGGCCAGGGGACGCTGGCGATCGCCAAACGGCTGGGACTGCCCGTGGTGGCCACCAACGACGTGCATTACCTGAACGCGGGCGACCACAAGGCGCACGAGGTGCTCCTGTGCATCCAGACCGGCAAGACCATGAAGGACGCGGACCGCTGGCGCTTCAGCGCGCAGCAGTTCTACTTCAAATCCCCGGCCGAGATGCAGGCGCTGTTCGGCGAGCTGCCGGAGACCCTGAAGAACACCATCGCGGTGGCGGAGCGGTGCAACCTGGAGTTGAAGTTCGGACAGATCCTGCTGCCCAAGTACACGGTCCCGGAGGGCTACACGCTGGACACCTACCTGCGGAAGCTGGCGGAGGAGGGCTTGCGGAAGCGCTTCGAGAATCCCGGGCCAGAGGTGATCGAGCGGTTGAATCGAGAGCTCCAGGTCATCGAGAAGATGGGGTTCGCGGGCTACTTCCTGGTGGTCTGGGATTTCATCAGCTTCGCTCGATCCCGGGGCATCCCGGTGGGGCCGGGCCGCGGATCGGCGGCCGGGTCGCTGGTGGCCTACTGCCTGGGCATCACCAACATTGACCCCTTGCGCTACGGCCTGCTGTTCGAGCGGTTCCTGAACCCCGAGCGGATCAGCATGCCGGACATGGACATTGATTTTTGCTACGAGCGCCGGGGCGAGGTCATCGAGTACGTGACCAAGAAGTACGGGGCGGAGAACGTCGCCCAGATCATCACCTTCGGGACCCTGGGGGCCAAGGCGGTCATCCGGGACGTGGCCCGGGCCATGGGCATGACATATGCCGACGGGGACAAGATCGCCAAGATGGTTCCCAATACCCTGAACATCAGCCTGGAGGACGCCGTTCGCGATTCGGCGCCGCTGCGCGAGTCGGTGGAGAAGCGGCCCGAGGTGGCGGAGCTGATGGAGACAGCCAAGGTGCTGGAGGGGCTGACCCGCCACGCCTCGACCCACGCCGCGGGGGTGGTGATCAGTCACGAGCCTCTGATCGAGCACCTGCCGCTGTACAAGGGGGCCAAGGGAGAAATCACGACCCAGTACGCCATGGGGGCCATCGAGAAGATCGGCCTGCTCAAGATGGACTTCCTGGGCCTCCGGACTCTGACGGTCATCGCCAACACGGTGAAGCTTATCCAGCAGAGCCGGGGCGTCAGCCTGGACATGGAGCGAATCCCCCTGGAAGACACCGCCAGCTTCCAGCTCCTGGGCGAGGCCAAGACCTTCGGCGTGTTCCAGTTGGAATCCTCGGGCATGCGGGACCTGCTGCGCCAGCTCCGCCCCAACCGGATCGAGGACATCATCGCCCTGGTGGCCCTGTACCGGCCGGGCCCCATGCAACTGATCCCGGACTTCATCGAGCGGAAGCACGGCCGGACCAAGGTGGTGTACGACCACCCCCTCATGGAGGAGATCCTCCGCGACACCTACGGGATCATGGTCTACCAGGAACAGGTCATGCGCATCGCCTCGGACCTGGCCGGGTTCAGCATGGGCGAGGCGGACATCCTGCGCCGGGCCATGGGCAAGAAGAACCCCGAGCTGATGGCCGAACAGCGCAAGAAGTTCGTGGACGGGGCCGTGGCCCGCGGCGTCCCGGAGAAGAAGGCGGAGCGGATCTTCGGATTCATGGAGCAGTTCGCGGGGTACGGCTTCAACAAATCCCATTCGGCGGCGTACGCGCTGATCGCCTACCAGACCGCCTATCTGAAGGCGAACTACCCGGTGGAGTTCATGGCCGCCCTCCTCACGTCCGAGATGGCCGACACGGACAAGATCGTGAAGTACATCGAGGAGTGCCGGGCCATGGGGATCGAGGTCCTGCCGCCGGACGCGAACGAGTCCAGCAACGACTTCACGGTGGTGGGCGACAAGGTCCGCTTCGGCCTGGTGGCGGTGAAGAACGTAGGGGAGGCGGCCATCCACTCCATCGTGAACGCGCGGCGGGACCAGGGGCGGTTCCCCGACCTCTTCGACTTCTGCGAACGCGTGGACCTGCGCCTGGTGAACAAGCGGGTGGTCGAGAGCCTGATCAAGTGCGGTGCCTTCGACTCCCTGGGGGCGCGGCGGGCCCAGCTCATGGCGGTGGTGGACACGGCCATGGAAGCCGCCTCAGCGAGCCAGCGGGACCGGGCCCACGGGCAGGTGTCGTTCTTGGACGTGCTGTCCTTGACCGGGACGGCCCGGCGCAAGGCGCCCGCCCTGCCCGAGGTGCCGGAGTGGGAGCGGCCACAGCTGCTGGCCGGCGAGAAGGAAACCCTGGGCTTTTACGTGACGGGACACCCCCTGGCGGAGCACCGGGGGCTCATCGCCAGGCACACGAACCTGACGACGGAGGACCTCCCCTCGTTGCCGGACAAATCCACGGTGAAACTTGGGGCCATCGTCACCGCGGTCAAGGAGATCAGCACCAAGGGCGGGGACCGGATGGCCTTCGTCACGCTGGAGGACATGCAGGGGTCGGTGGATGCGGTGGTGTTCCCCGATCTCTACCGGTCCAGCATGCTGCACCTGGCCAAGGATTCCGTGGTGCTGGTGAAGGGGCAGGTGGACATCGGGGAGGAGACGGTCAAGTTGCTGCTGAGCGACGTGCAGCCCCTGTCCCTGCCGGCCAACGGCGGCCCGCCCCTGGTGGAGGTGACACTGGCCGGCGAGGCCGCCAGCTCGGACGGGTTGCGGCGGTTGAAGGCGCTTTTCGAGGCGCATCGTGGGAACTCTCCGCTGCGCCTGCATATCCGGCTCCCCGAGGGTGGCCAGGTGACCATCGCGCCGGCCCCCACGCTGGCCGTGGCGGCGGGTGAAGGGCTGCGACAGGCGCTGGAGGCGGAATTCGGCCCCGGCTGCCTTACAGGCTGCTGAAAAAAGGCCCATCTACTGCGTCAGGCGCTCGTCGCGGCACTGCGACGTACACACCGATGTACGCCTCGTGCCGCTAGCTCGCGCCTTCCTTGCATCTGGACCTTTTTGATCAGCCTGAGCCGGGCTGATGACGGGGCGACAGCGACAGGAATCGATCTCGGACGCCCAGGGGGCACCCGAATGTCGAATTTCGAATCTGAAAAATCCGAAATCCGAAATCCGAAATCCGAAATGGCTGAAGGTCGCTGTTCTCCTTGAGGGTGTCCGATGCCGACCTACACCCTGGAATTCGAGAAGCCGATCCTGGAACTGGAGACCAAGATCCAGGACTTGAAGCAGTTCGCCCAGGTGGAGCAGGTGGACTTCTCGACCGAGATCGCCCGCCTGGAGAAGAAGGTCGCCCGGCTGCAAGAAGAGATCTTCGCCAACCTCACCGCGTGGCAGCGCACCCAGATCGCCCGGCATCCCAACCGGCCCTACGCTTTGGATTACATCCGGTTGATGCTGACCGACTTCATCGAATTGCACGGGGACCGCGGCTTTGCCGACGACAGGGCGATCGTGGGCGGCCTGGCGCGGCTGGAGGGGATGGGGTTGGTGGTCCTCGGACACCAGAAGGGGCGGGACACCAAGGAGAAGCTGGCGCGCAACTTCGCCATGGCCAACCCCGAGGGCTACCGCAAGGCCCTCCGCCTCATGAGGCTGGCGGAGAAGTTCGGCAAGCCGGTCCTCACGCTGGTGGACACGCCCGGGGCGTATCCCGGGATCGGCGCCGAGGAGCGGGGGCAGGCCGAGGCCATCGCCAGGAACCTGCGGGAGATGTCGGATCTGAAGGTTCCCATCGTGGTGGCGATCACCGGGGAGGGGGGGTCTGGTGGCGCCCTGGGGATCGCCGTGGGGGACACGGTCCTGATGCTGGGGTACGCCATCTACTCCGTGATCTCTCCTGAGGGCTGTGCTTCCATCCTCTGGAGGGATCCAGCCAAGGCGCCGGAGGCGGCTGCGGCGATGGGGATCACCGCCCAGACGCTGAAACGCCTGGCCGTGATCGACGAGATCGTGCCAGAGCCCGTGGGTGGCGCCCACCGCAACCACCAGGAGATGGCCACGACCCTGAAAGGGGTTCTGGTGAAGGCCTTCGACCGGTTGCGACGGGTTCCCCTGGACGAGTTGCTGGAGCAACGGTATCAGAAGTTCCGGCGGATGGGGGTCTTCGAAGAGGGCTGAGTCAGCGCGGTTGCTCATCCCGGAGAGGCGCCCGTGGCGGTGTGCAGGGCGCCTTTCACGTTCTTAGGGGGCTCTTGCTCCTGTGGCGGACCTGCGGTACGTTAGATAGGGTTGAGGACGCGGGAGGTGATGGGCCACGGGCAGGCCCACGCATCCGGAAGCGTTCGGCTGTTCGGGGCACCCACGCCACGGCGGTGGGTATGTACCGCGGTGCCATGGGTCCCGGTCGTTCGGGTGTTCGTGGAGTCCAGATCATCCAGGCAGCCAAGCTGCAGACGCCTTTCGTCTCGCGGCGCGGTGACGTCCATCCCCCTAGAGACCTCTCCCCCGATTTGATTCCCCAGATACCGTTCCTTGACAGCCGGGTTGATTCCCGCTAGCGTAGTGTTACACCCCATAGGAAGGAATGTGTCATGCACAAGGTGTCTCCGCGAAGTATTGAAGCCGTCTACGAGAACGGCGTATTCAGACCAACCCGCAAGGTCAGCCTTCCCGACCGGAGCCGGGTCCGCCTTACGCTTATCCCACTCCCGACCGGCCCGAAGGCGCAGGAACGTCTGGTTCAGCGGCAGCGGAAGGCCCTACTGAGCCTTGCGGGCATCGGCAAGAGTGGGCGGACCGACATCAGCGAGAACCCCCATCGGGCACTGTATGGGGCGCGCCGTGCCCGGTGACCCGGTTGGCGATCTGATCCTTGTTGACACCTCCGCCTATTTCGCTCTCGTAGATAAATCAGACCGACACCACTCCTCCGCAGTAGCCTTCATCCGTTCCAACATCGTTCTCTTGGCCACAACCGATCTGACCCTCGTGGAGACGCTCAATCTGGTCCGAGCCCGCCTTGGACACTCGCACGCAGTACGCCTCGGAAGGCAGCTTTTGAATCCTGCTCTCACCACGGTCCTCAAGGTGTCCGACGAAGACATGGCACAAGGTTGGCGCCTCTTCCAGCGTTACTTGGACAAGGATTTTTCCTTCACCGACTGCACTTCCTTCGCCCTGATGGAGCGGTTACGGATTACGACCGCTTTCGCCTTCGATCTTCACTTCCATCAATATGGTCGATTCACCATTGTCCCTTGATGCGTCGGCCTACCTCCGCGTGGTCCTTGCATGCCCAGCCCGTCTGATGTAGCGTAAGTATCAAATAGGATGTTATTCTGAACCAGGGTGTCGGGGACCAGCGTCGGTCAAGATAAAGGAGGTCGAATGCTCTTCATGCTGATCGAGCGGTTTAAGAACCGGGACGCCCTGGCGGTCTACCGTCGCTTCAAAGAGAAGGGGCGCATGGCGCCCGAGGGACTCACCTACGTAGGGAGCTGGATCGAGGCGAACTTCGATCGGTGCTTCCAGCTCATGGAGTGCGACGACGCGCGCCTGCTTCAGCAGTGGATGCTCAAGTGGCAGGACCTCGTCGAGTTCGAAATCATTCCCGTGGTCCCCTCCAAGGAGACGGTGGAGACGATCACGCCGCTACTCTGAGAGCCGCGAGCCGCGAGCCGAGATCAAGAAACACAGCGTCGAGCCGCGAGCCGCGAGCCGAGATCAAGAAACACAGCGCCGAGCCGCGAGCCGCGAGATTTCTTCCTCGTCGAATCCAAGAGGAGATGACCGCAGATGCCAATCCTGCACCACGAAGCGCTCGAAACGCTCGCCCGAGGTATCTTCCAGGCCATCCAGGTCCCGCCGCCCGGCGCGGCGTGGATGGCGGAGCTTTTGGTCCGCGCCAACCTGCGGGGGCATGACTCCCACGGGGTCATCCGCATCCCCCAGTACATCGCCTCCTGGAAGAAAGGAGACGCCAACCCCACCGCCGAGCCAGTGGTAGTGCAGGAGGGCCCGGCCACGGCGCTGGTAGACGGCAAGCTGGGGTTCGGCCAGATCGTCGCCCGGCGCGGCATGGAGGTGGCCATGCAGAAGGCGACGGCGGTCGGTGTCTCAACCGTCGGGGTCTTCAACAGCAACCACATCGGCCGGCTGGCGGATTACACCGAGATGGCGCTGGAGCGGGACATGCTGGCCATCCTGGCCGTAAACGCCGGCGGCGCCGGGCAGCGGATGGCCCCTTGGGGCGGGCGGGCGCCTCGCCTCAGCACGAACCCCATCGCCTTCGCCTGTCCCACCGGGGGCGGCGTCCCCATCAGCTTCGACATTGCCACCACCATGGCGGCCGAAGGCAAGGTTCGGGTGAAGCGGAACCGGAAGGAGACACTCCCCCCCGGCTGGGTCCTGGATGCGGACGGGAACCCCACGACCGACCCGAACGCCATCTACGGCAACCCGCCGGGGACGATCCTCCCGGTCGGCGGGCACAAGGGCTACGCGCTTGCCCTCATGATCGAGGTATTGGCGGGCATCGTGGCCCGGGGCGGGTACTCTCGGGAAAACCCCGGACCGGTCATGAACGGCATTTTCATGGTCGTCGTGGACATCAGCCGCTTCGTCGCCCCCGGCACGTTCCGGGCCGAAGTGGATGACCTGATCCGGTACCTCAAGTCAAGCCCGACGGTGCCCGGCGTGGACCAGATCCTCGCCCCGGGCGAGCCGGAGGCGATCACCGAGGCGAAACGCCGCCAGGCCGGGATCTTCGTCGAGGATCAGACCTGGGGACAGATCGAGGAGGTCGCGCGGGAGCTGAATGTGGCGATCCCCAACGCATGAGAGGACCAGCCTTCGAGCTGCGAGCCTCGAGCCGAGAGCCGCGCATGCGAAGATCCCAGTGCCTTGGTGGGCTTGATTGAAGAGTCATGCTGCAGCGTTTGCGAGCCCTGTGGTGCGAGCGTCACGGCCACCGATACCACGTGGTGGGCCGCGTCTACGAGGGCCCCGAGGGCCAGGCCCAGGAGGTTCTCCTGGAAGCCTGCAGTGTGTGTGGGGCACAGCGCGAGCGGGCCCCCACCAGCGAGGAGTCGGCCGGACCGTCGCCGCTCGCCGATCAGGCGCGTTTGGAGTTTCTGGCGCGGGCGCACCGGCGGGCCCTGCGGCGAGCGCGCAAGGAAGAGTGAGCCCTGACGGGGGGTTTGAACCGCCAAGGCGCCAAGGACGCCAAGGAGAGCGGGTCCCCTTTTAAGGTCGGACAGCGAGATACTGGGTTCATGGGGGAGCTGGGGCTGTGCTTCTTTCCAGGCGGCCCACTCCCCCTTGATGTTCCCGGTGTCCCGGTGGTGAGGATTCGGGATGAGTGGGAGTCGGATGATGCAAATGCGAAGGCGCCCTCCAAGGGCTAGCTGGCTTCTCTGCCTGCCTGTCGCGCTCCTGCTGGCCGGCGCGGGCTGCGAGTATCACCTCCGGGAAGTGGCCAAGCTCCCCCTCCAGGTCGCGGTGGAGAATCCCGGTCACCTGCGGGTCGCGGTGGTTGGCACCAGCAAACGGCCCCTCGCCGCAGCCGAGCTGCCCCCATTTCACCATGCGGGTTCGCGCTGGGACTATACGGTCCGGTTCACGGATACGAGTGGGGTGGGGGTCCAGTTCCGGGAGGTGCAGACCACGGTCCGGAGCCTGACGGGGGTCACGGCGACCCGCACGATCCCTCTCGCCAGCCGGGTGGAACCCCAGGGGACGACGCCGATCGCGATTGACGCGTTCCTGTCAAGCTCCAATCCAGAGGAACCGGGGAATCTGACCGGGGTGCAGGAACTCGTCTTCCTCGGGCGAGACGATCACGGCGTGCCGGTGCGGGTAATCGTCCGGGTTCCGCTGGAATAGGCCGAACGTCACAACTGAACCGCCAAGGCGCCAGGCACGCAAAGGTCGGGGAAAATCCAACCCTTCCTTGGCGGTCTTGGCGTCTTGGCGGTTTGTGTTTTCCTGCGGATTGAGGTCAGGTGGCGTACGGGCGCAGGATGTCGGGAAGCTGTGCGGTGAAGGCCGAGCGAGCCAGGATCCGATCACACCCGGCCTCCGCGGCGGACGCCTTGAGCTCGTGCTGGACGTGGGAGTAGAACCCCAGAACCGGCGTGTCCTTCAGCTCGGGATCCGCCTTCACCTGGCGGAGGGCCTCCAGGGGCCGGCAACCCTCGGCGTTCAGGTCGACAATCACGAGGGCGGGGCGAAAGGCTCGCGCCTTCTCGACCAACTCCCCCGCTGACCGCACGAGCGCCAGCGGAACGTTGAGACGCTCTGCCGTCTCGAGGATCTTCGCCCAGAAGAAGAGATCGTCAACCGCCGCGATCACCCCGCCCATGCCCCCTCCCGTCGGATCCCTTCCTACCCCACCTTGTTGAGCAGCTTGGCGGCCCGGGGGGCCCTCAGCCTCTGGGCAGAGCCCAACCCCGATCCAAGCAGGGGTCGCACGTAGAAGATGAACGCACCCGTCACGTCGTTGCCTTCGCCGTTGATGAACTCGTCCGGCATTCTCCGCGTTTTCGCAGCGATCTCTTCCAGCGGGCTCAACCGATAATCCACGGAATAGAAGCCGGTGCGGTGGATCGTGACCGAGCCGTCGAGATTATGCCAGAGGGCAAACTGGACCGCCCGCTCCCCGACCTCCCGCGCCTCGTTCTGGTCCACATCCGAGACACAGCCGAAGAACGAGCGCTGCAGATATCCGAAGGTGTCCGATCGGATCCGCTTGATGTTGAGGTGCTGCTTCACCTGCTGGGCCAGGAGATCCCCCAGGACTCCGGTCCCGGAGAGCTGGACGTTTCCGTGGGCGTCTTTCTCGACGGTGTCAACCAGCGTCGTCACGATGGGCTTGCCGCCTGCGTCCACGATACCTTCCGAGACTGCCACCACGCACCGGCCGAACTTGTCGTAGGTCGCCCGCACGTCCTGGAGGAACTTGTCAATGCTGAAGGCCCGCTCCGGCAGATAGATCAGGTGCGGGCCGTCATCCGGGTATTTCCTGGCGATCGCCGATGCTGCGGTGAGGAAGCCGGCGTTTCGACCCATGACCACGGCGATGTAGACGCCCGGGAGGGCCGAGTTATCCAGATTCGCGCCGATAAAGGCCTGGGCGACGAAGCGGGCCGCCGACCCATAACCGGGCGTGTGGTCATTCACCGTGAGGTCGTTGTCAATGGTCTTGGGAACGTGGACGGCGCGGAATTCGTAGCCCGATCGTCCCGCCTCCTGGTTGACGATCCGCACGGTGTCCGCGGAGTCATTGCCGCCGATGTAGAAGAAGTAGCGGATGTCATGAGCCCGCATCACCCGGAACATCTCCTGGCAGTACTTCTCGTCGGGTTTGTCCCGGGTGGAGCACAGCGCCGAGGAGGGCGTGGCGGCGACCTGGTCGAGATTGTGTGCCGTCTCCTGCGTGAGATCGAGAAAATCTTCATTGACGATCCCGCGCACCCCGTGCACCGCGCCATAGATGCCTGTCACCTGGGGGAACTTCCGTGATTCCAGCACCACCCCCGCCAGCGAGTGATTGATGACTGCGGTCGGGCCGCCGCCCTGCGCCACCAAGACCTTGCCCTGAAGTTTCATCCGGTCCTCCTGCGCCCCCTCCTCACGATTCCGAGTATGAGGCCACCAATATGTGCAAAAACTTTACCACACGGGCGAAGAAGGGAAAAGGACAAACCGGGCTACATTCTGGCGAACGACCGATTCCTTGCGGGACCGGCATTCGGGAGGCCGCTGGGACCGGCAAATCCTCACGTTGGAGGCCGGACGGCCTGGCAGCAGGGGGGCTTCCCCCGGTCGGCGGCCGCCCGGAGTTCTGGTGCGCTAACCCCCACGAATTCCTGCCTCAGGCGTCTGTCCGCGCCACGTTTCCGTTGACCCTTTCTGCGGCTGGCAGTATACTGCGTCCCGCTGTCAGGGCCGCCGGACACTTGCGACAGGCGGCCCTGGTTGTCTTTTGGCTGCCCTCCCGGGCAAGGGGGAGGAGGGGGAACAGTGGAACGAAATCTCGCGCTCGAAGTGGTCCGGGTGACCGAGGCGGCCGCCCTGTCCTCGGCCAGATGGATGGGTGTGGGCAACGAGAAGGCGGCCGATCAGTCGGCGGTGGACGCCATGCGGCGGGCCTTCGAGGCGGTGCCCTTCTGCGGCACGGTGGTGATCGGCGAGGGCGAGCGGGACGAGGCGCCGATGCTCTTCATCGGCGAACGGATCGGCAGCGGCGACGGCCCGGAACTGGACGTGGCCCTGGATCCCCTGGAGGGGACGACCATCGTCGCCCAGGGCCGGGCCAACGCCATGTCGGTCGTGGCCATCACCGAGACGGGGGGCTTTCTCCACGCCCCCGACACCACCATGGACAAAATCGCCGTGGGGCCCAAGGCCAAGGGCGCGGTGGACCTCAGCCTGAGCCCGGAGCAGAACCTGCGGAACATCGCCGATGCCATGAAGTGTTACGTCGAGGACCTCACCGTGGTGATCCTGGACCGGCCTCGGCATACGGAGCTGATCCGCGCCGTCCGCGAGGTGGGGGCCCGCATCAAGCTGATCCAGGACGGGGACGTCTCCGCCGCCATTGCGACGGGGTTCCCGGAGACGGGGGTGGACGTCCTCATGGGCATCGGCGGCGCGCCCGAGGGGGTCCTGGCCGCCGCCGCGCTCCAGTGCCTGGGTGGCGACATGCAGGGACGCCTGAAGGCGCGAAACGATCATGAGGTGGAACGGGCCCGCCGCATGGGCATCAAGGACATCGACCGGATTTACCGCATCGGAGATCTGGCGAAGGGCAACGACATCATGTTCGCGGCCACGGGCGTGACCGATGGCGACCTGCTGCGGGGAGTCCGATTCTTCGGCGGCGGAGCGCGGACCCACTCCGTGGCCATGCGGTACCGATCCGGCACTGTGCGGTTCATCGAGGCGACGCACCGATTTGACCGGAAACCCGTCTACTAATTTCGGATTTCGAATGTCGAATTTCGAATTTCAAATCCGAAATCGCAAATCCGAAATCCGAAATGAGGGTATGTCCACGTGATCAAGGGCATCAGGGGTGCACCGGATATCCTCCCCGAAGAGTCGGGGAAGTGGCAGGCGCTGGAGATCGTCGCCCGCGACGTGCTGGACCGCTACGGCTATTCCGAGATCCGCACCCCGGCCTTCGAGCGCACCGAACTCTTCGTCCGCGGGATCGGGGAGGGCACCGACATCGTCGAAAAGGAGATGTACACCTTCGAGGATCGGGGGGGCGAAAGCCTGACGCTCCGGCCGGAGGCCACCGCCTCCCTCATGCGGGCCTACGTCGAGCACAGCCTGGGTGCCAAGAGCAGCCTGGTGAAGCTCTACCTCATCGGGCCCATGTTCCGCCACGAGCGGCCCCAGTCCGGCCGCTTCCGCCAGTTCCACCAGGTTGACGTGGAGGCGGTCGGCTCGCCGGGCCCGGCCGTGGATGCCGAGGTGGTGGCTTTGCTTCACCACCTGCTGGAGGCCTGGGGCCTGCGCGGGATTCAATTGCACCTGAACAGCATCGGCGACCCGGCGTGCCGCCCGGCGTACCGCCAGGCGTTCGTGGCCTATGCGGAGGCCCGCCGGAGCGCGCTGTGCCCGGACTGCCATGTGCGGCTCACGAAGAATCCGCTGCGGATCCTGGACTGCAAGGTGCCGTCCTGCCAGCAGGTCGCGGCCGGGGCGCCCACGATCTCGGCCTACCTGTGCGAACCCTGCCGCGACCATTTCGCGGCCGTGCGGAGCATGCTGGACGGGCTGAAGATCGAGCACGCGGTGAACGAGCGGCTGGTGCGGGGCCTCGACTATTACACCCGGACGACCTTCGAGTTCCTGAACACGGCCCTGGGTTCCCAGAATGCCGTGGCGGGCGGCGGCCGCTATGACGGCCTGGTGGAAGAGCTGGGCGGCCCACCCACGCCGGCCATCGGCTTTGCCATCGGGGAGGAGCGGATTCTCGCCTCCCTGGAGGCACAGCAGACGCCGCCGGAGTCCCCGACCTACACCGGCGTGTACGTGGCCACGGCCGGGGCCGAGGCGTTCCCCACGGCGTTGGACCTCGTTCAGACGCTCCGGCGACGCGGCCTGCGGGCCGCGCTGGACCTCGAGGGGCGAAGCCTGAAGGGGCAGATGCGGCAGGCCAACAAGGACCGGTACCGCTACTCGGTGATCCTGGGCAGTGACGAGCTTGCCCGGGGCCAGGCCACGTTGAAGGACATGCTGTCCGGGGAGCAGCGCGCCATCCCCCTGTCCGAGGTGGTGGAGCATCTGACCCGGTTGCCGGAACGGGAGCAGGCCTAGACCGCAGCGAGGGGGAAACTCCTTCGACGGCGCCCTGTGGGGCCATCTCGACGTCGCGGGACGTGCGGGGGCGGCGGGTTCGGCCCGGAGTCCCGCCGAGAGGCGGGACGACCCGGAGCAAGACCGCCCCGCCCAGCCGCGGGCTGGGTGCCGTCGCGGTTCCGCGACCGGAGAGATGGCCCAAGGGGCGACGGCGTGTTGTACGAACTTCCGAGTCTGGAGATCAGATGCAAGGCTGGGCGCGAACGTTGTACTGCGGCGAGGTGCGGGCCACCCACGCGGGCCAAGTGGTCACGCTGAACGGGTGGGTGGACCGCCGCCGGGATTTGGGCGGGCTCATCTTCGTGCACCTGCGCGATCGGCAGGGCATCGCCCAGGTCGTCTTCAACCCGGAACGGTTTGCGGCCGCCCACGAGCGCGCCAAGACCATGCGGCCGGAGTTCGTGGTGGCGGTCCGCGGCGAGGTCTGCTGCCGGCCGCCGGGGACCGAGAACCGGGACCTGCCCACCGGCGAGATGGAGGTGGTGGCGCAGGAGGCGGTCATCCTCAACGAGGCCAAGACGCCGGTCTTTCCCATCGGGGACGAGACCGACGTGGCCGAGGACATCCGCCTGACCTACCGGTACCTGGACCTGCGGCGGGCGCCGCTCCAGCGGAACCTGCGCCTGCGGCACCGGTTCTATCAGGTCACGCGGCGCTACCTGGACGGCCAGGGGTTCCTCGAGGTGGAGACTCCTGTCCTTACCAGGAGCACGCCGGAAGGCGCCCGGGACTACCTGGTCCCGAGCCGGGTGAACCCGGGTGAGTTCTTCGCCCTGCCCCAGTCGCCGCAACTGTTCAAGCAGCTCCTCATGATCTCCGGCTTCGACCGATACTTCCAGGTCGTGAAGTGCTTCCGGGACGAGGACCTTCGCGCCGACCGCCAGCCGGAGTTCACGCAGATCGACATCGAGATGTCCTTCGTGGACTGCGAGGCCGTCCTGGCCACCATGGAGGGATTGATCGTCGAGATTTTCCGGGAGATCAAGGGCATCCAGCTTCCCCAGCCGTTCCCGCGGCTGACCTATGACGAGGCCATTCGGCGGTTCGGGCTGGATGCGCCGGATACGCGGTTCGACCTGGAACTCCAGGACGTGGGAGACCTCTTCACCGGGACCGCGTTCCGGGCCTTCGCCCAGCCGCTGGAGAGTGGGGGCCGGGCCATGGCCCTGAACGCCAAGGGGTGCGGCGGCTATTCCCGGAGCCAGCTCGATCAGCTCGAGGAGTTCGCCAAGGGGTTCGGGGCGAAGGGGCTCGCCTGGTTCAAGGTCGGTCCCGACGGCATCCAGTCGCCGATCGCCAAGTTCCTCTCGGCCGACACCCTGCAGCGGTTCCGCGAGCGAATGGGGGGCGAGGAGAGGGATCTGCTCCTGCTCTGCGTGGATCGGCCCAGGGTGGCGGCGGACGCCATGGGGCGGCTGCGCCTGCGTTTCGGCCAGGAGCTGAAGCTGATCGCCCCGGAGGCACTGGCCATCACCTGGGTCACCGACTTTCCCCTGCTTGAATGGGATGAGAAGGAGGGGCGGTGGTCGGCCATGCACCACCCGTTCACGTCCCCCATGGACGAGGACATCCCGCTGTTTGACACCGACCCGGGGAAGATCCGGGCCAAGGCGTACGACCTGGTCTTGAACGGGGCCGAGGTCGGCGGGGGGAGCATCCGGATTCACCGGCGGGAGGTCCAGAGTAAGATGTTCCAGGCCCTGGGTATCGGCCCGGAGGAGGCGCGGGCGCGCTTCGGATTCCTGCTGGACGCCCTGGAGTACGGCACGCCGCCCCACGGCGGAATCGCCTTTGGCCTGGACCGGCTGGTGATGATCCTGACGGGGGCGCAATCCATTCGCGACGTCATCGCCTTCCCCAAGACGCAGCGGGCGCAGGACCTCATGACGGCCGCCCCCTCTTCGGTGGACCCCGCCCAACTGCGCGAGCTGCACATCAAGCTCGACCTGACCTGACCCGCCGACCTCCATACCGTTTTTCCCGACCTATTCGCAGATCCATTTGCGTTCTGCCGTCCGCCTCTCGGGTCCAAGGTCGACACAAAGCGGCTGCTGCGCAGTGATGTTCTTGCAACTTGACTGCGCAGGATGTGCGTGCTATTGACCTCGGTATCGCATGTCAAGAAGGGGGGAAACAGATGAGCCCACAACAAGCAACGGCTGAAGTGTTCCTGACGGCACTAAAGGCCCTTCCATCGCGTGAACGTGCGGCGGTACTGCAATCCATCGTCAAGGATCGAACCTTGCGGGCTATCCTCGAGGATGTTTCGGACCGCCTGGTGATCGCCGAGGAGCGCGAGAAACCCGGCCGACTGTTGAGGGATTACGTTGCAGAACGCGAGAAGCGGGAACGGTCGGGGACTAGGGCTAAGCGGTGAATCCCTACCGGGTCATTCTGAAGCCACGCGCTGAACGCGATCTTGACGCGCTGCCGATTGAGATCGCCAGACGCATCTGTCAGAAACTTGAGCAGCTTGAGACCAACCCCCGCCCGCCCTCAGCTACGAAGCTTGTCGGGGAAGAAGGTGCCTACCGAATTCGGGTCGGTGATTACCGGGTGGTGTTCCTGATCAATGACGGCGAGCGTCTCGTAGAAGTAATCCGGGTGGCACACCGAAGGGAAGTCTATCGGTAGGGATAACGAACCCATCGCCTCTCCCCCGCCCACCGGTGCAAGCCGACAACCGAGAGTCGAGATCAGCGGACCCGCTTCCCTATGCGCGCGGATGGGACTTGTCGTAGATTGCCTTCAGGTGGGCGCGGCTGAGGTGGGTGTAGATCTGGGTGGTGCCGATGTCGGCGTGGCCGAGCATGAGCTGGACCGAGCGGAGGTCCGCCCCCCGCTCCAGCAGGTGGGTGGCGAAGGAGTGACGGAGCGTGTGGGGTGACACGGATTTGGTAATGCCCGCGGCGCGGACGTACCGCTTCAGGATCTGCCAGAACATCTGGCGCGTTAGCCCGCGGCCGTGCCGGCCCAGAAAAAGGTGGGGGCTGGGACGGCGCTTCTCCAGCCGGAGCCGCCCGTGGGCCAGGTAGGTGCGCAGGCTCTCCGCCGCGGCATCCCCCAGGGGCACCAGCCGCTCCTTGTCGCCCTTTCCCAGGACTCGGACGATCCCGACAGCAAGGGTGAGGTCGGCCAGGCGCAGTCCCACCAGCTCCGACACGCGTAATCCGGACGCATACAACAACTCGAGCATGGCGCGATCCCGGAACTCCTGAGGGGTCCGTGCCTCGCGAGGAGCCAGGAGACGGTCCACCTCGTCACAACTCAGCACCGTGGGGAGCCGGCGCCACGGACGGGGCGATTCCAGGTGGGACGTGGGATCCTCGGTGGCGTGGCCTTCGCGGACCAGGAACCGGTGAAACTGGCGAATCGCCGACAGGTGGCGGGCGACGGAGCGCGGGCTTAATCCCGCCTCGCGCAGGGCCAGCAGGTATCGAGGCACCTCGGCCCGGTCCAGGGCGGTCACCCGCTTGCGCCGGCCCCGCAGGTATGCCGCATAGCGCGTCAGGTCGCGCCGGTACGCTTCCAGGCTGTTCTGGGCGAGACCGCGTTCCACCACCAGGTGTTCGAGGAAGCAATCGAGAAGCGCATCCATTTCAGGCTTCTCTGGGTCGGATGACGCGAACACGAGCCGGAACGGCTCGGCTCACACGGATGAGTTCCTCGTAGAGGCCGAGTAACTTGGCGGCACAGGCGTCTGGAGCATACGCCGCCGTGATCTGCCTTCCCGCCATCCCCATGGCCTGCCTTCGCTCCGGCTGTCCCCACAGCTCCACCACGCTTCTCGCGAACGGTGCCGGTTCCTCCGGGGTGAGGATGCCGCCTCGACCGTCACCGAGCAGATCCGCCGCGGCATCTGAGGCCACAGCCACCACGGGCAGGTCCGCGGCCATCGCCTCCAGCACCACGATCCCCTGGGTCTCGGACGTCGAGGGAAACAGGAACAGGTCGGCTGCCCGATAGTAATCGCCCACCGCCTCGTGGAGCACCGCGCCCACGAAGCGGACCCGCCCCCCGATGCCGAGGACGCGCGTCAGCCGTTCGAGCCGTGGCCTGTCATCCCCTTCGCCCACCAGAACCAATCGCGCAGCCGGCAGATCCTTGAGGATGAGGGCAAACGCCGACAGGAGGAATCCCTGGTTCTTCTCGCGCGCCAGGCGACCGACACTCAGGCACAGCGGGGCCCCCTCACCGAGCCCGAGGGCCTGCCGGACCTCCATCCGAGAGGTGTTCCCGGACCCCGCAGGAAGCGCCACGCCGGTCGGGACGATCGAGACCGGAGTCTTCACGCCGTGGACAGAGAGGACGCGAGCCACTGCGGGCGCGGGTGCGATCACCAGGTCGGCGTGGTTGGCGAAGGCGACGGCCTGCCGGACCGCCAGGCGGCCGACCACCCGCGAGGGGCCGGGGACGTAGTGGGCGTAGCGGTCGTAGTGGGTGTGGTAGGTGAAGACCAGCGGCCTCTTCGACCGGCGGGCCCACCGGGCCGCGGCCGTCCCGAGCAACAGCGGATGCTGCGCATGAAAGACGTCGAGCTGGAGAGCCGCCACCGCGCTCCCCACGCCCGGCCACCACGCCATCGGAAGCACGTAGGCATGGTGCGTGGGCGCGCGGACCCCCGGGACCCGCAGGACACCGGGCTCGGGCGGACAGCCGCCCGGGTATCGCGGCGCGACGACGGTCACATCATGGCCCGCCCGGCGGAAGGCCTGGGCGAAACTCTCCACCGAGGTCGCCAGACCGTTGACCAGCGGCCGGTAGTTATTGGTGAAGAGTCCAATCCTCATCTTGGAGCGTTCAGCTATCGGCCATCAGCCGTCATCAACAGCGTGCAAAGACTTCGCGTGAGACCCGGCGATGGTCGAGCCTCTGCCGGGAAGTCGGAGTGGCTTCCTTGCTGGTCCCAATGTTGTTTCCCGCTGAGGGCTGACCGCTGACGGCTGAAGGCCTGCCGGGTCATTTCCGGGTGACGGGCGTGTAGGTGATGGGCAGGCCCAGAGCCAGCTTCCCCTGGGTGTACAGTTGGGCCGTGGCCATGAGGAAGTAGGTATGCAGGTTGATGGGGGAGAAGACCAGGCGGAACCACTCCATGAACTTGCGCGTCGGCCGCCAGCGCCGCGGCGCGCGCTGGTAGATGATCGGCTTCAGGGTGTGGGGGACCACCACCATGCCCAGGAGCATGGACGAGGTGAGGACGATGGTCTGGAAGATCAGGTTGAATGCCGCCATGGGGCTCACGCACAGACTCTTCCCCCCCAGCTTCAGGGCCAGGACGTCGGGCGAGAGGAAGACGGGCACCGGCCACAGGTCCCGCACGCACGGACTGATCCAGGAGATGAGGATGAGTTGGGCCGGCAGCAGGACGGTGAGGGGCGGCATGGCATTGGCCAGCAGCGCGCGGAGGGCCTGGAAGGTCTTGGTCTTCACCAGCGGCATCCCGGGCTGGCGGAACTTCCGCCGGTAGCGGACGACGAACTTCACGTCCACGGCACCCCGGGCCCAGCGGGCGATCTGCCCCCAGGATTCCCGGGTGGTGAGGGGCGCCTGGCCCCAGGTCGGCATCTTCAGCGGCGCCACCCGATAGCCCTCCATCACCACCTTGTAGCGGAACTGCATGTCCTCGTTGTGGCGGTTGGGCTCGAAATAGTCCACGGTTCGGAAGGCCTCGAAGTCCAGGCTGGTCCCCGGACCCAGGACCAGGTAGTCCCCCCGGGTCTGCATCTTCCCCATCTGGTAGAGGACGAAGCCCGTGTTGTGCAGCCGCGGGAGCATGGGGACCTTCCAGTAGTTCGCCGTGTAGGTCGTCAGGGATTGCAGCACCACCCCGCGGGTGCCGCGCGACGAGGCCTGGGCATCCTCTTCGCGGTGGGTCCACTCGCGGAAGGCCAGGTCCTGCGGGTGGAGAATGGTATCCGCGTCAATGATCAGAACCTTGACGCCGCCCGCGGGGACCGGGAAGTTCCCGTCGGCGATGCGCCTTGCCAGCCACCGCCCGGCCGTGGTGATGGAGGTCGCCTTGCACTTCACCGGTAGGCCCAGCGTGGGGTACACGAACGGCTCCACCCGAATCCGCGGCTCGAAGACCTCCACGACCTCTTCCAGCTTCTCCAGCGTGGTCTGGTCCTCTGCCTCGACGATGGGAACCAGGGTGACCAGGGACTTGGGGTAACGCAGCCGCTCCACCGACAGGAACGTCTGGAACAGGACATGCCGGTTGCTCTCGTGCTTGAGCGGCATGAAGATGACGTAATGGCTCAGCGGGGCGCCCTGGGATCGGAGCCGATCCAGCCAGTCCACTTCGAGATTTTGAAGGATCGCCTGCCGGGTCTTGTGCGCCCGGACCATGTTCACGATCAGGAACCCGATCCAGAAAGAGATGAACCCGAATCGGAAGACCTCGGCCGGGAATGGATCCCGCAAGAGGTAGCGGAGGAGGGGATAGACCGAGAGGAGCAGGAGGGTCGTGAGGAACGGCGCGATCTCCAGCAGGCGGTCGGTTCCCGGCTGGAGTAGCGAGTCATGCAGTCTCTGGCAGAAGCATCGGACGAAAAAAAAGGCCCGCCCGTTGTCCTCCGGTTGCGCCGGGCGAGCCATGGTGGAGGCATCCAGGGCCTCTTCAGCCCCGGCAAGGATCGCGCCCATGGCTGTACTCCGAGAGCCCGCGGGGGGTTTCGCCCCCGGGCGAATCAAGCATGATCGTGACCGGTCCGTCGTTGACCAGTTCCACCTGCATGGTTGCCTGGAACCGGCCAACGGCCGTGATTATTCCACGGGACGCCAGATTGTCAACGAATTTCTCGAACAGCGGCCGGGCTTTGTCCGCAGGAGCGGACGCGGCGAAGCTGGGTCGCCGTCCCTTGCGCGCGTCGCCGTACAGGGTGAATTGCGAGACAGCCAGCGCCTGCCCCCCAACCTCCAGAAGCGAGCGGTTCATTTTCCCCGCCGCGTCCTCGAAGATCCGGAGATGGGCGACCTTCTCGGCCATCCAGGCCAGGTCGGCGTCCCCGTCCCCGGTCTTGAAGGCCACGAAGATCAGCAGTCCCTGACCGATGGCCGCCACCGTCTCCCCGTCAATATGCACGGCCGCCCGGGCAACGCGCTGAACGAGGACCCGCATGCTGCCTCCGGCCCCCTGGCCCGGACAATTGAAGAACGAACCCGTGAATTCTCCGGATCAAATGACCAATGACCAATTTCCAATGACCAATGCTGGTGGGCGCGCAGAGCGCGCCGTCAATTGGCACCACCGGAACTCCATCCGCAATTGGTCATTGGCCATTGGGATTTGGTCATTGCCTCGGATTATTCGCGAAGGTGTTCGCGAATAATCCAGGCTAGAGGATCTTTTCCATGATGATGGTATCCACCCACTCCCCGTCCAGGAGTCCCTGCTCCTTGTAGATCCCGACCGTGCGGAACCCGTACCTCTGGTACAGCGCCATCCCGGCCGCGTTCCAGGGGAAGGCGGACAGGACCAGCTTGTGGTAGTCGAGCTGCTTCGCCCGGGCGATCAGGGCACGGAGGAGCCCGCCGCCTACGCCTTTCCCCCGCCAGGCCCGTTCCACGTAGACCGAGAAGTCGGCGACGAAATCGTAGGCCTTCCGCGGGTTGAACTGGTTCAGGCTTCCCCAGCCCACCACCGTCCCGTCCAGCTCCGCCACCAGCACAGGGTGTCGTGGCCCCCGGGCGGCCAGCCAGTGTTTCCGCTCCTCGGGGGTGCGTTCCTCGGTCTCCAGGGTGGCAATCCGGTCAGCGATCCCCTGGTTGTAAATAGTGACGATGGCCGCCGCGTCGGCCTCTCCTGCGTCGCGGATGGTCAGGGCGTCCAGAGTCATGAGCCTCCCCGAGAACGATTGGAACAGAACGGGGAACGGGTCCCTCGATGATCTCGACGCCGCACGATGCGATGTGGTTCATCCTATTGGTGCGACTCGGCGATCACGGCGTCCGCCTCGATCTCCACCAGCATCTCGGGCGCGATCAGGCGTTTGACCTCGACCATGCTGGTGGCCGGGCGAATCTCGCCGAAGAACTCGCCATGAGCCTTTCCGACCTTTTGCCACTCGTCGATGTTGGTGACGTAGATTCGCGTCCGCACGACGTCAGGCAGGCTGGCGCCGGCCGCGCGCAGGGCCCTCTCGATGTTCCTGAGGGCCTGCATCGCCTGTGCGTACGTGTCCCCGTGCCCCACGATCTTTCCGGTTGCGTCCGTGGCCGTTGTCCCGCTGACATACACAAAGGATCCCACGCGGACGGCCCGGGAGTATCCGACGATCGGTTCCCACGGGGTTCCGGTGGCGAAGTTCTTTCTCTGCATGTCCGTGCCCACCTCCGTGATTGAGAGTCTTGGGGCGAGTGTTCAGGGCATCCAGGCAGCGTTGGCTCCCTTGCCGCCGGATATTCTCAGAGGTTTCTTCGAAACGCAAGGCAGGTTCCCGGTAGGCGGCGGTCAGGGGATCTGTTCGGCTATCGGTTGACGCCGGTGGTAGGAGGAAGGGGTCCACGGGGAAACCCGGGTGCGGCCAGCATGCCCTTGATATGGCCGATGTGGTGCGCCTCGTGCCAGGCCTGCAGCTTCACCCACCCGCCGAGAGTGAACCACGTCCCGGTCGCCGGATCGGGCGACCGTAGTGCCTCGGGATCAGCCCCCTGAAATCGCTCGAGTTCCGAGCGGAAACGCCCATGGGCGACACCCAACTCTCGTTCCAGCTCTCCCCGGTCTCGGGTCGGACCTGGAATCAAGACCGGTGGCGCCTCAAGGCGCCCATACGGATATTGATCGAGCGCGGCCGTGAAAAGCGTCGTTCCCCTCGGTAACTCTTGGCTACCGTAGTCTCCTCGGATGAGCTTTCGCACCATCTTGCTCGACCCGATTTCGGCGCGAAGGAGATGTTCCACAACCTCCGCGATACACCATGACCCGGCCCCGCGCCGGAACACCCACTGGTCACCCGCCAAGGCCCCGATGGTTTCGAGGAGTTCCTTCCGGACCCTCTCCGTGGTTGCCCACCCAGCGCGGAGCCCGGGATGCAATTCGATCGGCATCTGCATGGGGGTTCTTCCGAATCTTGCTGGCTCTGTGTTTGCCTCGCCAGACCATGCGGCTAGGTGAGTGCTGTGACGGCGCTAGGTCGGGCCGGGGCAAAGAATCTTTGCCCGTGCATTCCGGACAAGCAACGGGGGCCGACCCCTGGCCAGCCCCCGCCGACGAATCGAGGATCCGGGATCAAATCCTTACCAGACCTCCACCACTTATAGCTTCTGGCATTTCGCGTCAAGAGGAATTCTCCGTCGACTGCGACGCGTCAAGTCAGGCGCCGCGGAGGATCCCCGCCCGGCTCTCGCTCGTCCAGTCCGAGTTGCGCCAGCATCTCCTGGATCGCTTGTTCGATATCAATCGCCTCCGTGCCGCCCGGGAATGGTGTCAGTTCGAATCGGGTCAGGCCCCTGAGCGCCTGGAGGACAGCCGTGATCTTCCGTACGGACGTCCGGATGCCGTCCAGCGCGTACCGCACCTGCCAGTCCGCACGCTCGCCCAGGGTCATCGCCAGCACCTCGCGGCACCCCGCGATACCTGCCGTGGCATTGTTGATGTGATGGGAGAGGGTGACGGTGGCCGCCTGCAGGGCCTTGAGTGCGGCAATCTGCCGCTCCCGCTCGACGATCTGCGCCTGCGACTCCCGGAGGGTCTGGAAGCTGCGCTCCAGGTCCTGGTGCAGGATGGCCCGCTCCACGGTCCCACCCAACTGCGCGGCCACGGCTTCCAGAAGTCGCAGCTTTTCGGGAGCGAGGGGGACCTCGGCTGGGTTGTCGGCGCACAGGATGCCCCGCAGCATCCCCTTCGATCGAAGGGGGAAGCACGCAAGCCTCCGCGCGCCCACCTGCGCCCCCTGAGCCGGGCACGCCGCCTCCACGCCTGCTCCCTTGGCCTGTTGCCTAAGCGCCTCGGCCTCCTCCGGGGTGAGTCCCCGCTGAACAATCATCGGTCCTTCCTGTTCCGATATCTCCAGGATGATGGCACCCGCATCGACGCCCACAGCCTCCAAGGTGGCTTCGAGAGCGCGGCTAAATATCGTCACCAGATCCAAGGCCTCATTGGTGACCAGAGCCACCCGATTGAGGGTGCTGAGCTCCTGGGTTCGCTCTGCCACCCGGATCTCCATTTCCTGTCCCCAACGCCGGATCTGATCCAGGTGCTCCAGGATTCGGTAACGCATCCGGTCGAGGGTCCGCCCCAGCTCCCCCATCTCGTCGGACCGATCGAGGACCATGGGAGTGTCGTAGTTTCCCGCCTCGATGGCGCGCGCCGCCCGACCCAGATCCGACAGCGGGGTGATGACCAAGCGACGAAGCACCGCATAGGTCGTGGCGGTGAGCACCAGAAATGCCACCGTGGCGGACCCAAGCATGTACGCTAGACTGGTCCGGAGCTGCCGTTCCATCGGATCCAGCGAGCGATCCATCACCAAGGCCCCCAGGATCCGCTGACCGGGATCGTGGCACCCCTGACAGCGTGGGGCGTTGGAGATCAGACTGGTGCTGCGGAGGATGGGAGACGGCTGGCGGTTCAAGACAATCGTTCCGCCATGCCCCGCCCCCTCCCCCTCTGGAATGTCGGTTGGTGAGCCCGGTGGGCTGCCGAGGGGCGGCTGGCCGAGTTGGTCGGGTTTCGAGGCAACCTGGACCGCACCGGTCCGGTCCAGGATGAATACCCCCTCGATCCCGGGTTGCTGCCCCACGGTCAGGACGATGCGCTGGATCTCGGCCGGATCGTTAGCCAGCATGGCGTGTTCCAGCGTCGCCCGGATGGTGTTGGCCAGGTGCGCGGTGGCGTCGGCGGTGTTCCGCAGGAGTTGGTCGCGCTGGTAGCGGATGAGAACGAAGAAGGATGTACCCACCGTGACAGCGAGGACGAGCGCCATAGCCCCCAGGATCTTCGTGCGGAGCTTCACGGGTAAGCCTCAAGGGGATTCTGGCACGGAGTGGGGGTGCGGCCCCTCCCCAGCCAGTGAGTCAGGCAGCGGTACTCCCTGGTCCTTGTGGGACCCCGGCCAAGAGTTGGGCCAGGGAATCAAAGACGAGCGGCTTCTCGATCACACCGATCACAGCGAGGTGATCAAGGTTGATCGGGAAGGGCGAAATCTTGCTCCCGGCGAGGAGGATGACCCCTGGACGGGGGTGCAAGCCTTGGCACCGGATCACCAGCTCCTCTCCGGTCATCCAGGCCAGGCGCGCATCGGCGATCAGGATATCCACCGGCCACTCCCGGAGGAGCGCCAGCGCCAGCTCTCCCGACGCGACGGAACGGGCCTCGCGACAGTGCGCCTCCAGGAAGCGCACCAGGGACCAGCGGACCAGCGGGTCCTCATCCACCACGAGACATCGAGTGCACGACCTGGGAGTCATGGCCATTTGCAAGATGAAACACAAACGGGGGCGAGCCTCTCGGCATCACCCCCGTTCGATGGTCATCACCATCAGGCACTCACCAGCTTCGCCTGCGTGTCTGAGCATGAGCGCGTTCAGCCCACCGCAGGGTGTGCTGTGGCTCCAGATCGCCGCCGTCAGATGTCCCTCGAAGAGGTCAGGGCCTCGGCCTCCTGTACCAGGTATGCTTCCATCAGGCGCGCGATCCCGCGATAGAAGGGGCCGGCGGCCCTTTCGCGGATCAGTTCACACAGGGCCGGAACCCACTGCCGCAGGTGTTCGTGGACCAGCCTCCGCTGGAGGTCCCGCACTCGACGGACTTCGCCGAGATCCTCTTGATCCCAGGCCCGGGCCTCGGCCCCGCACAAAAACTCCATGCAGGCCAGTTCGAGTCCGACGTGGTCCGGCAGGTCTTTGAAATCCTCGGAGATGGCTGCGCCCGCCTCGCGGTACAACTGCTTGACGGCGAGGGTCGAGGCCCCCATCAGCAGCCCTTGCACCCGGGTCTCGCCGATCTCCCGCTCGTCCCGATAGACCGCCTCGTACGGGGTCACGTACCGCCCCAGGGGGACCATGAAGAGATCCTGGAACTCCTGGTCCAGGGCCGCATAGTCCCCCTGGAACCCTCTGACGAACTGCCGGAGATCGTCGGCCACGCCCGCCCCGAACATCTCCTCCAGCCCATCCACGAATCCATCCGCCAAGAGCGGGGCGACCATCACGGCACTAGGTACCTCCAGGAAGGCCGCCGAGAGGAACCGGTACATATTGCCGCGGGCTTCGGCCCACCTCACCCGGTCAGTCATTTCTTCACGAACCTCGTGGACGGCCTCGTCAGGGGCGGATCCGAGAAGCCCTCCGGCGCGTTCTCCCCGGACTGCGCCACGGTGAAGTCCGGAACATAGGTGAGGGCCTTGCCGACGCAGGTGGTCGCGCACGCCGGCTGAAGCCCCTTGTCCACGCGCTCGACGCACATAGTGCATTTCTCGACCTTCTGCGAGGACTCGTTCCACTGTGGGGCCCCGTACGGGCAGGCCCAGACACAGTACTTGCACCCGATGCACTTCTCCTGATCGATCAGCACGATCCCGTCCGAGGCCCGCTTGGAGATGGCATTGACCGGACAGGAGTTCATGCAGGCCGGCGTCTGGCAGTGGTTGCACGCCGACGTGACGAAGGTCCGCCAGACATTGGGGTATGTGCCTCCCTCCTGCACGATCACCCAGCGATAACTGAGGTGGAGCGGCCGCTGGGGATTGCCCCCCTTGAAGAGGAGGGGGGAGTTGGCGGGGGCGGTGTTCTGCTCCGCCTTGCACGCGACCGTGCAGCTATGGCACCCGATGCAGCGACCCAGGTCAATCAGCCAACCGCGCTGCGCCATGACTCCTCACCTCCCCTCTAGGCCTTCACCAGTTTGACCCGGCTGTCATAGAACGACACGCTGCCCCCGACCTTGTCCTGGATCGAGGTGTTCAGCACCTTGCCCTTGAACTGGTCCAGTCGCATGATGGGGTTTACCTGGATCCCGGTCCCCCGGCTGGGATCAGCTCCCTGGGCCACGCCATCTACCACGTGTGGTTTGGAGGCCAGTTCCCAGTGGCCGAAGTGGTGCGAGACGGCGATGACGCCGGGCCGCACGCCCTCCGTGACCTTGGCCTTGCCCACCACCCCGCCCGGGCTCGTGGCCGAGACCAGCCGGACCTTGTCGCCGTCCCGGATCCCCAACCGCCTGGCATCCGAGGTGTTGATCTCCACGAAATTCTCCGGCTGGATGATCATGAGCCACGGGATGGTCGCCGTCCGCGCCTGGGCGTGCCAGACCATCTTGTAGGTGATGAGCTGGAACGGAAACTCCTTCTCGTCCACCGTCGCGATGGCCGTGTTGTCGGCGAACTTCGGGGGGTCGTACTGCGGGAGCCCGTCGAAGTACTGCCCGGTCATCGAGTCCTTGGTGGTGGCCAGTTGCTCGATGTAGATCTTGATCACGTTGCCGTACTTGTACTTGAGGTACTTCCCGTCGTACTCGTTCCCCGGGTCCTCGAACACGCCGCCCTTGGCCACGATCTCGCCGATGGGCTTCCCGGTGTTCTTGGACAGGTTCTGGAGGCCCTTTTTGTAGAAGTCCCAGTAGGTGTTCAGGGGGCTGCCGTCCTGGAAGGCCTTGTCGCCCACGCCGGGGAGCCCCAGGGCCTTGGCCAGGCCGATGTGGATGTCGCCGACGGTCTTGGTGTTGGGGAGGACCGGCGTGTAGACGTTGGGCGCATCCGGGTTGAAGGGCGCCGTACCGATATCCTTGCCGTCCAGCTTCCCCACCACCGGTTGCTGCAGCGGGGTGGCCTTGGTTAAGATGGTAGGTGTCATGCCGGGGAATGCCCACTTCTCCAGGTAGGTCGTGTCCGGCAGGACGTAGTCGGCAAACGCCGCCACCTCGCCCATGTTCAAGCTGATGGCCACGAACAGCGGCAGCTTCTTCTCGTCTTTCACGTAGTCTTCGAAGGTCTTCCGGAGGGCCGGCGTGCTGTACGGCCAGCCATTCCAGTAGGTGATCAACGCCTTGATCGGGTAGGGGTAGCCGTCGGCCGCGCTGGGGATGACCTCCTGGTAGTTCCCGTGGGTAGCATAGGGGAACCACGGGCGCTTGGCGGGATAGCCCCCGTCCCGCTTGAACAGGTTCGGTCCGTCCTTCTCATACTGCTTGACCGTGCGGTTCAGCTTGATGCCCTTGGCCGAGACGCCGCCTGGTACAGTCCCCAGCGGGGTGACCCCTGACCCTTCCGGATACCCGCCGCCGCCTCCGCCGTTGCCTCCCCGCCAGTCGTAGTTTCCGGTCAGCGTGTTCAATATGTTGATTGAGAGTTGGTTGTATACGCCGTTCGTGTGCTGGACGGCGCCGCGATAGGCATTCGTGACCGCCTGCTTCCCCGCCGTTGCGAACTCGCTGGCCAGCGTGACGATCAGGTCAACGCTCAGGCCGCAGTCCGCGGCATACTGGGCCAAGGACCTGGAGAACACCCGCTCCTTCAAGAGCTGGAAAACGGTCTTGCAGCGGCGGCCGGCCACCACCACCTCGCCAGGCTCCATATCCCCGACCAGGGCTGCGTCTGCGATCTCTTTTGGCCCGCCGCCGGACCATGCGACATAGTTCTCCTTCTTGCCGCCGATGGCGTCGGCCCGCAGATACCGGCGGGCGTCGGCGTGGCTCGGATCCACCACAACCAGGCGGGTGGCGTCGGTCCAGGTCGGCTCGCCGCTTGCCTTGGCTGCCGCCTGATTCGCATTGGCCAGGTACTTCGCGTCGTACTTCCCATTCTCCAGCATCCACCGCGCCATCCCCAAGGCCAGGGCGGCGTCGGCGCCGGGCTTGACCGGCACCCAGCGGTGGGCCAACGCCGCCGTGTTGGAGAAGCGGGGGTCCACCACCACGTATTTCCCGCCCTTGGCCCGGAAGTCCATCAGCTTGCGAGCCGTGGCCACCATGGGGAAGTTCGCCTCCAGAAAACTGGAGCCGAACAGCATGATGTACTTGGCCTCGACGATGTCGGGTTTGAAGTGGTTCTTGCGCCCCCGATTCGCCTTCTCGTCCCAGGTCATCAGCTCGTTGGCCACGTGGTGGGACGTCTCGCAGATGCTGGTATGGTCCTCGCGCTTGTTGATTGTTCCGAACCCATTCCCCCACACCCGATCGGTGAACCCACCCTCGATCGTACGGCCGGCCGAGTACAGCACCTGGTTGGCTACCGGCCCCAGCTCTGGCGTCGCAGAGTCTATCAAGGTGTTGAGATCGCGCAGCGGCTTGAGCTTCGCCGCGATCTCCTGGAAGGCCTGTTCCCAGGTAATCGCCTTCCACTGGCCGGAGCCGCGGGGCCCGACCCGCTTCAGCGGCTGCTTGATCCGGTAGGGGTCATAGACCACCTGGACGCCGGCCTGGCCCTTGGCGCACAGGCGCCCGGGCTTCTTCTTCGCTTCGTCCACTGGGGTGTTGTATGGAGGACGCTCATCCGGATCGAAGTTATTGGGATGATAGGGATTCCCATCGATCTTCAGGAGCACCCCGTCCTTCACCCGCGCCATGATCCCGCAGCGGCTGTGGCAGTTCTGGCACACGCTCATGATGACCTGGACGCCGGCATCCACCTCGGTGGCATCCGGGGGGTTCTGCCCGGTCACCAGGGCCGAGGCCGATGCAGGCTTCACCAGGTTCCGGACGGTGGCCCCGGCCGCCAGCGTCCCGCTGATCAACAGGAACCGCCGCCGGTTCATGTCCGGGTTCAGGATGTTGCAGAGGCCCGTCTTCCGCGACTCTGCCATGTCACGCACCTCCCTCGGCTCGTCTCAATTCGCGTAGAACTTCTTGGACGACGGTCCCGATTTGCTATGGCACGCGCCGCACGAGGCGACGTCCGCATTCTTCCGGAGCTGCTCCCCGGAGTGCTGCACGAGGTCCACCCTGCCGTGACAGGAGGTGCAGGTTTCGTTGGTCACGCCCGCCTTCTCGTCATAGGCCGGCGCGAACGGCACCATGGCGGCGTGGGCCTCCTTGAACTTCGGATTCAGCGTGGTCCGCGTCATGATATCGCCGTGGCAGCTCAGGCAGTTCTTGTTGAACGACGGCGACTTGGCGTCGTGGAGCGCCACGAGGTCGGGCGCATCGGCGCGCGGAGGTCCGGGGGCGACACCCGGCGCGACCACGCAGCCGGCCAGGACTAGGGCCAGCCCTCCCAACAGCGTCGGTCCGAACAGTCTCCTGCGCGACCCGTGTGCCTTCATCGTGTCTCCTCCTGGCTGTGGCCCATGTACGCCGGATGAGCAGTCCTTCTGAAAAGTCAAAGGCCGGGATCCCAAAACCACGGGACCCCGGCCTCCTTTGCCAATTCCCTCCCGGTCGTCCAGTCGGGAGTTCGGGCTGGCCCCGGGATCGCTCCCGGGGCCGTCGAGTCCGCCGTGTCCACGAGGGACAGGGCGGATCGGAGGACCGTCTGTTGACGAGGAGAGCTTAGCGGAGTGGCGGCCGCCTGTCTGTCAGGGAAGGGCCGAAAAATGCGGGGAAGTGCGTCGGGGAAAACACGACACAACTCATTTCCGATTGCCGATTTCCGATTGACGATTTTGAAATCGGCAATCGACAATCCTCAATCGAAAACGGGACTCAGTCGGTTTCTTTGAGCAGGCCGTGGTGGAGGGCGTAGCGGACGAGTTCGGCCCGGCCCTTGAGGCCCAGCTTCTCTGTGAGCCGCGCCTTGTAGGTTTCGACGGACTTCACGCTGATGCAGAGCTTGTCGGCGACCTCCTGGTTGGTATGGCCGTGGGCGATCAGCCGCAGGACCTCCGTTTCTCTGTCACTCAAGGTCGGGATCTCCCCACCGACTGGCTTGGGCTCCATCACTTCATCCACGAGAGCCTTGGCCAGGGCGGGATCCAGGAAGATGTCGCCACGCGCAGCGGCGCGGATGGCCGCCAGCAACTCCGTATCCGCCGCTTTTTTCAGGACATACCCGGAGGCGCCGGCCCGCAGCACCTGCCGGAGGTATCCCTTGTCGTCATGCATGGACAGGATGAGGACCTTCGCGGCCGGGTGGTCGCGCTTGATGCGAGCCGTGGCGTCAATCCCGCTCACCCCGGGCATCCCGATGTCCATCACCACCACGTCGGGGAACAGGGCCTGCGTCAGGCGGATTGCCTCGGCGCCATCGGCCGCCTCGCCGACGACCTCCAGGTCCTCCTGAGCCGCCAGCAGGGCCCGAAGGCCGGCCCGGAGGACCGCGTGGTCATCCGCCAGCAGGATCCGGATCCGTTTGCCGTTGGCCATCTGCAGTCTCCAGGGGCAGTGGCACCTCCACGAAGACGGTGGTCCCACTCCCCGGTGTGGATTCGATCGTCAGGGTGCCCCCCAGCAGGGTCGCCCGCTCGCGCATGCCGAACACACCCAAGGATCGTTCATCCCGTGTCCCACTCATCCAGCTCGCCACGTCAAAGCCACGACCGTCGTCCTCTACGATCAGGGTGACGGAGCCGCGCCGCGTCTCCAGCAGAACGCTCACGGAATGGGCCCCGGCATGGCGGGCCACATTCGTCAGGGCCTCCTGAGTGATCCGGTACAGGGCGGTCTCCAGAGACGGAGGGAGCCGTCGGCCCGTGCGCAGGTTGGTCTCGAAGGTCACCCGGATTCCGTGGGTCCTCCCGAACTCCGCCACGATCCGCTCCACGGCGGGAACCAGGCCGAGGTCATCCAGGACGCTGGGCCGCAGTTGCAGCGCCAGGTCGTGCACCGCGTCCAGGGTCTTGCCCGTGAGGGCCCGAAGGTCACCCAAGGCTTCCCGCGCATCCGCGAGGTCCGGCCCTTGCTCCAGCAGCTTCAGCCCGACCATCAGCGAGGTCAGGGCCTGGCTGGTCTCGTCGTGCAACTCCCGGGCGATTCGCTTGCGCTCGTCCTCTTGAGCTGTGATGACCTGCTCCAGCAGGCGGGCGCGCATTTGCTCCTTGCGCTCCAGTTCGTCATGGGAGCGGGCAAGCTCCGTGGTCATCGCGTTAAACGCCGACGCCAGTTGCCCGATCTCATCCGCCCGATCCACGGCGACCCGTTGACTGAGGTCGCCGGCCTGAACGGCTCGGGCGCTGTCCCGTAGCCGCTGGATCGGCTGGACCATCCGCCGGGAGAATCGCCAGATGCTGCCGATGCCCACCAGCATCAATAGGAAAAGGACGGCAATAACCTTGAGGGCCAGATCCCGTAGCGTGTGCTCCACGCCCGCCCGAGATAGCCCCAGGCGGACGGCGCCGACGGGGAGGCCGCGCATCCGGATGGGTACCGCCACGTCATACAGGCGCTCCCCTGCGGGCCCGGTGACCGATACCACCGATGCCTCAGGTTGGGCCAGGATTTCGCGCGTCCGGGCGTCTGTCAGGGTGGTATGAACCTGACCAGGATCGGTGTGGGCCAGGGCCTGCCCCCGAGGATCCAGGACCATGGCGTAGGAGATCTTCTCCTCTCCAGGAAGGTCCCGACCATGAGTGTTCCGCAGGACTTGCACGAGCTTGAAGAGCGCATAGTCATCCTCGCGAAGGATTGGATCCAGACTCTGCTCCGCCAGGTGGGTCGCCGTGAGGAGACCTCGATTCTGAAGCTCCTTTTCCAGCACCTGCTGTTCGTGCAGAAGCAGGTACCCCACGACCCCGAGGACGACCAGGGACACAAAGCCGAAAATCCGGCTCGTGAACGTGACGGCAAGGGAGCCGCGCCAGCTCGTCCAGCTGCTCAATTGTTCCTCGATCCCTCCACAACCCGGAGCATTGTCCGGATGCTGCTGTAGAGGCTATCGTCCCCCTGGATGAACCGGTCTACTCCCAGGTTTTTCAGGATCTCCCGGCCCCCGAGGTCCTGGTCCAGTCCCAGGAACAGGTCCCGCAGGGCCCGCTTGATTGCCTGGTCGAGATTCTTTGGGACCACGACGGGCTGGGCTCCAAATGGGGGCGACCGGTGAATGACCCGAGTCCGGGCCACCAGGGAGGGGTTGGTGCCCTGGAGGTAATCGTAGATCAGGCTGTCCACCGCCGCCCCGTCCACCACCCCTTCGGCCACTGCCTCGATGGAATTATCGTGGCTGTAGGTGAACAGGGTCTTGGCGAAGAAGGTGGCCGGTTGCCGCCCCTGCGACATCAGGACGTACACTGGATACAAGTAGCCTGAAGTGGATAGAGGATCCGTGAAGGCGAATCGCCTCCGGTGCAGTTCTTCAAAAGAAGCCGCCGTGCTGGATTGGGGGACGATGATGTAGGAGCGGTAGGTCGGGCTGCCATTGATGACCGGGACTGCCAGGAGTTCTATGCCGTACTGGCGCTTGGCGTACACGTAGGGTCCCGAGCACAGGATGGCGGCGTCCAGTTTGCCGGTCCCCAGCATGTCGTTGACTTCCTGGTACGTCCGTCGCTGCTTCATCTCTACCGGGCGCCCGAGCCTCGCCGCGATGTAGTCCATCAGCTCCTGATAGACGTTGATCGTCTCCTCCGGCGAGATCATGGCCGCGATGGCGATCCGGAGCGGGGCTCTTTCTTTCGTTACGTCGGCAGCGGCGCTCCACGCGACGTCGGCGCCAGCCATCAGGAGCCCCCAGGTGAGGGGAACCGCTACGCATCCCCACGCAAACCGCCGTGCCATGCGATGTCCTCCAGCTATTGGCCTGACCAGGCCCGGGAACAGATTCCCGACTGCTACAGTCTAGAATGTCTCCGGCGCGACGCCAAGGGGAAAGGTCTTGTCAGCAGCATAGGCGTCGGACAGCGGACAAATCCGATCTCGCTTTGCCGTTGACACGTCACAAGAGGAATGGTAAGTGCATGATCACATACTCATGGAGGGGCGACGATGAGCGACGATATCCTGGAGTTAAAGGCGAACGTCCTGAAGGCACTGGGACAGCCGACCCGGCTGAAGATCCTGGAGCTGCTCCGGAACGGCGAGCGATGCGTGTGCGAGATCTTCCCTGCCATCCAGGAAGAACAGTCCAACGTCTCGCGCCACCTGGCCCTGATGAAAGCGGCCGGGATCCTGACCTCGCGCAAGCAGGGACAGATGGTGCACTATCGCGTCCGAGACCCGCAGGTGTTCAAGCTCCTGGACGGAGCCAGCGCCCTGCTCAAAGCCCACATTGACGAGCGCAAGACCCTGTCCCGCCGGTTGAGCTGAGGACGGAGTAGCGCGGCAGCCGTCTGGGGCCCGCGACGGGCTGCTCCTCCACGCCCTCCTACAAGGACCACCTTCACCCGAGACGATCGCCACGGATTCTTCGGCGCGCCGGCACGCCGGCCTGCTGTGTTTGTCCACTCTCGCTGGTCCGCCGCTCGAGGATTGGGTTGACAGGGTGACTCAAGGAAGATAGCATATGTGCCTGAATGCATATGACAGGAGGCCTCGTGGCTATGAAGGACATGATCAGACTCCTCGATGCCCTGACCAACCCGACGCGCATGCGGTTGGTCCGCCTGTTGCTCCGGGAGGAGTTGTGTGTCTGCGAGCTGGTGGACGCGCTCCGCACCCCCCAGTACAAGGTTTCGCGGCATCTCAGCAGGTTGCGGAACATCGGGCTCGTGGAGGCTCGACGCAACGGGCGCTGGATGTACTACGGCATCGGACGCCGGGTCGGGCTGGAGGGATTTCACCAGGACCTCCTCAAGGTCATAGATGTTCACCTGAACGGCAGCCCCGAGGTACGGAAAGACGAAATCCGGCTGAGCCGGCGGCTGACCATGCGGCGGGCCGGACATTGCGTGGTGGGGAAGACCTGCTGCTGATTTTGTTTGGCCGGAACATATGCGGGCACGCGCATACAAATTCCCCTCACCCATGAAAGGAGACAATGGTAATGGATTCGCGTCGCGGCTGGTTGCACATTGTGCAGGACTGCCGCATGCTCCCGGTCTTTGTGGTCGTGAGCATGGCGGTCGGCATCGCCTTCGGCAAACTGTACGGCATCTCCAATTTCGAGCTGACCCCGCCGATTGACGCCATCAAAGCCATCTTCCGGGGGCAGTACGAGTTCACCGTGCCAAACACCCTGGCCCTGGGAGTGGTCATCGGGTTATTCCTGATGATGTTTCCGGCCATGACCAAGATCCGGTTCGAGGACTTGGGGAAGGCAGCCCGGTCTCCGAAGCAGTTGCTGATCGTGATGTTCTTCAACTACGCCGTGGCCCCATTTTTCATGCTGGGCCTGGCCAAGCTGTTCCTGGCCGGCCACCCCGACCTGTACACCGGCCTGGTGCTGTACGGTCTGGCTCCCTGCATCGCGATGGTGATCGTGTTCACGTTCCTGGCGCTGGGCAACAATGCCATGGCGATCGTCCTGGTGGCCATCAACTCTATCATGCAGATGATCCTGATCCCGGTCTATGCCAAGCTGCTGCTGGGCGAGATCCGGTTCGACGTCTGGGTGGTCGGGGAGAGCGTGATCCTGTACCTGGGAATTCCCCTGATCGCCGGCTTCTTCACACGACGGATCGGGATCGCACGGATGGGGGAGGCAGGTTTCGACCGGCTGAAGACGGGCCTGGAAACGCTCTCCATCCTGGGGCTTCTCTTCACCCTCATCGTGATGTTTGCCCTGAAGGGGGATCTGATTCTGGAGCGGCCGGCCATCATCCTGCAAATGGCGATCCCCATGACGCTGTTCTTCTGGCTGATATTCGGCGTGGTCTATTTCACCGGATGGGGGCTCGGCCTGGATTACGAGGATTCGGTGGCCGTGGCCTTCAACAGCACCGGGCGGGACTTCGAGATCGCCATTGCGATCGCCATCACGGCGTTCAACCCGGCGGTGGCCTTGGCCACCGTCGTCGGGCCCCTCATCGAGGTCCCGGTCATGCTGGCTCTGGTCTGGTTTGCACGGAAGACGAAGTACCGCCTGTTCGAGGTCCATGGCCGCGTGAAGACGGCCAATCTCCTGGATGCCACGCCGTTGCTCCAGCGCGTTCCGGCAAAGAAGCCCCGATGACCGTAGAATCTCGCGTGCCGTCGGGAGGAGAAATGGCTGCTGCCATCAAGGTGATGTTCGTCTGCACGGGGAATTCGGCCCGGAGCCAGATGGCTGAGGGTTTTGCGCGACACGTTGGCCAGGGGCGGGTGGAGGCATACAGCGCCGGGATGGAGCCGAGCCGGCTGAATCCTTTCGCCGTGGCCGCCATGCAGGAGAAGGGGATTGACATCTCGCATCAGCAGTCAAAGCCCTTCGACGAGAACCTGGCCCGCCGGATGGATGTTCTGGTGACGGTTTGCGGCATCGCCGACCAGCGCTGCCCGGTCCTACCGCCCGAGGTGGAGAGAATCCACTGGCCGTTGGAGGACCCAGGGGCGGTGAAGGGAACCGAGGCCGAGATCCTGGCGAAGTTCCGCGAGATCCGAGACCAGATCGAATCGCGGGTCCTGGAACTGGTCAGGAGCCTCAAATAGCTTCAACCTCCGCTCCCGCCTGAACATCGCCGGCGGTGCCCCTCTTGCCCCTCGCGCCTCCGTCTTTCTTTCTCCCTCTCTGGTGGAGGGGAATGGGTGAGAGGATGAGACGGCATGGATATTGCTTCATGAGCAAGTAGACATATACACGGAGTGTGGGTTCATGGGTCGGCACGAAGTTCAAGCGGAGTTCCTGCGGGCCGTGGGGCAGACGACAGGGCTACGTATTCTCGAGATCCTGGCAGAAGGTGAGCGTTGCG
>METI01000092.1:0-1396 GCA_001771285.1 candidate division NC10 bacterium RIFCSPLOWO2_12_FULL_66_18
CGAATAGGTCACTCCCTCGGACCACTTGGTGCAGGTCATCACGAGGATGAGTTCGTGCGGCTTGTCGGGGGAAATGAACCCCACGAGGCTCGACTCCTCACACGCCCAAGCTCATCCGGAACTGCTGCAACCCCTCCATCGCCGCCCGGCCCGGACTCAGGAGGAAGAGGTTGCCCCCGTCCTCGAGAAAGAGCTCGGAGCAGAACCGGCACCACCAGACGCGGCGGCCTTTGTGATAAAAGTCAAATTGCATTTCCTTCCAACAGGTGTCGCAACGCATGCATCCTCACCTCTCGTACGCTGCGAAGGACCTCTCGTACGCTGCGAAGGTCGCCAGTGGCAATCCTTCCTTTCTCAAGTATTCGGTAATCTTCCCGTTCATTTCCGCGTGGGTGAGCTTGTCATCGTGGCTGCTGCCATGCTGGTGGAAGCAGAGATCGCAGAGGAAACGACGGGCCCTCGGGACCCAGGCGTTGTCTCCGCAACAGGAGCAGGTAATCCCATGGTATCCCGGGTTTGCACCCATTCCCCTCCCCTCCTTTCGTTCAGTCCATCGCCTTCGCTTCTGCTTCCCGTACCAAATCCAGGAATGGTATGAGCAGGATGGTCGCAGGGGTCTCATACCTACGAGGATAGATTCCAGGGTGGACGAGGGCAATCAGGGGAATTCTTGAAGTGAGAGGGGAAAACTTCGGGAAGTGCAGGGGAGGAAAACCCCAAGAAGCACAGGGGAGCGCGATCGCCCTTACGGTCGCCCGAGGCTCACGGCTCGATCAGGCCGCGGCGGATAGCATATCGGACGAGGCCGGCTGTCTGGTGGATCTGGAGCTTCTCCATGAGCCGGGTCCGGTAGGTCTCGGCAGTCTTGAAGCTGACCCCGAGAAGCTCGGCGATCTCCTTTGTTCTCTTCCCCTCGGCAACGAGCTGCAACACCTGCCGCTCCCGAGGAGTCAAGGGATCATGCGGCAGATCAGTCTTGGCCAGATACGCTTGAACGACGGCCTTGGAGGCATCCGGGCTCAAATGGGTCAGCCCCCGGGAGACCTCCCGGATCGCCTCGACCAGTTCCTCCACGGCCTGGGTCTTCACGATATAGCCCCTGACCCCGGCCCGGAGGGCTTCCAGGACGTGATGATCCTCCGTGGACATGGTCAGGAGGATCGTTCGTGTCCGGGGGGAGACCTTCAGGATCTCCCGGGCAGCCTCCAGGCCGTTCACCGAGGGCATGGCGAGATCGAGGACGGCCACGTCAGGATGAAGGTCCTGGGCCAGCCGAATCGCCTGGCGGCCATCCGAGGCCTCGCCAACTACCTTGAACCCTACCCGCTCCAGCAGGACCTTCAACCCCTGGCGGACGATCGAGTGATCATCGGCCAGGAGGATCTGGATCCGCAGG
>METI01000092.1:1424-2422 GCA_001771285.1 candidate division NC10 bacterium RIFCSPLOWO2_12_FULL_66_18
TCCCCCCCCTTCCGGGAGGCGCTTCCCGACCTCGCGAACACCTCGATCATCGTCCACGAGGAGGGTGGTGACCGGCATTTCACGCAAGGGTAGGCTCCAGGACGGGCGAAGGGAATCGGGGGAATCCTAGAAGCGTAGGGGGGAAAGCCCGGGACTTGGAGGGGGGAAATCCTGGGACTGGGGGCTCAGGGCTCGACCAGGCCGCGACGGATGGCGTAGCGAACGAGGCCGGCCACCTCGTGGATGTCCAGCTTCTCCATCATCCTGGCCCGGTGAGACTCCACCGTCTTGACGCTCACGCCCAGCAGCCCGGCGATCTCTTTTGTGCTTTTCCTCTCGGCAATGAGCTGCAGGACCTGCCGCTCCCGGAGGGTCAGGGGATCGGTGGGCAGGTCGGTCTTGGCCAGAAACGCTTCCACGACGGCTTGCGAGATCCCGGGGCTCAGATAGGTGGATCCCCGGAGAACCTCGCGGATCGCCTGAACCAGATCCTCCGCAACCTGGGTCTTCAGGACATACCCCTTGACTCTGGCGCGGAGGGCCTCCAGCACATATTGGTCCTCGGTGTGTACGGTCAGAAGAATGACCTTCGTCGAAGGAGAGACCTTGAGGATCTCCCGGGCGGCGTCGATCCCGTTCAGGAGAGGCATGGCGAGATCGAGGACGGCCACGTCAGGACGAAGATCCTGGGCCAGCCGAATCGCCTGGTGACCGTCCCCGGCTTCCCCCGCCACCTCGAAACCTTCCCGCTCCAAGAGCGCTCTCAGGCCCTGGCGGACCATCAGGTGGTCCTCGGCGAGGAGGATCCGGAGCGGCACCTTACGCCTCCACAGGGATCGTGACGGATAGCTCCGTGCCCTGCCTCGGAGCCGAGGTGATTTGAAGGGTCCCGCCCAAAGCGTTCACCCGCTCCCGGATCCCCAGGAGTCCCAGTCCCCGCCGAGCCTGCCCCCCGGAGACGGCGTCGACATCGAATCCCTTCCCGTCGTCCTGGACGG
>METI01000092.1:2467-6069 GCA_001771285.1 candidate division NC10 bacterium RIFCSPLOWO2_12_FULL_66_18
GAGTGGGGCGGGCGTGTTTGGTGACGTTGGTCAGGGCCTCCTGGACGATCCGGTACAGGGCCGTCTCGATCTGCGGCCGAAGGCGGCCCATCGTCGACCCTTCCACGGCGATGGGAAATCCCGCCCGCTTCGAGACACCCTGGGCGAGAAATTCGATGGCGGCCACCAGACCCAAGTCATCCAGGACCACCGGCCGCAGTTCGTGGGAGAGCTCCCGCAATCGCCGCTCGATCTGATAGAGGAGACCCCTGATCTCCTGCAGGCGTTCGCGGCCGGGCGGCGTCAGCTCGCTGGCAACCTCTGCGAGCGCGATATGCACCGACACCAAGAGCTGCCCCGCCTCGTCGTGGAGCGCATGGGCGATCCGTTTGGACTCCTCCTCCAGCATCTCGTTCAGTCGACGCAGCGTGAGGGTGGCTTCTCCAAAGGCCCGATGGGTCATCTCAAACGGTGAGAGGCTCTCCATGAAGAATGCCGCCGTCTTGGCGGCGTGGGCCCGCTCTTCGGGAGTGGGGGCGGTCGGCCAGACTGTTCCGAGAGCCTGGGAGTGCATCACGGCCATGTCCAGAACGCCCAGCCCGCCAGCCAGGGCTTCGCGACCCAGTTCATAGGCGCGCTGCAAGTCGCCCTCCCCCCCGCCCGCCAGGTAATCCTGCAAGGCTTGCCTGTACTGCTCCATCAATTGGCGCGCGGTCTCGTTCAGGGTCCACCTCCAAGGTAGCGCGCAACCAGCACCAGGGCGTCGTCGGTTCCCTTGGCGTGCCGGGCCAGGATCCCGTCGGCGATTTGCTGCGGGGGATCGCGCAGGCTGAGCCCCTGGGGAAAGTCGCTCCGAATTCCGTCGGTGGCAAGGATGAGGGTATCGCCCCACATGACGGGCACGATGGAGGCGGACAGCAAGGGCAATTGGCCCCCCATGACCCCGCCGCGGAGCAGCAGGGCTTCGTAGGCCGGCCTGGCGTTCGGGTCCGCACGCAGCAGCATGCCCTCGACATTGCCCACGCTCAGCCACGTCATGGTCCCATCGAGCGTGTTGAAGGCCGCCAGGGATATGACCGCGCCGCGGGTCCCCCACAGGCCTTCATGACAGCGCCTCACCGTCGAAATCACGGGCTCGTGCGCGTACCGCTCGAGGGCGGCGAGGGCCGTCTTGGCGGCTGCGGCCGCCTCGTCCCCGTGGCCCAACCCGTCAATGACCGCCACCAGGACGCCATTCGGAAACGGCGCGACCAGATACTGGTCTCCCGACTCCGATTGGCCGGGGAGCGTCAGTGTGGCCACACCCCATTCAAGCACCCGGGTATCAATGGTGTTGCCGCTCGTCATGTCACCGGAGCCATTTCTTCACGGTCACCGTGGTCCCTTTCCCCACTTCGGACACGATGTCGAACTCATCCATGAGCCGGCGGGTGCCCCGCAGGCCCAGCCCCAGGCCGCCAGAGGTGGAGAAGCCGTCCTGGAGGGCCTGGGATACGTCGGGGATGCCGGGCCCCTCATCGTGCGCGACGATGACGATGCCCCGCCTGTGGCCATGCTCCGCAAGACTCACGGCGATCGCGCCATGCTTGGCATAGAGCACGATGTTCCGCGCCAGCTCCGAGATGGCGGTGGCGATCAGTGTCAAATCGGTGACGGAAAAGCCCGCCCTTCCCGCCAGCTCGCGTCCCTTCTGGCGGGCAGTGACGATGTCCGCATCGGAGCTGACGTCCATGAGGACTTCATCCGCCATGGGAGCCTATCGCAGGGCCGGTCCTCTTGCTCCGATCGCGGAGGTACGCCAGCCCTTCTTCCAGGTCCAGCGCGGTGGCCACCTCCTCCAGCGTCAGGCCGAGCTGGACCATGGCGAACGCGACCTCGGGTTGGATGCCGACGATGACGGTCTCGGCCCCGCGCAGCCGGGTCATCTGGGCGATGTCCCGCAGCGTCCGGGCCGCGAAGGAATCCATCACGTCCAGGGCCGTGACGTCCACTACGACGCCTCGGGAGCGGAACCGGCCCACCTGCGTCACCAGGGCATTCCGCAGTTCAAACAGATCCGCGTCCGTCAGCGCCGCCTGGATGGAGGCGATCAGATAGTTTCCCTGTTTGAGAATCGGGACCGCCATTGCCCGCCGCCTCTACCCTTGTTGCGTGGGTTCGCGAACCGGCATCACCTTGTACCCCAGCATGCGCTCGGCTTCCTCGATGCCGCCCTGCAGATCGCCCACCGTGTTCATCTTGCCCAGGTCCACCCCGATGGTCACCAGCGTCTGCGCGATTTCGGGTGACAGGCCCGTGACGATGACGGTCGCGCCCAGGAGCCGCGCCGACTCCACGGTCTGCACCAGGTGGTTGGCCACGGTGGAGTCGATGGCGGGAACACCGGTGATGTCCATGACCGCGACCTTGGCGCGGTTGATCCGGATGCCGCGAAGCAGTTGTTCCGTCAACTGCCGGGCGCGCTGGGGGTCGATGATGCCGATGATGGGCAGGATCAGCAGCCGCTCGCGGACGGGGAGCACCGGCGTGGAAAGCTCCCGGATAGCCTCCTGTTGCTGGCGGATGACGCGCTCACGCTCTTGGACGAAGCCCACGCCCACCGTCGTGGCGATTCGGTTGGCGGCAGGTTCGTAGGCCTCCAGCACGTTGTTGAGCACCGCAAAGTCTGACCCGTATCGAGTGAACAGCTCGCGCGCAAGGACGTCGCGGAGCAGCAGCACGATCCCCAGCACCTCGTGGGTCTCCACGCCGCGGGGGATGATGCGCTCGGACAGGTTGCGGGCATATGCTTGCAGGGCTTCCACGCTCCCGGTCTCCAGCACGTCCAGGTAGCTGTCGTAGACCGAGGTCGCCTCCGCGAAGATCTCCTCCTTGCTCATGGCGGTGAGCAACTGGGCCTCGATGATGCGTTGCACCCACTCCTCCCGCAGTCGGGTGCGATTCTGGCGCAGGTGGGCCACCAACTCCCTGAGCATGGCCGCGGTGGCCTCGGCACTCATCGGAGTGATGGTCGGCTTCGTGGGACTGATGGTCGGCTTCGTGAGCGTCTGATCCATGGCAACCCTCCTGCTTCCTTTTGATTGTCTGTTTGATTGTCCGTTTCCCATGGTTCTCCTGGGGAGGGAGTCAGGGCTTGCTGCGGCCCCCGTCGGGCGATGTCGCGATCAGAGACGCGTAGAGTCGTAGGGAAAAGGCGACCATATTTGTACGGGAAATCCCTGGTGGAGTCAATTAGGGATTTTACGTAAGACCCCGTCAGGGCATCCCTCAATACGCCCTCAGGAAATACCCGAGGATTTTTGTTCTAAATAGCATGACCGATGCGCCATTCGAACCCCCAGGCGGATGACTCCACCATTCGGAACGCCGGGCGGAGGGAGCAGCGACTCACCGAGCGTTTCTCGCCGTGGGGTCCCCACGGTCCGACCGTGCGAACTACGAGAACGCCTCAGGGAGCCGCCACGCGCATTGTCGACCAAATTTCTCCTTGACCTTCCACGCATCATCCCTTAAAAATCAGGGACGTCCGCGAATCAACAACCTCGAGTCTTGTGAAACGGGTTCTCGCCTTCGGCGGTGAGGTGGAGAGTTCGGTGGCGGATCGAGATCCCAAGGGCGCGCAC
>METI01000093.1:0-773 GCA_001771285.1 candidate division NC10 bacterium RIFCSPLOWO2_12_FULL_66_18
GACCGCTCTCCACCCACCCCGACTACGCGTGTGACGGGCCAATCAGCCCGTGCTCGTTTCCCGCCAGGCATGACCCCCAGGAGCGCATGTGGCTCCTGGCCGACGTCCCCAATTTCGAATTCTCAATGCTCCGATCGGCATTCTGAAACTCATATGAGGAAGAAATTGACAATGTCATGCAATTCAGCTTATGTTGTATGACAGAAAAGGAGATGCCATGCCGAAATCGCAGGTAACGGTTCGATTGGACAAGAATCAATTGGTCCGTGCGAGGAAAGCCCTGGGGACCGGGACGGTGACGGAAACGATCGAGCGGGCGCTGGCACTAGCCACTGAGAAGGCCGCCCATGACGGCATCATCCGGAAGTATAGCGGCGTCGGCGGGAAGGACGCATTTGCGAACCGCTAATCTGGCCGTCCTGGATACATCGGTCTATGTCGAAAACTTCCGAACGGGTCGATTCACGCTGACACTCCTGCGCTCTCCGTGGATCGTGCGCTGCTCCGCAGTGGTCCTTCACGAGCTTCGTCGTGGCGTGCGGACACCTCTGGAGCTCCGATTCGTTGGGGAACTCGCGAGGAAAGTACGGATCCTCACACCCACCGAAAAGCACTGGCTCGAATCCGCAGAAGTCCTTTCCCACATGAGGGCGAGAAGGGGGTACACTGCCAGCAAATTGAGGGATCTGGCATTCGACACCCTGATCGCCCTCTCCGCCAGAGATGCCGGAGCCACCCTGGTCACGTGCGACCAGGAAGACTTCGCCGAGATC
>METI01000093.1:788-6818 GCA_001771285.1 candidate division NC10 bacterium RIFCSPLOWO2_12_FULL_66_18
CGTGCGACCAGGAAGACTTCGCCGAGATCGGCAAATACGTGGCTTTCCGGGCGCTCTTCTGGTAACGCTCTCTACCCCCTCTCCGTAAGGCGGGACGCTGCTCGAGAAGTTCGAATTCTCCCGCGCACTCGCCTTGACGGACCGCCTCCACCTGGGCGCCGGGGTTCTCATGAAGGACTGGGTGGGTAGCAGTCGCGGGGGGCGGTCGGGAGCGTCAGCCCGCGCAAGCCTCGTTCTTGACAGCCGCAGAGGGGCGGCGTAGAGTCCGTCCCAAGGGCCCCGGCCATCCCACCTTTCGGCCGGCCCGCTCTCCACCCACCTCCACAAGTACCCGACGGGCCACCAGTCCGCGATCGTTTCCTGCCGTACATGACCCCCAGGAGCACGCACCGCTCGTCAGGATTGCGGGGTCAGGCCTTGATAATTTGCTTTCGGCCCCAACGGGACCACCGCTGTTACCAGGCGAGATTGATCCTCAGCGGGAAGATGGTTCGTAAAAAGTTACCGGAGACCATCTTAGAATCCTCGCGGGAAGCCGGGGGTAAAGGCTTGACAGGTCGCTAGATGTGGGTCACTAATTGTGTGACTGGAGGCGCGATATGCCTGCCAAGCCCACACCCAGGACGATTCGCCGGAGCGTGGCACTTCCCCGTCAACTGGTCGAGGAGGCGAGCGCCTTCGCCCCCAAGGAACCCCGTCAGAACTTGAATCGCCTGGTGACCGCGGCCCTCAAAGAGTTCAGCGCCCGGCAGAGGGAGCGTGCCTTTGCGGAGGCCATGGCTCAGATGGCCGCGGATCCGGCGATCCAGCGCGTGTGCGCAGGCATTTCCAAGGAATTCGCGTCGGCCGAGCGCGACGGGCTGGGGGATGATTAGCCGGGGGCAAGCCCGCATGGAGGAAGTCGACGGGGCGTTGCGGATGGTACTCAATCTGTGACGCCTCGTGTCCAGTCTGGTGGGGGCCGGACGGCTTCACGGCGGCGGGTCCGGAGGCCCGAGTGAACACGCGAGCCCGCTACGAAGGCGATGACAACCAGCAGACCTGAGAAAGGCAGCGATTGATGGGCAAGGTCCGTACGCTTGCGTGCCCGAAGTGCCAGCGGCAGGTTTCGCCGGCGGACCGGCAGTTCTTCTGCGCCGACTGCCGGATGATCCTGGACGTCCAGGTGGACCTGAGCCACCTGTCCGCCGATTTCCAGGACAAGCTGCTTCGCCGGCAGGATTCGACGATCTGGAAGTGGCACGAGTTCCTCCCGGTGGAGGACCTCTCGTGCATCGTGAGTCTGGGGGAAGGGTACACGCCCCTCGTACACACCGAGGCCCTGGCGGCCGCGACGGGGCTGGAGCGGCTCTACGTCAAGAACGACACCTTGCTGCCGACCGGCTCGCTGAAGGATCGGAGCAATGCGGTGGGCATCTCCAAGGGGAAGGAATTCGGGGTGCGGACCGCGGCCGTCGTCTCGACGGGGAACGCCGCGGCCTCGGTGGCGGCCTACGCGGCCGTGGCGGGGATGCAGGCAGTCGTGATCATCTCCGCCCACACCTCGCCGCAGAAGGTGGCCCAGGCGGGGATCTACGGGGCCACGATCATCCCGGTGGAGGGGACCTACGATCAGGTGGCCAGCATCTACCGGGTGGCCGTGGAGGAGTTCGGCTGGTACGATTGCCTCTCCAGTAATCCGTATCGCCTGGAGGGGAAGAAGTCCTACGCCTTCGAGACGTGGGAGCAACTGGATGGCGAGGTGCCCGACTGGATGATCCACTGCATCGCCGGGGGGGCCGGCGTGGTGGCGGCGTACAAGGGGTATCGCGAGCTGAAGGGCCTGGGCTGGGTGGAAAAGCTGCCGCGCATGGTGGTCGCGCAAGCGGACGCCTGCGCTCCCGTCGTTCGCGCACTTGAGCGCGACGCCGACGAGGTCACCCCCGTCGAGGCGGGCGAGACCATTGCCGAGAGCATCCGCGTGGGCAAGCCGTCCTCCATGGCCACGCGGGCCCTGTGGGATGTCAAGGCGTCGGGCGGGACCGCGGTCGGCGTGTCCGACGACGAGATCCGGTCGGCGCAATCCCTGCTGGCCCGGACGGCCGGGATCTTCGGCGAACCGGGCGGCGTGGTGTCGGTGGCCGCGGCCATCCGCTTGAAGGCGCAAGGAACGATCCGCTCGGACGACCTGGTGGTCTGCACCGTGAGCGGCCACGGGTTGAAGCAGGTCGGTGTCCTGGATCCCGCCCGCCTGGTCAGCCGGCCGATCCCGGCCAGGCTGGATGCCCTCCGCGCGCGGGTGGAGGAGTTGGCCCTGATTCGAGAAAAACCTTGAACCGCCATGACGCCAAGGTCGCCAAAGATAGGATGTTCCAACCTCTCCATCGAAGGACGCGACACCCGATTGATGGGGGATTCAGACGTTTCGGTCGTTCCCCCAAATGAGCCATTCGGCCTTGGCGCCTTGGCGGTTGAAAATTTCGGATTGGGGTTAGCCAAGGGAGATGGAGCGTAACACCGCCACCCCCGCCATCCGGGTTGCGCCGCCGGGACCCCGGTCCCGGAAGTGGATCGCCTACCATCGCGCCGCCGCTGCCCGGGTGACCTACGTCGAAGGCTTTGTCTGGGATCGAGCGGCTCCCGCCATCGGCCCATTCTGCACCGACCCCGACGGGAACGTCTTCCTCGATTTCGCCTCTCATGTCGGTACCAGCCTCCTGGGCTACAACCACCCGGAACTCCTGGCCGTCAGCGAGCGCCTGAAGTCCATTGACCCGGATCGGTACGCGGGGACGGATTTCATCTCGGCCTACGGGGGAGAGCCGGAGCGCGTCGAGGTCCCGACCCCGTCCCACCTCCACCATAAGCTCCTCGAGATCACGGCGCGCTATGAGTTCGGGACGGCCTTCTTCTCCAACTCCGGCGCCGAGGCGGTGGAGAATGCCATCAAGATCTGCTACGACGCCCGGCGAAACTGCGGCTACGGGTTCTGTTTCCTGGGGGCTTTTCACGGTCGGACGCTGGGGGCCTTGTCCCTGAACCGCAGCAAGCGGTTGCACCGGTCCTGGTACCCGCAGATCCCGAACATCGTCCATCTGCCCTACTGTACCTGCAGCCAGGAATGCCATTGCGGCTTCTGGCTCGGCCCCATCGGGTCGGAGAGCCGTCTGGCCCAGTTCCTGGATCCGGTCCGTGGCCTCGTGGACCCGGCCGAGGTTGCCTACATCATCATTGAGCCGGTACAGGGCGAGGGGGGCTATCATGTTCCGGCGGCGGCGTTCATGACTGAGATCGGTCGGGTGGCCCGGCAGTATCATATCCCGCTCATCGCCGACGAGGTCCAGTCGGGCATGGGCCGCACAGGACGGTGGTGGGCCAGCGAGCACTTCGACATCCAGCCGGATATCATCGTGACCGGCAAGGCGTTGCGGGTGGGGGCCACCGTCGGGCGGAGCGAACTCTTCCCGAAAGAGGAGATGCGCCTGGGAAGCACCTGGGGCGAAGGGAACGCGCTCAGTTCGGCCATCGGGTATACCACCATCCAGGTCATCCAGCGCGACGGTCTGTTGGCCCACGCCACGCGGATGGGCGAGTACCTGCGCCAGGAGCTTCAGGAACTACAAAGGCAGTTCGACTTCATCGAGGATGTCCGGGGCCTGGGCCTGATGGACGCCATCGAGCTGGACACGGTGGAGCGGCGCGGGCGGATCCTTCGGGGATGCCTCGAGCGCGGGCTGCTCCTCCTGGGCTGCGGATTCAAGGCCATCCGGTTCCTCCCCCCGCTGGATGTGGCGCAGCGGGAACTGGACCTGGCCCTGGAGGTTCTGTCGGAGGCATTTCGACTGGTATAGGCCCTTGCTCCCTCTCATCCGAGTTCTCCTCTACATCGTTCTTGCGAAGACCTTGGCTTCGCTGCATACTCTCGAAGAGGTAGCTGATACTGCTGAGCTGGTCCTGTAGGAGACTCGGTCGTGGCGACACTCGACATTCCGGAAATGCCGGACGAGCTTTATGAGCGGTTAAGGCGGCTTGCGGATGAAGCGGGCCGGAGCATCAGCCAAGAAGCCGTTCGATTGATCAGACTAGGACTCCTCTCGGATCGTCCGAAACGTGATACGGACTTCGGAGCCTGGCTCAAACACGTGACCGAGCAGCGAGAGCGATGGGCGAGGGAGGGACGCAAGTTCCCGGACAGCACGATGCTCATCCGCGAGGATCGCGACCGGTGATTCGGAATCACGAGGACACATGAATCAGGTCAGGGCCATCATCCACCTGGACATGGACGCGTTCTACGCGTCGGTGGAACAGCTCGACCATGCGGCCTACCGGGGGAAGCCGGTCGTCGTGGGGGCCGATCCGCGGGGCGGCAAGGGGCGCGGCGTGGTGGCCGCGTGCTCCTACGAGGCACGGCCCTTCGGCATCCGCTCTGCCATGCCGATCTCCCGGGCGTACCGGCTGTGCCCGAAGGCGATCTACGTGCGGCCCCGGATGACCCGGTACGCCGAGATGTCCGATCGGATCTTCGCCATCCTCCGCGACTACACGGAAGTGGTGGAGCCCCTGTCCATCGACGAGGCGTTCCTGGACGTGACGGCCAGCCAGCGCCTCTTCGGCCCCGCCGAGGCCATCGGCCAGACCCTGAAGGCCCGCATTCGATCCGAGCTGGGGCTGGTCGCCTCCATCGGTCTCGCCCCCAACAAGTTCCTGGCCAAGGTTGCCTCGGACCTGGGGAAGCCGGACGGGTTCGTCGTGGTGGCCCTGGGGAAAGAGCGGGCGTTCCTGGATCCCCTACCGATCTCCCGTCTGTGGGGCGTGGGACCGAAGACCGAGGCGCGCCTTCAGCGCCTGGGTCTCCAGACCATCGGCCGGATCGCCCAGACGCCGGTCGAGACGCTGGAGGCGATGCTGGGGGGCGCCGGCCGGGACCTCTGGGAACTGGCCAACGGCATGGACGATCGCGAGGTGGTGCCGGAGCAGGAGGCCAAGTCGATCGGGGCCGAGACCACTTTTGAGAAAGATACGGACGATCGCGAGGAGATCCGGCGAACCATCCTGGAGCTGTCGGATCGCGTGGGACGTCGCCTCCGGCGGGAGGGGTATCTCGCGGGCGGGGTGACCTTGAAGTTCCGCGATCACCTCTTCCGCACCCTCACCCGCGCGGCCATCCTGGACCATCCGACTGACGTGGGCGATGATCTGTTCCGGGAGGCGTGGAAGCTCCTGCAGCGCGTGAGCTGGACGGGAAAACGGGTCCGCCTGCTGGGGGTCACCGCCACGCGCCTGCTCGCGGCAGCCGAGCCCCCAGGGGGGCAGATGCCTCTGTTCCAGCCGGCGGCCGATCCGCGGCGCCAGTTGGCCCGGACGGTGGACGCGATCCAGGAACGGTTCGGCGCCGATGCCATCGCGCGGGCCACCCTCCTCCCGAAGGACCGACAGCGACAGCGACAGGGATAGAGACATAGTACACCACGGAAAGGCTAACTTTAACCGCAGATTACGCAGATTTCGCAGATTTCATGGGAGAAATCCGTCTGAGATAATCTGCGTAATCTGTGAAATCTGTGGTTAAATTGTTGGTCGTTGGGTTCTTTGTGGAGGCGTGGATATGGCCGTTGGAATTCCCAAAGAACATCCCCTGGTGCGGTTGTTTGCGAACCTGACCCGAGAGAATTTCACGGATCATCTCGGCTGGCCGGACGCCGAGGTGATCGGATACGTCACCGACGTGCTCACCGACTTCGTGCACATCGACCAGGTCTACAAGATCCGGAATGCCCAGGGGTGGCGGGTCGAGGAGGTGGCGGAGATGCTGTACGAGGGCGACCTGCTGCACCGGGCGGAGAGCCTGGAGCGCGAGCGCGAGGTGCACAAACACGTCGGGGACTACACGATGTTCATGGCCGGGGTCTTCCCCGAGTTCCTCCACCGGTTGAAGAGGTCCAGGGCGGTGGACTCCGCCGATGGCCTCCTCGACTTCATCCGGGTGGGCAAGGTCTCCTACCGGATCGTCTCCGAGTTCACCTACGGTCCGTATGCGCCTTCGGCGCC
>METI01000094.1:0-13093 GCA_001771285.1 candidate division NC10 bacterium RIFCSPLOWO2_12_FULL_66_18
GGCGCGGGCGGCGACAAGGCGCTTCAAGACGATCTCGATGTGGGGCGCCTTTCACGGCGCCTCCCTGGACACCGCCAGCGTCGGCGGACAGCAGATGTTCCGGGGCAACATCGGTCCCCTCCTTCCCGGGACGGAGCACGTCCCGCCCTCGGATCCCTACCGGTGCCTGTGGGGCTGCGGCGGCCGGTGCGACCTGCGCTGCGCCCGGGTCGTCGAGTACGTCCTGGAGCAAGAAGGGGACGTGGCGGCGGTCATCGCGGAGCCGGTGCGGAGCACGGCGTGCATCCCGCCCCCGGACTACTGGCGCACGGTTCGGGAGGCCTGCGACCGGCACGGGGCGCTGCTCATCTTCGACGAGATCCCCCAGAGTCTCGGGCGGACCGGGCGGATGTTCGCCTGCGAGCACTTCGGGGTCGTCCCGGACATCCTCGTGCTGGGGAAGGGCCTGGGCGGCGGTGTCCTGCCCATGGCCGCCATCGTGGCCCGGCCGGCCCTGGACGTGATGGCGGATCGGGCCCTCGGCCACTACACCCACGAGAAGAACCCGGTCTGCTGCGCGGCGGCCCTGGCCACCATCGAGTGCATCGAAAAGGACGGCCTGGTCGAGCGGGCGCGGACGCTGGGCGAACGCGCCCTCGCGCGGATGCGAGAGATGATGTCCCGCCACCCGCTCATCGGGGACGTCCGCGGGCTCGGCCTCCTGCTGGCCATCGAGCTGGTCCGCGACCGGGTCACCAAGGAACCGGCCACAGACGAAGCCGAGATGGTGATGTACCGGGCCCTGGAGAGGGGGCTCAGCTTCAAGGTGACGGCGGGAAACGTCCTCAGCCTCATCCCTCCCCTGACCATCACCTGGGAAGAGCTGGACCATGCCCTCGATATCATCGAGGAGTGCATCGCCGTAGTGGAGAGACGATAGGGCGGCGCCGGGGCGGTTGACCGCCGGACGGCGTTTCCCGGAAGCCCCGTATGGGTGTGGAAACAGGCAAGGCTCGGCAGGGAGGAGTGTCGAGGAGACGCTTTTCTAAGAACGGTACCGAGGTGGGGTGTAGTTACACAAAGGGGGGAGGGGCCATGAACAGGATCGTTTCCGGATTCCGCCTGCTGCTCATCGGGGCACTCGGCTCCACTTGGCTTGCGTCCGCGCAACCCGCCGATGCCGCGAGCAATCTGGTGATTTATACCGCCGCGAATGAGAAACTGCACGCGGACGTCGTCACGGCCTTCAGCAAGAAATACCCCGACATCACCGTCAAGGCGGTCAATCTCAGTACCGGCCCGATCACCGAGAAGGCGATCGCAGAGAAGAACAATCCCCAGGCTGACCTGATCTACGCGGTAAATACCGTCGCGCTCGAGCAGCTCAAGAATGCCGGTGCCCTCGAGCCGTATGCGCCCAAGGACAGCAAGATCCCCGGACAGTTCGCGGACTCAGACGGCTTTTACATCAACCACTGGCTGACGGTCATGGTGATGGCCGTCAACACCCAGGTCCTCCAGAAGCGGAATCTGCCCGTGCCGGCGAGCTGGGAGGACCTGGCCAAGCCGCAATACAAGGGCCTGATCAGCGTGGCCTCACCGACCCAATCGGGCACCGGCCTGAGCATCTTCATGACCCTCTTTGACGCGTATGGGTGGGGGTACATCGAGAAGATCCACCAGAACATCTTCCAGTACACCAGCAGCGGCGGCGCTCCCGGACGACAGGCCGGCGCCGGCGAGGTCGCCATCGGGTTGACATTTGACACGGCGGTGCTGGAGCAGATCAAGGCCGGCCTCCCGGTGAAGCTGGTGTTCCCCAACCTGACACCCAACATCATGGAGGGGGGCGGCCTGCTTGTTCGTGGACCCAACCCCAAGAACGGCAAGCTCTTCCTCGATTTTCTGGCGAGTCCCGAGGGCGCCAAGGTCTATGCCCCCTACGTCGGTGCGGCAACCGTTCCCGGGCATGGCAACATCGATCTCAAGGGTGTGTCCCTCTGGAAGATGCGCCGCCCCGTGGACGCCAACGACTTCAAGCGGGACTGGGCCAAGAAATACGGGAATTGATGGGCGCCCTCGTCCATACATCGGCTGTCGCCGTCCGCGCCGTCCGGACCCACCGCAACACGGGTGGAAGGTCGTGGCCTACCTTCAGTTGAAGGGTCTCGCGAAGTGCTTCGGCCCCGTGACGGCCGTCAACGATGCTTCCCTGGACATCGCTTCGGGAGAGTTTGTCACCCTCCTGGGCGCCAGCGGCTGCGGCAAGACCACGCTGCTTCGCATGATCGCCGGCTTCACCGCCCCCGATGGCGGCGAGGTATGGCTGAACGACCGGCGCATTGATCCCCTGCCCCCGAGGCTGCGGGGGATGGGTTTCGTGTTCCAGTCCTACGCCTTGTTTCCCACCATGACTGTGGCAGACAACATCGGCTTCGGCCTGCGCCTGCGGCGGCGTCCCCGGCAGGAGATCACCGAGCGCGTGGCGGAATTGTGTGCGCTGACCCATCTGGAGGGAATGGAGTCGCGCTATCCCCACGAGCTGTCTGGCGGCCAGCAGCAGCGCGTCGCCTTGGCCCGCGCGCTCGCACTCAACCCGTCGGTCCTGCTGCTCGACGAACCCCTCTCGGCCCTCGACGCCAAGATCCGTGCCTTGCTGCGCGCCGAGATCCGCTCGCTCGTGGAGCGGCTGCGCATCACCACGGTCTATGTCACCCACGACCAGGAGGAGGCCCTATCCATGTCCGACCGGGTGGTCGTGATGGACCGGGGCCGGTTCCTGCAGGTGGGGACGCCGCTGGAGATCTACACCAAGCCAGCCACCAGCCTCGTCGCCGATTTCATTGGCACCAGTAACACGTTGCGGGCCAAGGCGGTCCCAGGAGACCGGATCATGGTCGAGGACACCCCAGCGGAGATTCAGGTCCCCGGCCATCTGCGCGGCTTGGACCCGCTCCGGGTCTGCATTCGCCCGGAGCATATCTCGCTGGGGCGCCCGGGGACGGGGCCGGGCCCGGCCTTCACGGGAACGCTGGCGTCCTACGCCTTCCTCGGCCAGACCGTGCGCTCTACCATCATCACGTCGGGCGGCGCGAGCCTGCTGGTGGACCTGTCCACACAGGAGTGGCTCGCGCTCAAGCTCGCCGTCGGCGAGGCCGTGGCCTGGCGGATCCAGCCAGGTCAGGCCATGATCTTCGCCGACGACGGCACGGCACTCGGGCATTGCTGATGTCGCGCGCCTCCGCGTATGCGGTCTCCTTGGGGACGGCAGTCCTGCTGATGCTGTTCGTCATCATGCCGCTGGGTGCAGTGCTCATCGAAAGCGTGCGCCTGCGCGGCCCATTGACGCCACGGGAAATGCGCACCGCGGTCCTTGCCGCCCTCGAGCGGCTGGAGCCGGAGCCCCGCCGGACCCTCCTGGCCCGCTGGGGCGACGAGGTCACCCCGGCCCAGCGCATGGAGGCGACTGCGGCCACCTTGGAGGCCATGAACCTCCGCGTCCTCTGGGATCGTAAGGCGCCATTCGACCAGCAGATCGCAGCGGCCGAGGCGGCGGTCACGGGCCTCACCGAAAATCAGCGCGCGGCGTTCACGGCCGAGTTTCCCGTCCAGGTCGCCGTGCTGCACAAGCGGATCGCCCTGGCGTTCCGGGTGCGCGACAGGCTGAGCCCCGCCGAGTTCGACACCCTGCGCTCGGGCACGCGCAGCGGGTTTGGGCTTACGCATTACCGGGAGTTCCTCGGCGATCCTCGCCTGCGGCGGGCCGGACTGCACAGCCTGTTCGTCGCCACAACCGCCAGCCTCATCTCCATGGTCCTGGCCTATGCGCTGGCTTTCGCCGTCAATCGCCGGGGCACCCGGGTGCCCAGCCTGGTGCGATTCACCGTCCTCACGCCGCTCGTCTCGCCGCCGATCATCATGGCCCTGGCCGGTATCCTGCTGTTCGGCCGCCAGGGCCTAATCACGCGGGGACTGCTCCAGGAGCGGTTGGGGCTGATCGATGCCGACGTCACCAATCTCTACGGCGTGAGCGGCGTGATCGTCGCCATGGTGCTGAGCTTTCTGCCGCATGCATTCATCATCCTCGACGACGTCCTGGCCAGGCATGACGGACGGGTCGAGGAGGCGGCCGCGAGCCAGGGGGCCACGGCCTGGCAGATCTTCTGGCGCGTCACGCTGCCACTGACCCGCCCCGGCGTGATCCGCGCCGCCCTGGTGGTGTTCATCCTGAGCATGACGGATTTCGGCAATCCGCTCGTCATCGGGCGCGGCTACTCGGTCCTCGCCGGGGTCGTGTACGACGAGATCATCGGGTACCAGAACAGCTCCCTGGCGGCCGCGCTGTGCGTCTGGCTCATCCTGCCGACGCTGACCGCCTACTTTCTCTTCGAGCGGAGCGAGAGGCGCAAGCGCTTTGCCACCGGGGCGGCCACCGGCGGCCCGCCCGAACTCCCTCTGTCGGCCATGGCCCGCCTCGGCCTGGGGACGGCCGCGGCGGCCGTATGCGCCACCATCGTCCTGTTCTACGGCGTCATCGTGCTGGGTTCTTTCACGCGCGTCTGGGGGGTGGACTTCACGCCGACCCTGGAGCACTACCGGTGGCAGGGGGCCGAGGCCTACAGCGGCGTCGGGGCGGCCCAGCGACTTCCGCTCATCTGGAGCAGCGTCAAGATCGCCGGGATGGCCGCGCTGGCGGGGGGCATCTTCAGCGTCATGATCGCCTACCTGGTCGAGCGGGTTCGCCCGACCGGACGGAATGTCCTGGGCTTCATCGCCCTGCTGCCCGGGGTCGTGCCCGGGGTCATCTTCGGCGTCGGGTACCTGGTTGCCTTCAACAACCCGCTGGGCATCAGGGAGCTGGCCCTCACCGGCACGGCGGCCATCCTGGTGCTCAACATCCTGTTCGCCAACATCTTCGTGGGCGTCCTGGCCGGGCGGGCGACCCTCCAGCGGCTGGACCCCGCAGTGGACGAGGCGGCCGAGATCCTCGGCGCCACGCTGGGCCAGAAGTTCTTCCTGGTCACCGTGCCGATGATCCGGCATGTCCTGGTCCTGGCGACCCTCTACATCTTCGTGCACGGCCTGGTGACCCTCTCGGCCGTCATTTTTCTGGTCAGCCCCGACCACAACCTGGCCTCCGTGGGCATCTTCCTCAACGCCGACACCGGCCGCTACGGGCTCGCCGCGTCGATGAGTGTCGCCATCCTCGTCATCGTGACGGCGGTGATGGGGCTGATCTGGCTGGCCGAGCGGCACGGGCCGGCCTGGGCTAGGGTGCGCCTGGCGGGCGGCTGAGACCGGAATGTCCATGGCCGGAATATGACTGTGACTGGCCCGCGCATCTATGCCTGTACCTGGTCGCTTCTGCCGGTCATGGGACCGGTGGATGCAGCCCGCTTTGCCGCCCGCCACGGGTTCCAGGGGCTCGAGCTCAACTGCGAACCGCTGGATTTCTGTCCCAGCCTCGTGAGCGAGGCGACGCTCCGGGAGCTCATCGCGATCCGGGACGGGGAGGGCATCGGGTTCGCCCTGCACGATGACTCCACGGTGAACCCGGCCACGCGTCTTCCGGAAGAACAGGCGGCCGATGACGAGAAGATCAGGCGCCTGGTGGAGATCGGCGCCAAACTCTCGAGTCCGGTGCTGGCCATCCATCCCGGGGTGGTCCGTGAGCTGGACGGCCTGGAACGTCACGGCACCCCGTTCGTCACGAAACGCCACGACCGCGAGGACCTGGCCCGAAGGGGCTGGCACCTAGCGGTAGAGCGAATTGGCGCTTGGGCAGACATGGCCGCTTCGGCCGGTCTCACGCTGGTCGTGGAGAATGAGGTCCACACCCGGCACACGACGGCGCCCACGGCTGAGGCGCTGGCGGCCATGGTTGAGGCGATCGGGCGGCGGAACGTCAGAGTGAACTTCGACACCGGGCATGCCTTCATCGGTGCGGGCCTGGCCGCGGAATTCGCTGCGCTCGAGCGCCACATCGGCCATGTCCACCTGAACGACAACGCGCGCAAGGTCAGCGACCACCTGCCGTTGGGCACGGGACAGGTGGATTTCCCCTCGATTGCCGGCTTCCTTGCTCGCGTGGACGCCGCGCTGGTGATCGAGATTTTTTCGCCGGACCGTCCCGAGGCCGCCATGCTGGAGAGCCGGAAATACATTCTCGGCGTGATCGCTGCGGCCCCCGCGTCATCCCGAATTCCGGGGGACACGCGAACGTGACGGGCCAGCCTCTGACAGAGAACCGCTGAAGGGGCTCGTGAATGCCGACCCTATCCGAGCGCTCCTTGGCCGTCTTCCCCGCGGGCTCACCGGGGGAGTACAACCTGCCGCCGGACCTTGTCACGGTGCTCGACCGGGGAGAGGGCGCCGCGGTGTGGGACGCCGCGGGGCGCAGGTTCCTTGATTTCACGATGGGGTGGGGGTCCGTGCTGCTCGGGCACGCCCACCCGGCGGTCGTCGAGGCCGTGCGTCGGCGGGCCGGCCTCGGGTCCAACTTCGCCTACGTGACGGAACCGGCGTTGGAGCTCGCCGAGGAACTGGTGCGCGCCGTGGCCTGCGCCGAGCGGGTGCGGTTCTGCGCCTCCGGCACCGAGGCCACCTCGTACGCCGTCCGGCTGGCGCGAGCCTACACGGGGCGCCCCAAGGTGCTCAAGTTCGAGGGGGCCTATCACGGGGGAAACGCGATCGGCACGGTGAGCCTGTTCCCGAGCCGCCTCGTGGATTTCCCGGAGGGCGAGCCCTCCTCCGCGGGTCTCGCCCCCGGAGCGGTCGCCGACATCCTCGTCGCCCCGTATAATGATCTTGGCACGACCAGGGCGATCGTCGCGGAACACCGGCATGTGCTGGCGGCGATCATCGTCAAAACGCTTCACCGCTGTACGCCGCCCCGGCCCGACTTTCTCCAGGGATTGCGCGAGCTGACGGCTGAGTTCGGCCTCCTGCTGATCTTTGATGAGACGGTGACGGGCTTTCGCCTGGCCTACGGCGGCGCTCAGGAATATTACGGGATCCGGCCGGACCTGGCCGCCCTGGGCAAGGCGCTGGGCGGAGGATACCCCATCGGGGCCGTCGTGGGACGGGCGGACGTGCTCGACCTCGTTCGGGAAGATCGGATGGGCCAGGAACGCTACGTCTGGTTCGCCTCCAGCCTCGGCGGCAACCCCGTCTCCGCCGCCGCCGCGCTCGCGACGCTCGCGGAGCTCCGGAAACCCGGGACGTACGAGCGCCTGTTCGCGCTGGGCGAGGCCCTCCGCTCCGGTCTTCGGGCCGCGTTCCGGGATGAGGGCGTCACGGCCCACGTGCAGGGCGACGGTCCGCTCGGTGCGGTGCTGTTCACCGATCGTGAGGTGGTGGACTACCGGACGGCGTTCGGCGCCGACCGGAAGCGGGCGCGCGCGTTCACGCTGGGCCTCTTCCGTCGGGGCATCTTCCTGAATCCCATGTCCACCAAGCTCTACCTGTCCCTGGCCCACACCGAGGCGGACATCAGGGAGTTCCTTGAGGTCGCCCGGGCAACGCTGCGGGAGGCGTGCCGATGATGCGGGAATGGGTCTTGCTGAATCCGGGCCCCGGCAACACCACCCGGGCGGTCCGGGAAGCCCTGGTGACGCCGGACCTGTGCCACCGGGAGGCGGAGTTCTTCCAGGTCATGCGGGAATGTCGCGCCATGCTGGCGCGACTGGCCGGCGGGGGCGAGGCATTCACCGCGGTCTGCTTCACCGGCTCCGGGACCGCGGCCGTGGAGGCCGCCTTGTGCTCCGTCGTGCCGCGGGACCGGACGGTGCTGGTCGTGGACAACGGCGTCTATGGCCGCCGGATGGTCCAGATGGCCGAGGCCCACGGCATCCCCGTGGAGGCGATTCGCTCCGACATCTTCACCCCGGTCAATCCGGCCGACGTGGAGGCGCGGCTCGCCGCTCGCCCGGACATCAGCCACGTGGCTCTGGTGCACCACGAGACCACCACCGGCCTCCTCAACCCGCTTCCCGCCGTGGCCGAGGTGGCCGCCCGGCACGGCCGGCGCCTCATCGTGGACGCGACCAGCTCCCTCTTCGGCGAGCGCCTGGATCTCACGCAGGACGGCATTGATTTCGTCACCGCCAGCGCCACCAAGTGCGTGCAGGGAATCTCCGGCGTGGCCTTCGTCCTGGCCCGGCGGAGCGCGCTGGAGGCGCTCAAGGGGCAGCCGCGCCGGAGCGTCTCCCTCGACCTGGTCACTCACTACGCGATGCAGGAGCAGGACAACACGCCCTTCACCCCTGCCGTCCAGGTGTTCTTCGCCCTCCGGCAGGCGCTCTTGGAACTCGAGCGCGAGGGTGTGGATGCCCGCATCAAGCGCTATGCGGAGAACGCCCGCGTCCTGCGGGACGGGATGGCCCGGCTGGGCTTCACGATCCTGGTCCCTGAAAGCTGTCGCTCGAGCATCCTGACCACGTTCAAGCTCCTCCCCGGGATGATCTACGACGCCCTGCACGACGCCATGAAGCGGCGGGGCTACATCATCTATGCCGGCCAGGGCGACCTCCGGACCTACGCCTTCCGCGTGGCCAACCTGGGGATCCTGACGCCGCGCGACATGGAAGGGGTGGTGGCTGCCTTCGCCGACAGCCTCCGCGAGTTGGGCCTGCGTCCTCTGTAGCTCTCTCCGGGCCACACCAGGGGGGGGAACGTCGGCCCGCGGCGTTCCGCGTCGGCATTGCTCAACCAGGGGTCATCCAGTATAATCCCGCAACTGGTACCCACCCAGTCTTCGAGCCGCGGGGGGAGGAGGTTCGAAGGTTGACAGACCGACCGCACCGTATTGTACTCAAAAAAGGGAGGGGAGCCGTGATGAACATGCGGAGATTCTGCCGGTTCGTGCTGCTGTGGTGCGCTGCCGTGGTTCTCGTCGCGACGGCCTCGACCGTCAGAGCGGCGGAGGAAATCCTCATCTACACCGCTCTGGAGGACGACCAGATTCCGCGGTACCTGGTGCCGTTCAAGAAGGAGCACCCCGACATCACCGTCAAGATCGTGCGGGATTCGACGGGGGTCGTGACCGCCAAGCTCCTGGCGGAGAAGGTCAACCCACAGGCCGACGTCGTCTGGGGCCTGGCCGCGACCACTCTCTTGGTTCTGGACCAGGAGGGGATGCTCGCCCCCTACGCCCCGAAGGGTGTCGAGAAGGTGGCCCCGCAGTTCAAGGACAGCCGCAATCCGCCCCAGTGGGTCGGCATCGACGCCTGGATGACCGGCTTTTGCGTGAACACCGTCGAGTTGAAGGCCAAGAACTTGCCCATGCCTGCATCCTATGCGGACCTCCTCAAGCCCGTGTACAAGGGGCATCTGGTCATGCCGAACCCTGCCTCCTCCGGGACGGGCTTTCTGACCGTGTCGGCCCTTCTACAGTTGATGGGGGAGCAGAAGGGCTGGGAGTACCTGGACAAGCTGCACCAGAACATGGCCCTGTACGTCCACTCCGGCTCCAAGCCGTGCAAGCAGGCGGGCGCGGGCGAATTCCCCATCGGCATCTCTTTTGGCTATCGAGGCATCCAGGAGAAGGGGAGGGGTGCACCCATCGAAACGATCTTCCCGAAGGAGGGCTCCGGATGGGACTTGGAGGCCAACAGTCTGATGAAGAAGTCCAACATCAAACCGGCGGCCAAGACGTTCCTGGATTGGGCCATCAGCGCATCGGCGATGAAGGAGTACGCCAAGAGCTACGCGGTGGTTGCCATTCCCACGGGCGAGCCCATTCCCGAAGGGTTCCCCAGGGAGCCGCTCAAGCAGATGATCAAGAATGATCTGAGCTGGGCCGCGAAGAACCGCGCTCGCATTCTGGAGGAGTGGGAGAAGCGCTACGGCGCCAAGAACGAGCCCAAGAAGTAGGCCCTAAATCGTTCCTCCGCTCGGCTGACCTCCCGTCCGGTCCGGGTCGGCTCTATCCCGGATCGGACGGGGGCGGCCCCAAAGAGTGACCGTGCGCCACGCTTCCGACGCGGATCCCTACCTCAAGATCGTTGGGATCACCAAGACCTTCGGACGCTTCACTGCCTTGACGGACGTGTCTTTCGAGGTCAAGCGCGGGGAGTTCCTGTGCATTCTTGGGCCCAGCGGTTGCGGGAAGACCACCATCCTCCGGATCGTTGCCGGCCTGGAGACACAGGATTCCGGGCAGGTGTTCTTCCAGGGCAGGGATGTCTCCGGTCTCCCCGTGTCCAAACGAAACGTGGGCATCGTCTTCCAATCCTACGCCCTTTTTCCGAATCTCACCGCCAGCGAGAACATCGGATACGGCCTCAAGAACCGCCGGAGGGATCGGGGCGCGATCCGGAAGCGGGTCGATGAGTTGCTGGAGCTGGTCGGCCTTCAGTTGATGGGCCCGAAATATCCGGCCCAGCTCTCCGGCGGCCAACAGCAACGGGTGGCCCTTGCCCGGGCCATGGCCCTCTCCCCGGACGTGTTGCTGCTGGATGAGCCCCTCTCGGCCCTGGATGCCCAGGTGCGCATCCTGCTCCGTTCGGAGGTTCGGGACCTCCAGCGGCGCCTCGGCGTCAGCACCATCATGGTGACCCATGACCAGGAAGAGGCCCTCACCATGGCCGATCGCATCCTGGTCATGGATCATGGGAGGATCGTCCAGGAGGGAACTCCCTGGGACGTCTATAACAAGCCGGCGACCCCCTTCGTTGCGGCCTTCCTCGGATCCATGAATTTCATCGGGAACGGTGTGAAGGAGGCGGCCGGCGTGGTCCGCGTTGGCGGCCTCAGCCTGCAGGTCGGGGATGGGGCCGCGGAGGGCATGTCCCCGGGGGAGGGGGTCATGCTGGCCATCCGGCCCGAGGACGTGCTTGTCCAGCACCCAGGGAAAAGCGATCGCAACACCCTGTGCGTGCGGGTGGGCGGCCTGGAGTTCCGCGGACCGCACTACCGCGTCACCTTTCACCTGCCCCTGGGCGACGCCGGCCCCTCGAAGCTCGAGGCGGATTTTCCTACGGAAATGATCCGGCGGTTGGGCATTCGGCAGGACATGGAACTGACCATCCAGCTTCCCGCGGACCGCATCAGGGTTTACGCGCTCTGATGGGCAGGCGCCAGCCCGACCGCAACCGTTCCGTGGTCGCCAGCCCCTAGCAGGATGCTGAAAAACCCGTTTTCGCCCAGGCTGCTCAAAAAGGTCCAGATGCAAGGCGGCGTGCGATGCGAGGTGCGAGGCGTACATAGTCCGTACGTCGCAGCGCCGCGCGAGCGCGCCAACGCCGCAGATGGGCCTTTTTCAGCAGCCTGCTAGACTGCCATGGCCGACACTGTTATCCATTCCACCGGTCCTGCGCGGGTCCGAAGCATCCTGGATGCCGTGGACCTGCATCAGTGGCTCATGCGCGGCATGATCCTGCTGGCCTGCCTCTGGATGGCAGTCATGGTCGTCCTCCCCCTCCTGCAGCTCCTGTCCAAGAGCCTCGTGGACCATGACGGGGCCTTTGTCGGCCTGGCGAATTTCATCCATTACTTCCGGACGCCAGCGCTGTCCATGTCCCTCTACAACAGCCTGTTCGTCTCCGTGGTGACCACGGCGATCTCTGTGATGCTGGGGTTTCTCTACGCCTACGCGCTCACCCGGACGACCATCCCCGGCAAGGCCGTCTTCCGAGGCATCGCCCTGCTTCCGCTGTTCTCCCCAACGCTCCTCAACGGAATCACCCTCGTGTATCTGTTCGGCAAGAAGGGGCTGATCACCACAGGCTTTTTCGGCTACTTCGAGAAGTCAGCGGGAATCACGCTGGCGGCCGACATCGGCCTGTACGGCGCGGTGGGAATCGTCATCGCCGAGGTGTTTTACGTCTTCCCCCAGGCCATGCTCATCCTCTCCATCGCACTGAGCATGACGGACGCCAGGTTGTACGAGGCCTCGGACTCCCTGCGGGCCTCGAACGTCCGCACCTTCCTCACGGTGACCATTCCCGGCATCAAGTTCGGCCTCATGAGCGCGACCTTCGTCTCCTTCATCCTCTGCTTCACGGACTTCGGAGCGCCCAAGGTCGTCGGCGGCAACTACAACGTCCTGGCCACCGACATCTACAAGCAGGTCATCGGGCAGCAGAACTTCGTCATGGGAGCCACGGTCAGCGTGGTGCTCCTCATCCCCACGGTGATCGCCTTTCTGCTGGACCGGATCAGCCAGCGCAAGCAGGTGGCCCTGATTGCGGCGAAGTCCGTGCCGCTCACGCCGAAGCGGCATCCCGTCCGCGACGGGGTATTCCTCGCCTACTGCTCGATCATCGCGCTGCTGCTCGTTGCCTTTCTGGCCACCGCCGTCTATGCCTCCTTGGTCAGGGTGTGGCCCTACGACCTCTCCTTGAGCCTCAAGAACTACAACTTCCGAAACATGGGCGGCGGGGGCTACCCCGCGTTCTTCAACAGCATCCGCATGGCCTTCTACTCGTCTGTCATCGGAACCGTCATCACCTTCGCCAGCGCCTACCTGATCGAAAAGAGCAAGGGCATGTTCCTGCTCAGGCAGGGCGCCTATTTCCTCTCCATGCTGCCCCTGGCGCTTCCGGGGCTGGTCATTGGCCTGTCCTACATCTTTTTCTTCAATCAGCCCACCTGGGCACTTCTCGGGCTGGAAGTGCGCAATCCCTTCAACGCCCTGTACGGCACCATGGCCATCCTGGTGATCAGCAATATTGTCCACTTCTACACGGTGAGCTTCCTCACGGCCACCACCGCCCTCAAGCAGTTGGACAAGGAATTCGAGGCGGTGTCGGAGTCGTTGGGCGTCCCCTTTTACAAGACGTTCTTCCGCGTGACGGTCCCGGTCTGCATGCCGGCCATCCTGGAGATCGGGATGTATTACTTCGTGAACTCCATGGCCACCCTCTCGGCGGTCATCTTCCTGTATTCCGCGGACATCCCCCTGGCTTCTGTGGCGGTGGCCAACATGGATGATGCGGGGGACGTCGCCCCCGCCGCCGCCATGTCAGTGCTGATCGTCCTGACCAACATCACGGCTCGCCTCCTGTACGGCCTGATGACCAGGGGCGTTCATCAACGCACCCAGGCCTGGACCCGGCCCGTCTCGACGTAAGCCCACCAGGCAGCCACCAGAGAAACCCCTCCGATCAGATTT
>METI01000094.1:13118-30510 GCA_001771285.1 candidate division NC10 bacterium RIFCSPLOWO2_12_FULL_66_18
GCACCGCGTTCAGTGGACGGGGTTCAGCCGTGGGTCGCGAAAGATACGGGTGTCGATCAAGGTCGCCGGTCTCCCCGGCAGGCTGAGCGGAGTGAAGGGCGAGATCGGGAGGCCTTTACGGGGAGGGAAGCGCCTCGCCGCGGTCGAGGCGGTCCACTTCGGGCAGGATCTGTTCGCGGGCGCGCGCGAGGTCTTCCTCGAAGTCGATCTCGATCCAGGGCAGATCGCCGACTTCGACTACCCCGATGGGAACCTCGGCCGCCAGCTCGCGCAGGGCGTCCTCATACTCCAGGGAGTCCTTGCCGGTCTCGATGAACTCCTCCAGGATGCCCCGCAACACCTCGGCCGCGTCGGCCGACAGGCGCAGGATCCCCACCGCCTCGCCGCGGACCCGGGGATCGCTGCCGATCTTCTTGGTCACTTCGACCACCCAGCCGTCCTCGCAGACGACCTTCTGCTCCTCGCCCGTGTCCTGGTACCGCTCGTCCACGGCGATGGCATTGGAGTCGGGGGAGGCGATCAGGCGCGCCAGCAGCTCCCGGGGGTAGAGGACGTCCCCGTCCATGATGAGGATATCGTCGTCGAATTCGTGCCGGGCGTGCCAGAGGGACAGGATGTTCCCGCGGGTGAACTGCTCGTTGGTGACGGAGCGCACCTCGACTTCGGCGGGGCCCCGGGACGCTTCGGCCAAGATCTGCTCTTTCAGGTGGCCCACGACCAGGACCGCCTCGTCCACGCCCAGCGCCGCGAAGGCGTCCAGGTAGCGTCGGAGCAGCGATTTTCCCCCGATCTCCATGAGGCATTTCGGGGTGGTCTCGGTGTAGGGCTTGAGCCGCCAGCCGACGCCGGCGACCAGGATGATGGCGCGCATGGGCAGTCCCGGGGAGGCGAACACCTGAAGGCGACGAACAGACGCCGCGATGCTACGCGACAGGAAACCGGGGTGTCAAGCGGAATCCCGGACGCCCCGCGCAACCTTTCCCTCTCCGGTCGGATGTGCTAGAGTGCCGCGACCTCGCATGGAGGATGTCCTGAGAGGGCGCTGCACCGACCCGTCTCGGTGAGAGGAGCACGATGGGGTATCGCGATCTGCGGGACTTCGTGGTCGCGCTGGAGCGGGCCGGCGAGCTGCGCCGCATCCCGGTCGAGGTGGACCCGGTTCTCGAGGTGACCGAGATCACCGACCGCGTGAGCAAGCAGGGGGGCCCGGCGCTGCTCTTCGAGCGAGTGAAGGGCTCGTCCATGCCCCTCTTGATCAACGCCTTCGGCAGCCCGGCGCGCATGACCCTGGCGCTGGAGGTGAAGACGCTGGACGATCTCGCGGCGGAGCTCCAGGAGATCCTGGAGCTCAAGGCGCCCGACGGGTTGCTGGCCAAGCTCCGGATGCTGCCCAAGCTGCAGGAGCTGGCCGCCGCCTTCCCCAAGGTGGTCAGGGACGGTCCCTGCAAGGAGATCATCGTCCGGGACAACCCCTCCCTGGCGGGCATCCCCATTCTCCAATGCTGGCCCCAGGACCCCGGACGCTACATCACGTTCCCCCTGGTCTTCACCAAGGACCCGGAGACGGGCGTCCGCAACTGCGGGACATACCGGATGCAGGTGTTCGACGAGCGGACCACCGCCATGCACTGGCACATCCAGAAGGGCGGCGCGGCCCACTATCGCAAGGCCAAGCGCCAGGGCCGCCGGGTCGAGGTCGGCGTGGCCATCGGCGCCGACCCCGCCGTCTGCTTCGCCGGGACCCTGCCCCTCCCCGAGGGAATCGACGAGATGCTGGTCGCCGGCTTCATCCGGAAGCAGCCGGTGGAGATGATCCGGTGCGAGACCGTGGACGTCGAGGTCCCGGCCAACGCGGAGATCGTCCTGGAGGGCTACGTGGACACGGAGGAGCTGCGGCGCGAAGGCCCCTTCGGCGACCACACGGGTTTCTACTCCCTGGCCGACGACTACCCGGTCTTCCACCTCACCTGCGTCACGCGCCGCCGCGACCCCATCTACCACACCATCATCGTCGGGCGGCCACCCATGGAGGACTGCCACATGGCCGCCGCCATCGAGCGCCTCTTCCTCCCCCTGATGAAGAAGCAGCTCCCCGAGATCGTGGACTTCCATATGCCCTTCGAGGGGATCTTTCACAACTTGGTCCTGGTCAGCATCGACAAGCAGTACCCGGGCCACGCCCGCAAGGTGATGCACGCCCTGTGGGGCCTGGGCCAGGCCATGGTCAGCAAGGTGATCGTGGTGATGGACCGGGACGTCAACGTCCGCGACTACTCCGAGGTGGCCTGGAAGGCGCTGAACCACATCGATCCCCAGCGGGACATCGAGTTCGTCCTGGGCCCGGTGGAGACGCTGGATCACGCCAGCCGCCTGCCCAAGTACGGGTCGAAGATGGGGGTGGACGCCACCCGGAAGTGGCCGGAGGAGGGATTCACCCGCCCCTGGCCCGACCAGATCGTCATGGACGAGGCCACCCGGCGCCTGGTGGATCGCCGGTGGGCTGAATACGGCCTGGGCGAGGTCCTCTCCCGACGCAGTTCTCCAGCGTAAAGAATTCCGCGGGATGATGCACACGGTTTGCTCGGGAGGCGGTGCGGCGTGAAACTCGACGTGCGGTTGGCGGGGCCGCTATCGGGGGGGGCCGAGCAGGCCCGCCAGGCCGAGGCGATGGGCTTCGACGGGGCCTGGACCTCGGAGACGCAGCATGACGCGTTCCTGCCCCTGATCCTGGCAGCCGAGCACACGACGCGGCTCGCGCTGGGAACCAGCATCGCCATCGCATTCGGCCGAAGCCCCATCGTCACGGCGCACCTGGCGTGGGACCTGTCCGCCCTGTCGGAGGGGCGCTTCCTGCTCGGGCTGGGTACCCAGGTCAAGGGCCACATCGAGAGGCGCTACGGCCTCACCTGGGATGCTCCCGGCCCTCGCCTGCGCGATTACATCAAGGCCCTGCGGGCGATCTGGGACTGCTGGCAGCACGGGACGCCTCTCAACTACCGGGGCGAGTTCTACTTCCACACTCTGATGACCCCCTTCTTCAACCCGGGGCCCATCGCCCACCCCCGCATCCCCATCCACATCGCCGGGGTTCAGCCATATATGTGCCGCCTGGCGGGCGAGCTGTGCGACGGCTTCCAGGTCCATCCGTTCCATTCGGCGAAGTACCTGCGCGAGGTGGTGCTGCCCAACATGGAGGAAGGCCTCACGGCGAGCGATCGGAAGCGGGCGGACCTCTGTCTGGCCAGCTCCGCATTCATCGTCACCGGCCGTGACACGGCAGAGATGGAGGCCGCCCGGCGGAACGTCAAGAGCCAGATCGGCTTCTACGCCTCGACGCCGAACTACCGCGTCATCCTGGAATGTCACGGGTGGGGGCAGGTGGCGAAGGACCTGACCCGCAAGTCCGTTCAGGGAGATTGGGAGGGGATGGCCGCCCTCATCACCGACGAGATGCTGGACGCCTTCGCCGTCGTGGGGACGCCCGATGAGGTTCCGCTGAAGCTCCGCCAGCGTTACACCGGCCTCTTGGATCGCCTGGCAGTCTACGAGACGTTCCGGCCCGACGGCGACCTCACCGCCCAGCGCGCCCTCCTCGCCGCTTTTCCCCGCTAAGCCCGCTTCCCTCTCCCAGCCCAAACTCGGCCTATCGAGGTCAGGCCTTTGTAATTTGCTTTTTCGAGTATATGGAAAGGAGAAGGGGACGTTGCCACTTTCGTCACCTTCCCTCTGTTAGCGCCTGGAGCCCGGGTCAGGTTACCACGTGTGCCGCCTCGCCGTGCCGGTGGTCAGGGATGAAGCAGAGACGGCGCGAAACCTTGGCGGGTCACCTCCCGAACAGGCCCCGGAAGAACTGTTCGATGCCGCCCCCCGTCTGCGGCGGCTCCTGGCCGGCCGGCGCCGCATCCGAATGCGCAGACCCGGCCCTGGCAGGCGCGGGCGTCCTGCCCAGGGCGGTTTCGCAGGGTCGGGGGTCTGCCATCACCCGCTTCACCAGAGCCTCGGCGAGGAACGAGAGGCCGCCCGTCGCCACGGCCGCCCCGATGGACAGGGCACTCTTCGCGGTTTGCAGCTCATCAATGCCCAACGTCGGTTCCGCCAGGGTACCGCGAACGCGGAGAAGTTTTACCAATTCGCCAGCGCTGATGCCCAGCATCTGGCGTGTGTCCGGGCGCAGGGAGAAATCCATGGCCTCGGTCTTGAGATTGACCGTCCCGCTGCTGACCAGGGTCATCTTGCTCGTCTCGAAGGCGATGCCTTTATCCGCGGAGGCGATCCCATCTTTGGCCGCGAACCTCATCACCCCACACTTGAGTTCGGTGTACGGATTCGACTTGCCGAACGGGTTCAGTCGCTCGGCGATCTGAGTCAGCAGATCGGCACCCAACCACTCGATGAACTTCGAGTGGATCCTGCCCTCACCCAAGACCAACAGCAGGTCCCCGTTGAGCCCAGCCATCAGGTCCCGGACCGAGCCGCCGCTCCCCCTGAGGTTCAGGGCAACGTCGGTCTTGATCCCTGTAACGAGATCGGGATTGCCCATCTGGCGGAGCACCTGATTCAGGTCGATTGCCTTCGCATCCAACTTGGCCGCCAGGCTGGCGGCCTTCTCCGAGGACGCATCGAGCGCGATCTGTCCGGTCACCGCGCCGCCGCCAATCCGGGTGCCGAAAGGCTGGACCTCGACCCGTCCCCCTGACAGCGCGACACGCGCCGCCAGCGTTTCGACGGAAAACTTGTTCGGCAGCACCAGCCGGTCCACCTTGAGGTCAAGGTCGGCGTCGGCCGTCTTGAGGACACTGAGCGGAAGGGGATCGGCAGGGAACACCCGCTTGTCCTCGCTCGCTGCCGGGATCTTCTGCGAGGCGGCGCCAGTCCGCATCGCCCCATCCCTCGGGAGCAACTCGGACAGGTCCACCAGCGTCGAGGTAAGCTGCGCCTTGAGCCTCGGTCGTGGTCCGGCGATCCAGATGGTCCCGCTGCCGGCCAGGTGGCTCTTGCCGACGCTGGCTTTCAGACCGTCGAAGGCGTAGGCCCCCTGGGCATCCCGGACCCGCGCGGCTACGCTCAGGGGAGGCAGCGGGGGTAGATCCACCTCGAAGGTCTTCCCCGCCGACCTCAGGTCCTTGGACTCGACCGCAACGGCCAGGTTGATCCCCCTAGCGTTGAGGGCGTCCCTCACCGCACCGGTCGCCTTGACCAGGACCCGCTCGGCCTTGCCGACGCTGGCGTCAATGCCCGCTACGGACAGCGCCTGCGCGGTGCCGGTCACCCGCGCCGTCATGGCGAACGGCCCGACGGCAGGGATGGCCTTGCCCGCCAGCCTGGCAATTTCCGCTAGTTCCTCCCCCTCTGTCGTCACTTTGACGTCAAGGCCCGCGGCCTCCATCGGCTTGGCGATCGTGCCCTCCACCTCCATGGTGGCGCCACCGGCCTTGAGGGTGAGCTTGACCGGGTAGGGTCGCGACGGCGCCTGGAGCTCACCCAGGGGGCCCACGGTTCCGGCCAGGGTAAACGCCTTCCCGTTGTAGGTCGCGGCCAGATCAATTACCAGCGGACCGGTCAGATCCTTTGCCCGGAGATCCAGCCGATCGAGGACGAGACTCATGACCCGCCTGGTCCTGCCTTCGCGGTACCTCAGGGTGCCATTCTCGATTCGCACTTTTTCCAGCGCCATGCCTGCCGGCCCCGCCTTGGTCCCACCGGGCTTCCTCGCGGGACGCGCCGAGGGCGCCGCATCGCCGAGGGACCAGTTGCCGAGACCCTTGGCGTCCGTTTCCAGCAGGATGTCCGGCTGCACCAGAATGAGGCGCTTGATCCGGACGTCGCGAAAGAGCAGGGGCAGGAGGGCCACCTCTACCTCGAAGCGGCGAACCTTTACCATCTCCGGCCGGGATCCCCAGGGAGCGTTGGCGAAAGAGACGTCTTCGACCACCACGGCCGGCGAGAAGCCGATCTGGAGGTCGAGGTTGCCCCCGATCCTCAGCTCCCGGCCGGTGGCGGCCTTGGCCTGCTCGGCGATCAGGGCCTTGTACTTGTTGAAATCCATGGACCGCAAGGCCAGGACTGCGGCCACAAGGATCCCCAGGAGCACCCCGGCTGCCGCGATGAGGATCGTCTTCAGACGCATCTTCCGAGCCCCCCCGTGATTCGATCGCAAAAAGCCGCCTACCGTCCTCCCAAACCATGCCGGCCCGCGCCGGAGCCTGCAAGAGGAAAATTCGCCTGGCCCTGTTCCGTGACATTGAATGGAATGAGGGGGGACCTCGGGGAAGCGGACGCGAAGGGGATGTAGGTCACTTGTCAAAGATTTTGGCGGATGGATTTCCGCCTCAATAGGATAGGGGACTACTCGTCAGGTGGGGTGACCCGGCGTTATAGCGTGGGAGGGACGGGGAAGGGGACGTTGCCACTTTAGTCGCTTTACGCGAAGAGGACGGTAGACGGCTCTCTTACTTCCTCCGGTGGACACCGGCCCAGCCCGGATTACTCACGAAGAGGTGAATGCTCCGCCCTCCCGACTTCGACGCCGCCCCGCGTTTGCGGGGGGTGGCTCAGGATTCGCCTTGCGCAGGCCGCGGGGGCGACCCGTCGAAACCTGCCGGTGCGGCTGAGCCCGGTTCCCTTCGCTCGTTCGGGCAATCACCAGAGGGATCTCGTGAGTACCTCCGGATTGACCGGATACCGCGGGACTTCCCCTTGCAGGACCCGCAGGACCTCTTCGGCCGCGGCCCGGGCCATGCGCATCAGGCCGTCTTCCGTCACGCTGCCCAGGTGGGGCGTGAGGAGGACGTTTGGAAGGCCCGCCAGGGGATGATCGGGCCGGATCGGCTCGTCCACGACCACGTCCAGTCCCGCCCCGGCCAGTCGGCCACCCCGGATCGCCTCGGCCAGGGCCGCCTCGTCCACGACCTCGCCTCGCGAGGTGTTCACCAGGATGCACGTCGGCCTCACCCGCGCCAGCGCTGCCGGCCCGATCAGCTTTCGCGTCTCCTCCATGAGCGGCACGTGGATCGAGAGGCAATCTGCCTCCGCCAGCAAGGCATCGAGGGTCCGGACCCGCTCGATCCCCTCCGGCCACGGATCGCGGTACGGGTCGTAGGCGAGGACGCGCATCCCCAGCGTCCCGCCCGCCAGCCGGCCCACGCGCAGCCCGATCTCGCCCAGCCCGATGACGCCCAGCACCCTGCCCTGCAGTTCGATCCCCTGGTAGGCCTGCCTCAACTGGGGCTTTCCGAGGGTCAGGTCGCGGGTGTACTCGCCGATGCGCCGCGCGACGGAAAGGAGCAGGGCCAGCGCAAGTTCCGCGACCGACTGGGCATTGGCCGCCGGGGTGGATGTGACAACCACGCCGCAGGCCGTGGCCGCGGCGACATCGATCTTCTCCACCCCGGCCCCGTGCTTCGCGATGATCCTGAGCTGTTTGGCGCCCCGGATGACGTCCCCTGCTAAGCGCGCAGAGCGGACGATGACCCCCCTGCGCCTCCTCGAGGGCCTGCACCAGCGGCTCTGCCTGCGGCCCGGCCCAGGCCACGGCCTCGGTCTCCGCGGCGAGGAGATTCCACCCGACCTGGTGGATGGGTTCCGTCACCAGCACCTTGGGTTTCATGGACGATTGAGATCCATTCCCATGAGCCGCCGGGTCACTTCTCGACGACGCCGAGATTCTTCAGGACGCCGTCCAGCTTCAGGATGTCGAAGATGAACTCGCCCTGTGCGATCCGTTCCCGGAGCTGCTGCTCCTTGGCGACGCCAGCCTGCGCCTTGGCCAGGATCTCGGCCGCATGTTCCTGTGGGATCACCACGACGCCGTCCGCGTCCCCCAGGATGATGTCCCCCGGCCGCACGGCGATGCCGCCGCAACTGATGGGCAGATTGATGGAGCCGGGGGAGTCCTTGAACGGGCCCATGGGGAGGACGGCGCGCGCGAATACCGGGAATCCGACGGCCGCCAGCCCCTCGGCGTCCCGGGTGGCCCCGTCAATGACGAGCCCGGCGATGCCGTGCACCTTGCAGGAATAGCCCAGCAGATCCCCGAACACCGCTGCGTCCTTGTAGCCCCCCGCGTTGACGACGAGCACGTCCCCCGGCTTGGCCAGCGTGGCCGCCTTGTGGATCATGAGATTGTCGGCCGGGAAGGTCCGGACCGTGACGGCCGGTCCAAGCACCTTGGCCCCCGGCCAGACCTGCTTGATCTCGGCCGCCATGCTGTTCCCCCGCCCCATGGCGTCCGACACCATGCCGGTCGGGATCCCCTCGAATCCCTTCACCAGAGCCGGATCGGGCCGAACAAAGTCGCGCACGATGATGTTCATGATGGCCTCTCGGGGTGGAAAGGAGCTTCCGTGGAGATGGGCGAGAGCCGGGCGCACCCGCAGCCGGCCAGCTCTTCCTTGCGATTGCCCCTCCGATACGCCTGTCCCGGAAAACACGCAATCGGAATGTCCTGCGGTGAGGGGATTGAGGCCGGATTCAGCATGCCCCTCTGTCTCCGCTCGACGCCCGTGAAATCCACCTTGCCAAGGTCACCCCGGTCCGCGTATGCTTGGGGCATTGGAGGCTGGCCATGCCTGATGAATCGAACCGGCGAAAATTCGCCCGGTACCTGATTCACCTACCGCTCCTGCACAAGCCAAAAGTTCCCGCACCCATCAAAGCCGGGGTGGGTTGGACCCGCAACCTGGGCGAATCAGGAACCTGTGTGGACCTGACCGACCGCCTCGAGCCTGGGACCCCCCTCCGCGTTCGCCTCCAGACGGATCGCGGCCCTATCGAGGTGGAAGCCCAGGTGGTCTGGGCCGGGGAGCCCGCTGCCCCGGGAGAAGCGGTCCCCCACGGAATTGTCTTCCATAAGGTCGCGCCTGACGAGGAAAAAACCCTCCGTGACTTGCTCCTCTCCAGGGGAGAGAAGCGTCAGGCCGGCATCCGCCTGCCACTGGAACTTCCCGTCACGTGTCAACCGAAGAATCAGGGCCCTCCGCCGGTGCAAGGACAGACAGGGAATATGAGTCGAGGGGGGCTGTTTCTCCGCCTGTCGGGGGTCATTCCGCCTGGGACGGTGGTGGAACTCGCTCTGCATACGCCCAAGGGGCCGGTCACGGCGGAGGGGGAAATCGTGTGGGTGGAGCCGCCAGAGCGGCGGAAGCCAGGCGAGCCGATCGCGCACGGCCTCCGGTTCACGGCCCTCGGCTGGTCCACCTCGCTGTCCCTCGGCCTCTTCCTGGTCGAGCCGGAGTAGGAATCCGCATCCGTTCTCCTCTCCAGCAGAGAGCAACAGACCTCTTCGTTTCATCCGCAATCAAGAATGTGTCCGGTACCAATATCCGGGCGAAGGCCCTCATCCCTATGGCGCCTGCCAGAGAAGTTTCTGGTCCTTGTCAAAGAGACCCAGGACGGGCCTTCCCTCGGCCAGCACCCGCAAGGCCACCCGGGACTTCCCTTCCTTGTCGTGGAGGAGCAGGCCCACCCTGCCATCGATGAGGACTCGCAGTTCGACCCGGAGCCCCCCCTCCCTGTCGAAGAGCGTCAAGGCCACCCGGCCGTCCGGCGGCGCTCCCAACTCCGCGCGGATCTTCCCGCTCGCATCCCGGACAACGAACTTTTCCGCCTCGACGACCCGATTGGCCGTCGCCTGTGCCGCGATCAACAAGGCGGCGACGCCGACGAGCATCAAGACTCCCACGCGCCTCAACGAACGGTTTTCCCGCTCGACCCTCTCCAAGCGTTGCGCCAGGGTGTCCAATGTTGGCTCATTCATCGCAGCCCCCCTTCTCTCGTATCGGCGCCCAGCTTCTCGCCCCTCCGTCTTTGGCGCCCCGACCGTACACCAAGCCAGCTCCGACCGCAATGGATGGACGGGTGTCGCGGCCCTCGCACCCCCCACGAAATCCGGAGAAACGAGTCGCCTTCGCTACACGGCAGGCTCCACACACTCAGGACTGTCATTCGCAGGATTGTTGACCCGCGTACTGACCGGATATGCCGCCATCTCCTCGGAGGGGTAGGCATGCAGGAGAGATTGCAGCCGTTCGGCCTCCCGGATGCCCGGATCGAGCCAGAGATCGTAATCCTGCGGGGCAAGAATCACGGGCATGCGGTCGTGGAGAGCGCCGACGAGTTCGTTGGTGGTCGTTGTGAGGATCGTGCAGGAGTCTATCCCCGGTCCCTCGGGGCCCTCCCAGTATTCCCGGAGCCCGGCAAAGGCGAAGGGCCTGCCATCACGCATCCGGATGTGGAAGGGCTGTTTGTGGCGGCCCCGACGCTGCCATTCGAAAAAGCCATCCGCCAGGATGAGACAGCGCCGTTCGCGGAAGGCTTTCCGAAAGGCAGGCTTGATTGCCACGGTCTCGGCGCGGGCGTTGATCAACTGCGATCCGATGCCAGGGTCTTTCGCCCAGGGGGGAATGAGACCCCAACGATGCATCTTGAATTGCCGGGCGAGCTGCGACGCGGCTTTCACGACGGTGGGGGCTTGCTGCGTGGGGGCGATGTTGTAGCGCGGAGCCCAGGCCGGGACCCCGAACAGGTTGAACTGTGCGACCAGGCTTGTGGCGGGAGTGCCGAGGCTGAAGCGTCCGCACATGGGTCCCCGCTAAGGATATGCGGGGGTTCCTCTCCCGCCGCCTAAGGCGGCGGCCCTCGTCTTAGTGCACCTTTTTCTTCAGTTGTTTGACGACCTCACGCTCTTGAGTCGCCCGCCCTTCAAAGGTTTGGAGCGCGGTGACATGCCACTCTATTGCTCCCCACATCGGGAGGCGCCTCAAAAGCTTGTCTACCTCGTCATTGGAAGCCGCCTCCACGATAAACACAAACGCCCGGTCTCCAACCGGCAGTCCTCCCGCCAGGATTTTTTTCTCCCGCTCAAGCTTGATCAGCTCATCAAAGCTCGGCAGGATCACATTCTCCAGGACGTGCACGGCTTCTTCCGGGGAAGCGAACCCTGGTCCCTCCGACGCAGTCACAAGGTATCTCATCCCATGACCCTCCTTCCTTCAGGATCGTAGGCGTTCTACAGGGCAGCATTGAGAAATGCCGCGAGAGGGCAGGTTTGCCTTCCGAACGCCGAACAGGGGCAACCCGTGCGGGGGAGCGTATCAGGAGCGTATTAGACCGTCAATAAGGAAGCCCAGACCTCAAAAGGGTGTCCGGTGCCAATTTCTCAGGGCGGATTCCAGAAACGGAGCCATCCTTTACCCCGCCGGTCGTCCCGACGACGCTCCGCCGCGCGGCGCTCTTGCTCGGTGGTTTCATCCGGTGGTGAATGCCGGCGCTCCTCCAGCAAGCGCCGCTCTCGCCTGCGCCGCTCCGACCAGGGCTCCCCCGCCAGGAGTCGTAACAGGCCCTCCATGAAGCGCCCCATTGCCGATCCCTCCAGATGGGCGTCCGGGAATCAGGTGAACAGCTTTAGTCTAGCCCAATTCGGTAGCAAGGAAAACCGATTTCGCCTGAGGGGCGTGCTGCGGTCCCGATCACATCGCGGAGCCAGGAATCGGCCTGCGCCGTCCTACACCACCGAACGGACTCGGCTTTTCCAATCTCGCAAAAACAAAGGCAAGCCCACGATTTTCGCAGGCTTGCCTGTATGCTGGCGGAGGCGTGTGGGAATCGCCTCTACCTATTCAGCATCCTCAACAGATTTAACCAATTGCGAGACCGTCAAAATCACGGTGCCGGTCTGGGTGCCGGTTACTCCCACAATCAAACGCCCCTCCCGGACCCTGCCCCGGCCTCCTGGCTAGGCAACAGCAACCTCGACTTCTCGGATCACCAGTCCATGCTCGGAAGGGATTTCCTGTCCCTCTCCCCGTAAGGCTTCCAAGTGCGCCTCGATGGCCTCGCGGATCTTGGCGAGCGCCTCCTCAACGGTTTCCCCTTGAGACAGGCATCCGGGTAGAGCGGGAACTTCGACCCAGTACCCGCCCTCCTCGGCGGAATGAACAACGACCGTATACTTACGCATCGTTCCATCCTCTCTCGAAACAAGGTCTAGGAACTGTTCCTCCGTAAGGCCCGATTTCTTGCTTCACAGAGTCAGCCCACCTGTACCGGTCGCGCGTGCGCAATCTCGCGTCGCCCGATGGGTCGCAACTGATCCTCGCGCAGTGACACCACGGCCAGCGTCTCCCCATCCAACACCATGAACTCGACCTCGTATCCCCCGCCGGGATGGACGAGTACCACTGTGCCCACGTCCCCGTGCTCGAGCCCGTGCTCTGGCAGGTCACAGGAAAGTACGACGCTGTCAAACTCTCGCATCATCACCCTGCCTCCAACTGACCCGAGCGAGCGCATCACGCACCCCCACCGTACGGAACGCGCACCCGAAGGCGCGGAATGTAGGAGAAGTGTCTCACATTCCTGGTAAGCAACAGGGCACGATTGGCGATCGCGGTCGCGGCAATGAAGGCATCCGGAATTGTCAGGCCGTGGCTTCTTGCGTACCGCACGGTGAGGTTGCGTGCCCGAACGGAGATCATCTCGGAGACAGGAAGAACCTCGAACCGCTGAACCAGTTGATGCACGCTGCGTTGCTCTACCTTCGTTCGGGCGCCCAGGAAGAGTTCCATCTCCGAGATGATGGAAATGGCTGGGCGTTCGCCCTGGCTGATCAATCCGTCAACGAGATCGACTGCCAGGGCGTCACCACGCGCCAGGTCGATGAGGACGTCTGAATCGAGGATGACTCGATCAGCGGCCGCCATCGTGGGCTGCCCGCCTGATCCATCCGGCCCGCTGCTCTCGTATCCACTTGGCCGAATCTTTCATGTCGTCTCGATCAGCCCACATCCCCACAAAACGAAGGGACGCGATTGACCTTCGGGGTCGAGCGACTCTGACATTCTGCTTCCTGCTTGGCTGCCTCATGTCTGCGGTCCTTTGCCATTCAGGCGTCTTCACGGAATGCTTGTGACCCGCTCTGCCGACGGAACCGAAACCCTGCCACTTCCAACTTGCGGATAACTTCCCTTGGTCGAAGGGGGCTAAGCAGCATGCGCGGGAAGCTTCACATGAACGTAGAATCCTTCTTCCCTTTCCTCACCCGGCGGGATGGACTCCCCCTCCTCCTGAAGGCACTCGACATGGAAGGTGACCATAGCCTTGATATTCGCCAGGGCTTCCGGCACGTCCGCCCCGTGGTCGGCAATGCCAAGGGCTGGCACCTCCGCCACCACACTCCCGGTCTCCGGGTCCTTCGTGACCAAGACCCGGTATTGCAAGATGTCACGTCCGCTCATGATGTCTCCCCTTCACTCTTCGCCGATGCGAGTAGGGAGTCTACCAGGGCCGTAGCAGGATGACAACCAGGTTCGGTCAGCCGCTCCACCGCCGCCCGCAGGTGGCTCCCGTCAACCTGCACGTAGCGCCGGGTCGTGCGGTAGTCCCGGTGCCGGGCCAGGGCCATGAGGGTGGGAGTTGAGACGTGCGGGGCCAGGCGGGAAATGTAGGTGCCCCTCAGGCAGCCATCGGAGGCAATCGGACCGGCGCACCCTTCCGGCTCCTGTTCTCCTGGCAGGAAGGTGGCGGAGGCGTGTGGGAATCGAACCCACCTAGCGCGGATTAGGCGCCACACTGGTTTTGAAGACCAGGAGGGCCACCAGGCCCAATCCGCCTCCGTTCTCGTCCGGGGATGCAAAACGCATCGGCGGCGGGCCAGGATGAGCCGCCGCCGATCGCATCAGGAAGATGCTCAATCGCCCACGGGAAGTCCAGCCTCTTCCAGTGCTGTCATGCGGGTGGGGATGATCTCCTCAACGATCCCAGGAATACCGTCGGGAAACGGATCGCACGCCTGGGCGATACCCGTCACGCCTCGGGCGGCTTTTGTGGCGGCGTAGAGGCCGGCGTGGAGGATGGCCCAGTGATCTTGTTGACGAAATCGGAAATGATTTTTTGGGACTTCGGATCAATCTCCGTGAACTTGACCGCCATCCCGGATGGGAACGAGCTGCGGCTGGGAGCGGGGTTGGACCAGACCACGATCCCGCGGATCTCGAACTTGTGGGCGACGCCCGGCAGGGTGAAGCGCACCCGGACCGCCTGGTTCAAGGGAAGGGACTCCTGGGCCCGAATGTACATCCCACCCCCACTGATGTTTCGCGCGTAAGCGGACAGGAATTCCTGCGCCGTCCGGTAGTGCACCTCCAAGTCAACCTCGGCTCTTGGGTCTGTCCGTCGGTCAGGCATTCCTTCCCCTCCTCAAGGCTTTCGCTCTCCCTGGCTCGGACGGGACGCTATCAGAGGAATCGCCAGAACACAATGCAAAACCTGCATCGCCCTTCCCATTGCGCCTCGGGGGCCCTTCAAGTATGATGCGCCCGCCTGAAGCATGGAGGAATTATGCTGACTGCGATCCCGGGTATCCGGGTCGGCCATGCCACCGACGCCAAGGGCTGCACCGGCTGCACCGTCGTGCTTTGCCCGGAGGGCACGGTGGGCGGCGCGGACGTGCGAGGCTCTGCGGCCGGCACGCGGGAGCTGGATGCCCTCTCCCCCCTCCACCTGGTGCCGCACGTCCACGGGGTCTTGCTGGCCGGCGGGTCCGCGTTTGGCCTGGACGCGGCAGCCGGCGTCATGCAGTACCTGGAAGAGCGGGGCATCGGCTTCGACGTGCAGGTCACCCGCGTCCCCATTGTCCCCACCGCGATCCTCTTCGACCTTCGCCTCGGCGATGCCCGGGCCCGGCCGGATCCGCGCATGGCCTATGCCGCGTGCCAGCAAGCCTCGACTGGCCTGATCCCCGAGGGCTCCGTCGGTGCCGGCACGGGGGCAACGGTGGGAAAGCTGTTCGGCATCACCCAGGCGATGAAGTCCGGCCTGGGGACGGCCGGCGTCACGCTGCCCGGCGGCGTCATGGTGGCGGCGCTCGCCGTGGTAAACGCCTTCGGCGATGTCCGGGATCCGCTGACCGGGCAACTCCTGGCTGGTGCCAGGGAGACGCCCGAGAGCCGTCGCCTCGTGGACACCGCTGCTGCCATGCGGGCAGGCGTCGTGCGTCGCGGGTACGACGCCGAGAACACCACGCTGGCCGTCGTGGCGACAAATGCCCGCCTGACCAAGGTCCAGGCGACCAAGATGGCTCAGATGGCGCACCAGGGCATGGTTCGCACCATCGCCCCCGTCCACACCACCCTGGATGGCGACCTGGCCATCGCCCTCGCGACCGGCGAGATCGAGGCGGACCTCAATGCGGTCGGCCTCGCGGCCGCCGATTCCGTGGCAGAGGCGATCCTCCGGGCCGTGAAGACAGCGACAGCCCTCGGAGGACTCCCTGCGTGGGCGGACCTCCAGGGGCCGCCCTCACGGTAGCGGTGCCTGGACCGGCGTTGTGCTTTCGGGAGCGCGGCAGGGCGTCTCCGCGGGCCTGCCCGGGAGAGGAGGGATGAGCGGTGGCCGGCTATGGGATCGGTGCTGTCCCCCGGATCTCCCCCACCAGGGAGAGGAGGTGCTCGACAGAAAAGGGCTTCAGGAGGACGCGCAGTGCCCCGAACTGCCGTCCTTCTGCCGCCAGCGCCTGGCAATTTTGTCCGGTGATCATCACTGCGGTTACGTGGGGGAAGCGCGCCTTGCTCCACCGAATGAGTTCGAGGCCATTCATCCGGGGCATATCGTAGTCGGTGATCAGGAGGTCCACCGGCTCCTTTTCCAGGATCTCCACCGCTTCAGCGCCGTCGGAGGCGGTGAGCACCCGGCAACTCGCATTCGTCAGCACGTCGGCGAGGAGCAGGCGGATCAAGTAATCATCATCCACGGCCAGCACGCGGAACTCGCGCCCTTCTTCCCCCATCGATTGCCCTACCCCCCCGGTCCAGGAGCCGAAAACACAACGTGTCGTCGCGACCACCAGACTTCAGCATGCGGGAAGAGGGCCTGAGGACGGCGAGGCCGCGTCGCTCCAGCGCCGTCCCGATCCTCAGGAGCTGGCCGCGGGTCAGGTCACAGCCCAGGGCCCTCCGCATGATCTGCACCTCAATGGTTTCCTCGCGCCCGATCCGCTCCGCCGAGACCAACATGACCAGATACAGCTTCAGCGCCCTGCCCGGAAGAAAGCTCAGGAGCTCCGACCCGGATAATTGCCGCAGGAGCCGGATCTTCTGCCTGTGCATGAAATGGACCCGGGAGGATCGTAGGATATATATTCAATGTTGTCAACACGTATTATGAATATGTATCCTACGATGGACACCGATTTCCCCCGGCCGGTGCCGCCTCCTGGCCGGGTGGATATACATTGACACGCGAGAGGAAGCACAGTAACTTCCCGCTCCATGCAGGAACGAACACAGGCATTTCTTGCAGTCCAGATCGGTCAGCGGGCAAGGAAGATCCGGCAGATGCGGGGCCTCACCCAGAAGGCCCTGGCGGCACACCTCGTCGGGCGGGTGGACTATTCGTACATCGGCAAGATCGAGCGGGGCGAGCAACTCCCCTCGCTGAAAGTCCTCCAGCGAGTCGCTGAAGCGCTGAATGTCCCCCTGGGCTATTTCTTCTCCGACGAGGCGTGGACAGAGCTCCTGCCGGAGGAGATCCGCCGGATCCGCCCGTACGGGGCCCAGGCGACCCTCCTCCGGGAGACGATCCACCTCCACCCGGATGACATCCCGCTGGTGCGCGAGATTCTTGGCATCCTCGTCCGCCACCGCCATCAAGTCCGAGCCAGGGGCGGCGCAGCCATCCAGCCCACGAAAGGGCACGACCTGGCACAGCAGCCGTTGCCCAGGGTGGCGGAAGGCCGGCCGGCCTATGGGCGGGGAAGGCGGCAGGCTGTCCCCAGAGCGGCGCTCCAGGGGATCAGGAAGGTCATCCAGTCTTTGCGGCGGGGGGAAGGCGAGGCGCTGGCCGAGGTCCGTCGCCGGTTGGAGGGAATCTTGCGGGAGTTGGCCACCCCGGGGCGAGCCAGGGGAAACGCGCCACCCGGGTAGACGGTTAGGTGTTCTTCAACCCTTCCCCTGCTTCGGATCCGTGTCCTTCTTCGGGGTCACGTCAATGGCGTCCTTGCCTGACACGGAGTCCTTGAAGCCGCGGATTGCCTTGCCGAGGCCGCTGCCGATGTCCCCCAGGCGATTCGCCCCGAAGATCAGCAGGATGATCACCAGAATGATGAGCAGTTCCGGAATCCCCAACCCGAACATTGCGATTCTCCTTGTAGGCCATTCCGCAGGCCGAGCGTAGCATCCCCCACAGTCCCGGGGTTGTCAACCGAAAAGGCAACTCCACAGGTCAGAGACAAAGGGACAAAGTAACAGAGGGACCGACGGCACCTCTGCACCCCTGCTCCCCCGCACCTCTGCTCCCCTGCTACTTATACGGCACTCGCTCGTCCCCCTGCCGCCGGGTGATCCGGACGTCATCCAGGTGCTCCAGGAACGGGATGGCGTACTTCCGGGAAACGCCGAAG
>METI01000094.1:30528-38243 GCA_001771285.1 candidate division NC10 bacterium RIFCSPLOWO2_12_FULL_66_18
CAGGTGCTCCAGGAACGGGATGGCGTACTTCCGGGAAACGCCGAAGAGGTCCTTCATCGCGCCTACGTTGATGCTCGGCCGGGTCTGGAAGTGGGCCAGTACCCGTTCGCGCAACTGCTGGGAGTGCTCCCGGTGGAGGAAGATGTCCTCTTTGACCTTGACCAGGATCCCGTCGTCCACCATCCGGCGGAAGACCGCCTGGAGGAGTTTCCGCTCGGCCTGGAGACCGGCGAGCACCCCCTCGGGCGTGGGCGGCTGGAAGGCGGCCCCGCGGTACGCCGCCTCGATCTTCGCCTTCAGCGCCTCCTCCGCCGCCGACAAGGTCGGGCGATGCTCCGCCAGTCGGACCTTGTCCCGCTCGACGGCGATCTTCCCCGCCTCGGTCAGGCGCGCCAGCATCCAGCCGAAGGTCGCAGGCGTCAGTTGCGCCGGAAGCTTGCTGCGCAGCTCTTCCTTGGCCAGGCCATCCTTCAGCGGTTCCTTGGCATGAAACTCTGCCAGGCGGGCCAGCACCTCTTTCTCGAGTTGGGCCAGGCGCTCGACGTGGAGGACGCCCGCCTCGCCCTTGGGCCCCACGAGGACGGCGGCGCCCTTCTCCGTGAGCTCTCGCAGGCTGTCGGCCACCGCGGTCGCGTCCAGGTCGCTCCGCGCCCGCAACTCCTCGCTGGTCGCCGGGGCGAACCCCGCGGCCAGGAGCAGCCGTTCGAGGCGGTCCATGGGGCTGCCCTGCTCCAGAATGCGCAGGTGCTCGATCATCTTCACCCGGGGGCGCCGCTCCCGCGGCGGATTCGGATCCAGGATGGTTCCCCCGCCGATGGTCACGGCCGGGGAATAGCTCCGGATGACGTAGCGGTCCCCGGGCAGGGACACCGAGGGCGTCTCCAGCCGCAGGTGGACGTAGGCCTGCTCCCCCGGCTGCAGCTCTTCGCGATCCAGCAGCACCACGCGCGCCAACCGCTCGCTGGTCCCCAGGTGGAAGCGGATGCGCGCCCGGTTCACCAGCGGCCGCGGCGCGTCCGGCAGGAGGGACAGCGTCGCATCAAGGGTCTCTGAGGCGCGGAGCGTCCCGGGCAGACACAACACATCCCCCCGCTCGATCTGGGAGACCTCCAGCCCGGGCAGGTTCACGGCCGTCCGCTGGCCGGCCACCGCACGCTCCACCGTCTGGCCGTGGACCTGCAGGCGCCGCACGCGGGACCGGAGATCCGCGGACAGGACCGCCACCTCGTCCCCTACCACGAGAGTCCCCGACCACAACGTCCCCGTGATCACGGTGCCGAACCCCTTGATGGTGAAGACCCGGTCAATGGGCAGGCGGACCGTCCCCTCGGTCCGCTTGGGCTCGGCCGCCGCGGCCTGGGCCTGGATCGCCTGCAAGAGGTCCGGCAGGTCTTGCCCCGTCGTGGCAGAGCACGGGACCACGGGGCAGCCGTCCAGGAACGTCCCCTTCAGCGTCTCGACGACGTCCGCCCGGACCATCTCCAGCCACTCGGCCTCCACCAGGTCGGCCTTGGTCACGGCCACCAGGCCCCGCTTCACCTGGAGCAGCTCGCAGATGTGCAGGTGCTCCCGCGTCTGGGGCATCACGCCCTCGTCGGCGGCGATCACCAGGATCACCAGATCAATGCCGCACACCCCGGCCAGCATGGTCTTCACGAACCGCTCGTGGCCTGGCACGTCCACGATCCCCGCCTGGATCCCGTCGGGCAGCGTGAGGAAGGCGAAACCCAGCTCGATGGAGATTCCCCGCTCCTTCTCCTCTTTCAGACGGTCCGTATCAATGCCGGTGAGGGCTTTCACCAGCGTCGTCTTGCCGTGGTCAATGTGTCCGGCCGTGCCGATGATGAGATGGCGCATGGGTGCCTGCCCCCCGCGTGACGCCACACTATACCCCGGCGAACCCGGGGAGACAAGCACCCCCGTTCCCCCCGAGAACGCGCGAGGAGAACGTCGGGCGACCGGTCACCTCGGGGTGATCAGGCCTCCGCAAGTGTTCCAGCGACGTCTCACAGCCTTTTTCGAGGTGGTAACTGATGATTGACACGTTCAATGCTGTGAGATATCCTAGGACTTATCATTCCATTATATGAAACACGGGAAACGCCCCATGGGATCGAGCCCATCCAAGACCCACCAATCCCTCCAACGCGGCCTCCGGGTCATCGAGGCGGCCGCTGCCAACGGCGGCTCCGCGACGCTCGCCGAGATCGCCCGCAAAACCGCATTGCCTCGGAGCACTGCCCACCACCTGCTACGGGCGCTCGTCGAATTCGGTTACCTCGTCCAGGACGGAGAGGCACGGGCCTACAGACTCGCGCCCAAGCTGTTCCGGCTCACCGGACGCTCCTGGACCAAGGAGCAGCTTGCCGAGATATCCATGCCGTTTCTTGACGAGCTCAGTCGCCGCACGGGCGAAGGCACGAGCCTCGCGATCCTCCGCGACGGCGTCGTGACTGTCGTGGCCAAGCGCGAATCCGAGGGCCCGGTGCGCGTCGTCCAGGAGGTGGGGGGCATCCGGCCCATCCACTGCACGGCCGTCGGCAAAGCCCTGGCGGCCTGGCTGCCGGCCCGAGAACTCGACGGCATCATCGGCCGCAACGCTTTCGAGCGGAAGACGGCCCGGACCATTACCACGCCCGCCGCCTTCCGGCGCGAGCTCGCGCGCATTCGGGCGACGGGCTTTGCCATCGACAACGAGGAGCACATCGAAGGCATCCGCTGCATCGCTACACCTATCCGAGACCATTCCGGGGAGGTCCGTGCCGCCCTCTGCATCGTGGGCCCAAAGAGCCGACTGCTCCAGCGCCGATTCGCGGAACTCCGCAAGTCGCTAACCGCTGTGGCAGCCGATCTTTCCGAGCGACTCGGATACGGATCGACAGAGGGGAATGCGAAAGGACGCCGGAAGATGCTGAACCAGCGGTAGCCACACGACTCGGCAATCAAACAACAAGAGGATGCCCCTGGCCACCGCCAGAGCTTGGCGACCTCGGCCAGGAACCAGCGGTGCACGTGCTCGGATGTTTCTGTGAGTGGCATGCCGTGTATGTGCTGTATATTCCATATGCTATCGAGCGAAATAAAACACCGCGAAAGTGAAGGTGGGAGGATTTCCGTTTCCCTGCTCCAACGTTGATTCGCTTTTCCTCAACTGCCCGGACAGGCTCGATCTCTGTACGCTCGATGACGAACATGGCAATCCAGCTACAGGGGAATGCATGACTGCGACGACACGACCCCTCGTCGTCATCACCGACTGCAACCACGGCACCATCGCCCCGGAAGAGGACGTCCTGCGGGACATCGCCACGGTCGAACTCTACCAGCGGTACGACGAGGAGGGCCTCCTGGGCTTCTGCCTCGACGCCGACGGGATCCTCACCCAGTACGGGGCCTTCACCCGGCGCGTTCTCAAGGCGCTGCGCCGGTGCAAGGTCATCTGCCGCTACGGCGTCGGCGTGGACACGGTGGACCTGGCGGCGGCCACGGAGTGCGGGATCATCGTGGCCTTCGTGCCCGACTACTGCACCGACGAGGTGAGCAATCATGCCGCCGCCCTGATCCTGGCGCTCCAGCGGGGCATCCGCCCCCTGGACCGCGAGGTGCGGGCCGGGAGCTGGCAGTTCCGCGCCGCCGCCCCGATAACGAGGCTGGCCGGGCAGACCCTGGGGATCGTCGGCCTGGGGCGGATCGGTTTCATGCTGGCCGAGAAACTGCGCCCCTTCGGCCTCACGATCCTGGCCACCGACCCTTACCGGAATGACTGGCCGGACTGGATCCGGCGAGTCTTCCTGGATGAGTTGCTGGAGGCGTCCGACATCGTCTCCGTCCACTGCCCGCTGACGGCCGAGACCCGCCATCTCATCGGCGCGGCCGCCCTCCGAAAGATGAAGCGCTCGGCGTTCCTCGTGAACACGGCTAGGGGCGGCGTGGTGGATCCCGGGGCCCTGCTTCAAGCCCTCATGGAGCGTCGAATCGCTGGGGCCGCGCTGGATGTCCAGGAGGTCGAGCCGATGCCGGCCGACCATCCCCTGGCCAACCTGGACAACGTCATCCTCACCCCCCACGCCGCCTGGTACTCCGAGGGCTCTATCACCGAACTGAAGCGCAAAGTCGCCACGGCCGTTCGCCTGGTCCTGGAGGGGAAGATCCCGTCGGCCGTGGCCAACCCCGACGTTCTGAAACGCCCGCCCTGGGCAGGAACGCGGTGAGTCGGGCCATCCGTGCCTGGCGGTCGCAGGCTCCCCTGGGGAGGTGATGCCAGCGGGGAAGCCGAGGACGCCCGGACCGCTAGCGTCGCACACGGGGGAGTGCCCCCATGGCCTGAGGGCGATCATGAAGCGAGAGACCTTGCGGCAATGGGACAACACAGAGAAAGGGGGGATGGAAGACAACTCTTGGAGGACGGAGCGTGTAACCCAAGATCGACGAAAGGAGATGGCCCATGAGGACCGCAACACGAGCGCTGATGCTGCTCGCCCTGGTGGCTCTGTCATTAGCGGTCATCGGTGCGACGGCGGAGGCGCAGGCCCCCAAGTTCGTCCTGAAATTCAACCACGTGTTGGGCGCCAAGGAGCCGTACCATCTGGGGTTCTTGAACTGGGCCAAACGCGTGGAGGAGAAGACCAAAGGCGGTCTCAAGATCGAGGTCTTCCACAGCGCCCAGCTTGGTGTCGAGGAAGACATCATCGAGCAGATAAGACAAGGGGCGAACATAGGGCAAAATACCGACTCCGCCCGTATGGGGAACTATGTTCCTGGGATTGCCATTATGAATGGCCCCTACTTTGCCGAGAACCTTGACGAAGTGGCGAAGCTTCAGAAGTCGCCAACCATCAAGGGGTTCCACGACGAGCTGGCCAACAAACACGGCCTCAAGGTCCTCTCGTTTAGCTGGGTGCAGGGTTACAGGCACTTCTTCACGAACAAGCCGATCCGCACCCCGGAGGACCTGAAGGGCCTCCGCATCCGGACTCCACCTGCGCCCATCTGGCAGGAATCGGTGCGCGCCCTGGGCGCAACCCCTGTCGCCCTGGCGTTCGGCGAGATGTACCCGGCCCTTCAGCAAAAGGTGATGGAGGGGGTTGAGCTGGTATACAACAACATCCCGGCCGGGCGTTTCTATGAGGTGCTCAAGTACGTGAGTGAGACCCGACACATCATGCTCGTCAACTATGAGGTCGTCAGCGCGAAGTGGTTCAATGCGTTGCCGCCAGACTACCAGAAGATCTTGGTCGAGGAATGCGACAAGGCCGGGATAGAGACCTCAAAGCTGATCATGGATAAGCTTGAGAAAGAGGTCAAGCAAGAGCTGATCACAAAGAGGGGGATGGTCGTCGTAGACAATGTTGACCTGGCGGCCTTCAAAAAGGCTGGACAGAAAGCGTATGAGGTCTTGAAGATTGCCGATGTAAAGGACAAGGTCTTCAAGGAGATCGGGAAGAAATAGCGGGGTTTGGGAATCAGTGCTTCCGGTGCATGGACCGGCTCCTCCTCTGCTCGAGGTGGCTGGTCCATGCGCTCGCCCTCTTGGAGACCGATCGACCCGCAACCCTCTCTCCTCTGCGAGACAAGAGCGTGAATCATGAAGAAGTTCTATGAGTACCTCTGCGCGGTAGAAGCCTTTCTCGCGGGAACGTTCTTGCTGGTGATGGTCGTTCTGATATTCGGAGCAGGCATCGCCAGACTCGTGGGTCATCCCATCAACTGGTCGATTGACGCGGCGACCGGCATCTTCGCCTGGGCGTGTTTCTTCAGCGCCGATGTTGCCTGGAGAAAGAACAAGCTCATGTCCGTCGAAGTGCTGACAAGTCATCTGCCGGAGAGGGCCCAGCGGTGGTGCCGGCTGCTGAATTATTCCATCCTCACGATATTCCTGGTATACCTCATCCCAACCGGTCTCTGGCTCTCCTACGTGAGCAGAGCAAGAACCTTTCAAGGCATCCCTGATTTCAGCTACTCGTGGGTCACCATGAGCGCTCCGCTAGGGGCCGCCCTGCTGCTGATCACGACGATCCTCAAGTTCAGGGACGAGATCAAAGCCAGTCCAAAGAGGAATCGATAGCCCGTCAACCCGCCTGGGACGTTGTGGCCGTGCTCTAGGAGACCGGAGAAATGCTCCTGGTATTTTTCGCATTCATCGTGCTCATTCTTCTGGGAATGCCCGTGGCGTTTTCCATAGGGATCGCGGGGACACTGTTCTTTGCGCAACACCTGAATCTGCCGTTTACCATTCCAATCCAGCTCGCGATTTCCCAAACCCAGAACTTCGCCCTCCTGGCGGTCCCGCTGTTCATCATGTCTGGCAATTTCATGAACCAATCGGGCATCACCGAGAGGCTTCTGAGGCTGTCCACGGTGCTCACCGGACACATGCGCGGTGGTCTGGCCCAAGTCTCGATCGCGCTCGCCACGCTAATGGGCGGGGTCTCGGGTTCATGCATTGCCGATGCCGCCATGCAAACCCGCATATTGGGACCCGAGATGCTCAAGCGGGGATTCTCCAAAGGGTATGCGGCAGGCATCTTGTCTTTCGGGTCGTTGATGACTCCAATCATTCCACCCGGCATCGGCTTCATCTTGTACGGGACTGTCGGTCAAGTGTCCATCGGGAGGCTCTTTGCGGGAGGCATCCTCCCTGGTCTCATCTTGTGGGTCTCTCTGGCCGTCACGGTGTCGCTGACGGCCAAGAAGAGAGGATACAAGCCCGAGCGACCGAAAGGGCCGTCACCGAGGGAGGTCGCCAGCGCGACGTTGGGCGGCATCTGGGCAGTCCTGTTCCCGGTCATGCTCCTTGCAGGATTGAGGTTTGGTATCTTCACGCCGTCAGAAATCGGCGCATTTGCGGTGGTGTACTCGTTTTTCATCGGGGTATTTGCGTACCGAGAGCTTGGAGGGAGAGCATTCAAAGAAGCTCTCGAGGGTAGCACGATTGACGTCGGTGCGGTGATGTTCCTGATTGCCTTGTCGGGGATATTCGGTTACGGCATCGTCTGGGACAGGATACCGGAGGTGTTCTCCAATGTGATGCTGGGAATCACGACGAACCCGTATGTCGTCATGATACTGATCGTCATATTTCTCCTCATCGCCGGGTGTTTTATAGACGGATCGGTGCTGATTATCATGCTCACGCCGATATTCCTCCCCATTGCGACGGAGCTGGGTTTTGACCCTGTCCATTTTGGACTGGTGTTTATCATCACGATTACGATCGGGAACTTTACTCCGCCGGTGGGATCGGCGATGTACGCCGTGTGTTCGATTTTGGAGTGTGACGTAAACGATTATACCCTGGAATCTTTGCCGTTCCTTGTAACCGTTTCGCTCGTGGCCGCACTTCTGATCTTCTTCCCAAATGTTGTCTTGTTTATTCCAGATCTAATCTTTGGAAAAGGATAGACTCGCCGGAAGAAGGTCACCCCAACGTGGCAACCAAACGAGCGCTGGGACTGCAGTAGGCACATCGTGTCTCGTTCATCCCCGCGAGCGGGGGATTCCCTCCCTGGCTCTCCGGCTGGTCTGGAGTCTCCCGGCCGCCGTGGAGCTGTACAACACCCTGACCGGCCTGATCATCGCCTATGTGACCATCTGCCTCCCCTTCGCAGCCTGGATGTCCAAGGGATACTTCGACTCGATCCCGCGGGAGCTGGACGAGGCGGGCCTGGTGGACGGGGCCTCGCGCCTCCAGATCTTCCTCCGGATCATCATGCCCA